>NZ_SZWU01000072.1:22479-28678 GCF_005280935.1 Citrobacter sp. wls757 | reverse complement strand
CAAAACTGCGCCCGGCAAGCTCCGGGCGATGCGCGGTAGCCGAGGCCGGCATTGCATCGCCGTGGACGTGGGAGAAGTTGACGCCTGCTTGCTCGAAAATACCGCCGTTACGCAACACCCTACTGCGCCCGCCGCCGCCCGCTTCGCGTTGCCAGTTATCCTCAACAAATTCGCTGCCGTCTACGGTGGATAACTGCTGACAAATTTCATCCTGCAGGCTGAGCAGGAACTGTTTTACGCGCTGTGCATCGGGCTTCATGGTTAACGTTTCTTCGAGTGTGCTTTCTGGTTATCAAACCAGTGGAAATAGCTGATGATGCCATTGGCGATAGCGGTGGCGATTTTCTGACGAAACGCCGCCGTACCCAGCAATCGTTCTTCTTCCGGGTTGGTGATGAACGAGGTTTCGACCAGGACCGACGGAATCGAAGGTGATTTTAGCACCACGAAGGCGGCCTGTTCCGTGCTGCGACTGTGCAGACGGTGTACCGGCTTGATCTTCTTAAGAATATGCGAGCCTAACGTCAGGCTGTTTTTTATGGTGTCAGTTTGCACCAGATCGAACAGCACCTGCTGCAACAAATGATCTTTGTCAGTGGCCTTCTTTCCGGCGACTTCATCGGCCCGGTTTTCACGATCGGACAGATATTTCGCCATGGCGCTACTGGCACCGCGATTGGATAAGGCAAAGACCGATGCACCCGCAGCGCTCGGATTGGTAAAACCGTCGGCGTGGATCGACATGAACAGATCGGCACCATGTTTGTGGGCGATCTCGACGCGATCGTAGAGCGGAATAAACGTATCGCCGGAGCGGGTCAGGCGTGCATCAATCCCCTGGTTACGTAGGATCGAGCGCACGTTTTTGGCAATAGCCAACACAACGTGCTTTTCTTTCGAGCCGTTGCGACCAATTGCGCCGGTATCAATTCCTCCGTGCCCCGGATCAAGGACAACAACGCGCTTAGCACCGGATTTTTTCGCTTTCGGTTTGCTGTGTCCATTGCTGGTCTTTAGCGCTTCTTCTTTAGCGATGGCTTGTGACATGCCTGACAGCGTCAGGGCGGCCAGCCCGGCTTTCAGCACCTGGCGGCGCGATGTGAGTGTTTTTAGTGGTTTAAAAGTGCTCATACGGCCTGAGTTGTAAAAAAAAGGTTCTAAACGTTATATCGTATCGCGTAGTCCGTTGCGACGGATCGAGATAAGAATTGTTTTACTTTTCATTTCAATACGTGACAATTCCGTATTATGCCATTTTTTCCGCCGCTTCGCGTCAGATATTGGCTAAATCAGCCGTTCGCGCCATAATCGCTTTTTAACGTCCTGAAAAGGTACCCAATACCATGGAAATACGCGTTTTTCGCCAGGAAGATTTCGAAGAGGTGATCACCCTCTGGGAGCGTTGTGATTTGCTGCGTCCATGGAACGACCCTGAAATGGACATCGAACGTAAAGTCAATCATGACGTCAGCTTGTTCCTCGTTGCTGAAGTGAACGGCGAGGTGGTCGGTACGGTGATGGGCGGATACGACGGGCATCGCGGTTCCGCCTATTACCTGGGCGTGCATCCTGAGTTTCGCGGTCGCGGCATCGCCAATGCGCTGCTCAACCGGCTGGAGAAAAAGCTCATTGCCCGCGGTTGTCCGAAGATTCAAATCATGGTGCGTGACGATAACGACGTCGTACAGGGCATGTATGAACGTTTGGGCTATGAACATGCGGATGTACTCAATCTGGGCAAGCGTTTGATCGAAGATGAAGAGTACTGAGTTTCATCCGGCCGACTATGATGGTCATGGGCGTCTGCGCCTGCCTTTTCTCTTCTGGTGCGTACTGCTGTTGCAGGCACGCACCTGGGTTTTGTTTGTGATTGCCGGTTCTTCCCGTGAGCAGGGCAACACCTTGCTGAATCTGTTTTATCCCGATCATGACGCATTCTGGCTGGGGTTGCTTCCCGGCGTTCCCGCCGTGTTGGCGTTTTTACTCAGTGGGCGACGCTTTGCGTTTCCGGTGATCTGGCGCTGGCTGCGCGGATTATTGATTCTCGCTCAACTGGTGCTGCTGTGCTGGCAGCCGGTGATGTGGCTGGCAGGCGATCCGCTCAACGGCGTCGGGCTGGCGCTGCTGGTGGCGGATATCGTCGCGCTGATCTGGCTGTTAACCAATCAACGTCTGCGCGCCTGTTTTTCCCTTGAGAAAGAATAACGGCACTTTTTGGGGAAACCGGACTCCAAGCACCGTTGATAAATAAGGAAGGAAGTGAAATGAAATCACTGCGTTTGACTTTATGCGCGATGCCGCTGCTACTGGCCGGGTGTTCAACGTTGTCCTCGGTGAACTGGTCTGCCGCCAATCCGTGGAACTGGTTTGGTTCTTCAACGCAGGTCACAGAGCAGGGCGTAGGAGCGTTAACGGGCGCTACGCCGCTGGATGAAAAAGCCATTGCTGATGCGCTGGACGGTGATTACCGCCTGCGTAGCGGAATGAAGACCGATAACGGTAATGTGGTGCGCTTCTATGAAGCGATGAAAGACGACAAGCTGGCGATAGTCATCAACGGCAGCCAGGGAACCATCAGTCGTATTGATGTATTAGATCACGATATTTCGTCAGCCGCGGGTGTCGAAATCGGTACACCGTTTAGCGACCTTTACACTAAAGCTTTCGGTAATTGCCAAAAAGCAACCGGCGATGACAGCGCGGGCGTTGAGTGTAAAGCTGAGGGAAGTCAACATATTAGCTATATTTTTTCCGGCGAATGGAGTGGGCCTGAGGATATAATGCCGTCTGACGACACGCTGAAAGCGTGGAAAGTAAGCAAAATTATCTGGCGGCGTTAATTTGCGTCTGAACAAATCGGCTTGTTAAAAAAACAGGTAGAATAGCGCCCATCAATGCCACGATGTCGTGGCATCTTTTTTTCAGGAGGAACAATGTCTCAGGTTCAGAGTGGCATTTTGCCAGAACATTGCCGTGCGGCGATTTGGATTGAAGCCAATGTTAAAGGCGACGTTGATGCCCTGCGTGCGGCCAGCAAAACCTTCGCCGATAAGCTGGCGACCTTTGAAGCTAAGTTCCCGGATGCGCATCTGGGCGCGGTTGTCGCTTTTGGCAACAACACCTGGCGTGCATTGAGCGGCGGCGTCGGTGCTGAAGAGTTAAAAGACTTTATCCCTTACGGTAAAGGTCTGGCACCAGCAACCCAATATGACGTGTTGATCCATATTCTCTCTTTGCGTCATGACGTGAATTTCTCCGTTGCGCAGGCGGCAATGGAAGCATTTGGCGACTGTATTGAAGTTAAAGAAGAAATCCACGGTTTCCGTTGGGTCGAAGAGCGCGATCTCAGCGGCTTTGTTGACGGTACGGAAAACCCGGCAGGCGAAGAAACGCGCCGTGAAGTTGCCGTTATCAAAGATGGCGTGGATGCCGGTGGCAGCTATGTGTTTGTGCAGCGTTGGGAACATAACCTGAAGCAGCTTAATCGCATGAGCATCCATGACCAGGAAATGATGATTGGTCGTACCAAGGAAGCCAACGAAGAGATCGACGGTGATGACCGTCCGGTCACCTCTCACCTGAGCCGTGTTGACCTCAAAGAAGACGGTAAAGGGCTGAAAATTGTGCGCCAGAGCCTGCCATACGGTACTGCCAGCGGCACGCATGGTCTCTATTTCTGCGCCTACTGCGCTCGTCTGTACAACATTGAACAACAATTGCTGAGCATGTTTGGTGACACTGACGGTAAGCGTGATGCGATGCTGCGCTTCACCAAACCGGTAACCGGCGGCTATTACTTTGCACCGTCGCTGGACCGTTTAATGGCGCTGTAATGGTGAGCTAATCCTGTTATCGGCCACGAAATAGACATCCCCGCATCGTCGGGGATTTTTTTTACCTGAGATTAACCTGATTTAGTGAGCTATTCCTCAGCACTAATTTGTTATTGCTGTATCTTCTGCGTGAATGAAGTGAAGGCTTCATATTCAAAAGGAGAATATTGAAATGGGAAAACTCACGGGCAAAACAGCATTGATTACGGGCGCATCTCAGGGTATTGGCGAGGGTATCGCCAGAACGTTTGCCCGCCATGGTGCGAACTTAATCCTGCTGGATATCTCCGATGAGATTGAAAAACTGGCGGATGAGTTGGCTGGGCGAGGGCACCGTTGCACAGCTGTTCACGCTGACGTCAGAGATTTTGCGTCGGTCAAGGAAGCGGTGACGCGCGCGAAGCAGATTGAAGGCAAAATCGATATTCTGGTGAACAATGCCGGCGTATGCCGCCTCGGCAATTTCCTTGATATGAGCGATGAAGATCGCGATTTCCACATTGATATCAACATTAAAGGCGTCTGGAACGTGACGAAAGCCGTTCTGCCGGAGATGATTGCGCGCAAAGATGGGCGCATCGTGATGATGTCATCGGTGACCGGCGATATGGTTGCTGACCCGGGCGAAACGGCCTACGCGCTGTCGAAAGCCGCGATCATCGGTTTGACCAAATCCCTGGCGGTAGAATATGCGCAGTCCGGCATTCGCGTGAACGCCATTTGCCCTGGCTACGTTCGTACGCCGATGGCGGAAAGCATTGCGCGTCAGTCTAACCCGGAAGATCCTGAATCCGTTTTAGTCGAAATGGCGAAAGCGATCCCGATGCGTCGTCTGGCCTGCCCGCTTGAGGTCGGTGAACTGGCGGCGTTCCTGGCATCGGATGAGTCCAGTTATTTAACTGGCACGCAAAACGTGATTGATGGCGGCAGCACTTTGCCTGAAAGCGTAAGCGTCGGCGTCTGATTGATGCCGGTCTCCTCCCCATGTGCTGGGGAGGAGGTACCCCTTATTCTCTTTTCAACTTTCAAATCATCAAACGGTATATAAAACCGTTACTCCTTTAGCACTGGTTATAAATATGATGACCATAAGAAAGTCATTTAATTTATAAGGGTGCGCAATGGCCGTTAACTTACTGAAAAAAAGAACACTGACGCTGGCAGCCATGCTGTTGCTGGTGGGGCAGGCGCAGGCAACGGAACTGCTGAACAGTTCATACGATGTTTCCCGCGAGCTGTTTGCCGCCCTTAATCCGCCGTTTGAACAGCAATGGGCGAAGGATAACGGCGGCGACAAACTGACGATTAAACAATCTCATGCCGGGTCATCAAAACAGGCGTTGGCGATTTTGCAGGGGCTGAAAGCTGACGTCGTGACCTATAACCAGGTGACCGACGTGCAGATCCTGCATGACAAAGGCAAGCTGATCCCTGCCGACTGGCAAAGCCGCCTGCCGAATAACAGTTCGCCATTCTATTCCACCATGGCGTTTTTGGTGCGTAAGGGCAACCCGAAGAATATCCACGAATGGAACGATCTGGTTCGCCCGGACGTGAAGCTGATTTTCCCGAACCCGAAAACCTCCGGTAACGCACGCTATACCTATCTGGCTGCGTGGGGCGCGGCAGATAAAGCGGACGGTGGGGATAAAGCTAAAACCGAACAGTTCATGACCCAGTTTCTGAAAAACGTGGAAGTATTTGATACCGGCGGTCGTGGTGCAACTACCACCTTCGTGGAGCGCGGTCTGGGCGACGTACTGATTACCTTTGAATCGGAAGTGAACAATATCCGTAAACAGTACGAAGACCAGGGCTTCGAAGTGGTGGTGCCGAAGGTCAACATTCTGGCGGAGTTCCCGGTGGCCTGGGTAGATAAAAATGTGCAGGCCAACGGTACTGAAAAAGCGGCGAAAGCTTACCTGAACTGGCTGTACAGCCCGCAGGCGCAAACCATCATTACCGATTTCTATTACCGCGTGAATAACCCGCAGGTAATGGACAAGCTGAAAGATAAATTCCCGCAGACCGAATTGTTCCGTGTGGAAGATAAGTTTGGCTCGTGGCCTGAAGTGATGAAAACGCACTTTGTCAGCGGCGGTGAGCTGGACAAACTGCTGGCGGCGGGGCGTAAGTAAATGTTTGCTGTTTCTTCCCGACGTGTGCTGCCCGGCTTCACTTTGAGCCTGGGCACCAGCTTACTGTTTGTCTGCCTGATATTGCTGCTGCCGCTGAGCGCGCTGGTGATGCAACTGGCGCAAATGAGCTGGGCGCAATACTGGGATGTGATTACCAATCCGCAGGTGGTGGCGGCTTATAAAGTGACGCTGCTGTCAGCGTTTGTGGCGTCGATTTTTAACGGCGTG
>NZ_SZWU01000072.1:0-22377 GCF_005280935.1 Citrobacter sp. wls757 | reverse complement strand
CCCTGCCGTTCGCACTGCCTACGGCGGTGGCAGGTCTGACGCTGGCGTCACTGTTTTCGGTTAATGGCTTCTACGGCGAGTGGCTGGCGAAGCTGGATATCAAGGTGACCTACACCTGGCTCGGTATCGCGGTAGCGATGGCCTTTACCAGCATTCCGTTTGTGGTGCGTACCGTGCAACCGGTACTGGAAGAGTTAGGCCCGGAATATGAAGAAGCAGCTGAAACGCTCGGTGCTACGCGCTGGCAAAGTTTCCGTAAAGTAGTGCTGCCGGAGCTGTCTCCTGCGCTGGTGGCGGGCGTTGCGCTGTCGTTTACCCGCAGCCTCGGTGAGTTTGGCGCGGTTATTTTTATCGCCGGAAACATCGCATGGAAGACGGAAGTGACCTCGCTGATGATTTTTGTTCGCTTGCAGGAGTTTGACTACCCGGCCGCCAGCGCGATTGCTTCTGTGATCCTCGGGGCTTCGTTGTTGCTGCTGTTTTCAATTAACACTCTGCAAAGTCGCTTTGGTCGACGTGTGGTAGGTCACTGATGGCAGACATTACCCAATTGAAACGCTATGGCGCACCCCGCATCAACTGGGGGAAATGGTTTCTGATCGGCACGGGCATGCTGGTCTCCGCGTTTATTTTGCTGGTGCCGATGATTTACATCTTCGTGCAGGCGTTCAGCAAGGGATTAATGCCGGTATTACAGAACCTGGCGGATCCGGACATGCTGCATGCCATCTGGCTGACGGTGCTGATTGCGCTGATTGCGGTCCCGGTGAACCTGGTGTTTGGTGTGTTGCTGGCCTGGCTGGTGACCCGTTTTAACTTCCCAGGACGCCAACTACTACTAACGTTACTGGATATTCCATTTGCTGTCTCGCCGGTGGTCGCCGGTCTGGTCTATCTGCTGTTTTACGGCTCTAACGGCCCGCTTGGTGGGTGGCTGGATGAGCATAACCTGCAAATTATGTTTGCCTGGCCGGGGATGGTGCTGGTGACAGTGTTCGTGACCTGTCCGTTTGTGGTGCGTGAGCTGGTGCCGGTGATGTTAAGCCAGGGCAGCAATGAAGATGAAGCGGCTGTGTTGCTGGGTGCATCCGGCTGGCAGATGTTCCGCCGCGTTACGCTGCCGAATATCCGTTGGGCATTGCTGTACGGTGTGGTGTTGACCAACGCCCGTGCGATTGGTGAGTTTGGCGCGGTGTCAGTGGTTTCCGGCTCGATTCGCGGCGAAACCTTATCGCTGCCGCTACAGATTGAATTACTGGAGCAGGACTACAACACGGTCGGCTCCTTTACCGCCGCGGCGCTATTAACGCTGATGGCGATTATTACCCTGTTTTTGAAGAGCATGTTGCAATGGCGTCTGGAGAACCAGGAAAAACGCGCGCAGCAGGAGGAAAATCATGAGCATTGAGATTGCCAATATTAAGAAGTCTTTTGGTCGCACCCAGGTGCTGAACGATATCTCGCTGGATATTCCTTCAGGTCAGATGGTCGCGCTGCTGGGGCCATCCGGCTCGGGCAAAACCACGCTGCTGCGCATTATTGCCGGGCTGGAGCATCAGTCCAGCGGGCATATCCGTTTTCACGGTACCGACGTCAGCCGATTGCACGCCCGCGACCGTAAGGTGGGGTTCGTGTTCCAGCACTATGCGCTGTTTCGCCATATGACCGTTTTCGACAATATCGCGTTTGGTCTGACGGTCCTGCCACGGCGTGAGCGCCCGAATGCGGCGGCCATCAAAGCAAAAGTGACCAAACTGCTGGAAATGGTTCAACTGGCTCATCTGGCGGACCGTTTTCCGGCACAGCTCTCCGGCGGCCAAAAACAGCGCGTGGCGTTGGCGCGTGCGCTGGCGGTAGAGCCACAGATCCTGCTGCTCGACGAACCGTTTGGCGCGCTTGATGCGCAGGTGCGCAAAGAGCTGCGTCGATGGCTGCGCCAGCTGCATGAAGAGCTGAAATTTACCAGCGTGTTTGTTACCCACGATCAGGAAGAAGCAATGGAAGTCGCAGACCGCGTGGTGGTGATGAGTCAGGGTCATATCGAACAGGCTGATGCGCCGGATCAGGTATGGCGCGAACCGGCTACTCGTTTCGTCCTGGAATTTATGGGTGAGGTTAACCGCCTGCAGGGGACGATTCGTGGCGGCCAATTCCATGTGGGCGCACACCGCTGGCCGCTGGGTTATACGCCTGGCTATCAGGGACCGGTTGATCTGTTCCTGCGCCCGTGGGAAGTGGACGTGAGCCGTCGTACCAGCCTGGATTCGCCGTTGCCGGTACAAGTGCTGGAAGCCAGCCCGAAAGGACACTACACCCAATTGGTTGTGCAACCCCTGGGGTGGTATAACGAACCGTTGACGGTAGTCATGCAGGGCGATGATTCCCCTGGCCGCGGCGAACGTCTGTTTGTCGGGCTGCAAAATGCGCGCCTGTATAACGGCGACCAGCGTATTGAAACGCGGGAAGAGGAACTTGCCCTGGCGCAAAGCGCCTGATAGGTTAATTCGTATAGTTATCATCCGGTGGCGCTGCGCTTACCGGGCTTACCAGGTGCAGCATGACCTGTAGGCCGGGTAAGTACAGCGCCACCCGGCATTTTTATTGAGCTGAAAACGTGAACACATTAGAACAAACAATTGGCAATACACCTCTGGTGAAATTACAACGTCTGGCGCCGGATAACGGTAGTGAAATTTGGGTCAAGCTGGAAGGCAATAATCCCGCAGGTTCGGTGAAAGACCGCGCCGCGTTGTCGATGATCGTCGAAGCGGAAAAACGCGGAGAAATTAAGCCAGGCGACGTGCTGATTGAGGCGACCAGCGGTAATACCGGAATTGCGCTGGCAATGATCGCCGCGCTGAAGGGCTATCGCATGAAGCTGCTGATGCCAGACAACATGAGCCAGGAGCGCCGTGCGGCGATGCGCGCCTATGGTGCCGAGCTGATTCTGGTCACCAAAGAGCAGGGGATGGAAGGCGCGCGCGATTTAGCCCTTGAGATGGCGCAGCGTGGAGAAGGCAAGCTGCTGGATCAGTTTAATAATCCGGATAACCCGTACGCGCATTACACTACCACCGGACCGGAAATCTGGCAGCAGACGTCAGGTCGTATTACCCACTTTGTCTCCAGTATGGGAACGACAGGCACCATTACCGGTGTGTCGCGTTTTCTGCGTGAGCAAGAAAAAGCGGTCACTATCGTTGGCCTGCAGCCGGAAGAGGGCAGTAGTATTCCGGGAATTCGCCGCTGGCCTGCGGAATATATGCCGGGCATTTTTAACGCCTCGCTGGTGGATGAAGTGCTGGATATTCATCAGAATGATGCCGAAAATACCATGCGTGAACTGGCCGTGCGTGAAGGAATTTTCTGCGGTGTCAGCTCTGGCGGCGCGGTCGCGGGCGCGTTACGCGTTGCACGTGCTACGCCTGGCGCGGTAGTTGTGGCGATCATCTGCGATCGCGGCGATCGCTACCTTTCGACCGGCGTCTTTGGTGAAGAGCACTTTAATCAGGGGCTGGGAATTTAACTTTTTGGCCTGATAGGCGCAGCGCCATCAGGTAACTGCCTGGCACGATGGCCGGATAATGTTTTATCCGGCCAGGGATGATTAATCGTTACGTTTTTCCACCAGCTTATCCAGGAATTGCCACAGCTTCTCATTCATTTGCTGGTAGTCCCAGGCGCGCATCTCTTCAACCGGGCGGATGAAGCGTTTCCCTTCAGCTTCAGCCAACTCTTGCTCTGAGTGCTGAATTAATCCTTCAATCGCGTCAGCAGTGAACTCCATATGGCACTGGAAACCATAGACGAAATTACCGTATTGCACGATTTGTCGTGGGCAGCCTTCGCTGGCAGCAAGAATGGTCGCCTGGTCGGTTATTCCTGGCATGTCGTTGTGCCAGTGACCGACGGTAAGCGGTGAGCCGAAATGGCTGAACAGCGGGTGCTGTTGACCGGCTTCGGTCAGAACGATGGGGTAGTGACCAATTTCTTTTTCCGGACTCTGGCACACCTTCGCACCCAGCGCTTCGCCGATTAACTGTGAACCCAGGCAGATCCCCACCACAATTTTACGTGCCGCAATCGCCTGGTTGATCAGATGCTGCTCGGCCTGAGAATCAAAGTACGGGCACTCTGCCAGCGTGGTTCGTGGTGACTGCGGACCGCCAAACACCACCAACATATCGAAATCATCGGCGTTCGCAGGGACCGCTTCTCCGGCATAAACGCGCGACCAACTGACGCTATAGCCGCGTGATTCGGCCCACGGCAGATACGCGCCAGCAGATTCGAAAGACTCATGAATAACAAAATGAACTCGCACTTTTTCTCTCCTGTTAGCGTTTTAGCGCCTGATGAATATCAGCCGCCAGCTTATCAATGTCGCTGTCAGTTAAGGTTGACAGCGTAATACGCAGGCCGTGGGCAGGCGTATTGACGCCAAACACTTCGCCTTCCCGCACCAGCCAGCCGGACTTTGCCAGCGCAAAAGCGATCGTCTGGCTGTTATTTTCCAGCGGTAGCCACATATTCAGACCGTCACCAACGGGCAACTCAATGCCATGTCGCCGCAGTGCTGCCGCCAACGTTTGCTGCTGGGCGGCGTAAAACTGCTGAGTTTGCGCCAGCGTGTGTTGATAAGTCTCGTCACTCAGGCAGGCGCAGGCCAAATCCTGCAGCAGGTGGCTGACCCACTGACTGCCGGAGTTGAGCCGTAAACGTAGCTTCCCTGAAGTGAGCGGATCGCTGGCCACAATGGCCAGGCGTAAATCCGGACCTAACGTTTTGGACATCGAACGGACAATCGCCCAGTGCGTGGTTTCCTTCGCAATCACCGGATACCAGTGGCAAGCAGATAGCAGCGCAAAGTGGTCGTCGACGATCACCAGCGTCTGCGGATAGCGGGCCAGGATTTCCTGCAATTGCGCCGCGCGTGAAGCGCTCAGGCTGCATCCTGTCGGGTTATGCGCGCGCGGTGTCAGAATCACTGCCCGCGCACCTTTCTGTAGCGCGAGTTCCAGTTGGTCCGGCAGCATGCCTTCGTGGTCAACATTGGCCGGAATGGCGGAGAAACCAGCATAACGCAGCATGTTGATGCTGCTCAAAAAGCATGGATCTTCTACGACAACGCTATCTCCAGGCAGTAAATGGGCGCACAGTAGCCGTTCGATAGCATCAATGGCGCCGCTGGTGATATCAATTTCCCCTTTGCCGGGCATTGCATTTTGCATCCATTGTGATGCCCATACCTTAAGCCCTGGTGACACAGCGGCATCGCCGTACAAGCGCGGATTCTTATTTATCTTCGCGAAATAACTACTCAGGTCAGGAAGACGCGAGGGCGCTGGATTACCGCCGGAAAGATCGATAAGCGGGGTATCCGGATTACCACCTTCCAGCGCAACGGGGGCAGTAATCCCCTTAATCACCGTGCCGTTGCGTCCCAGGCTCTGCGCCAACCCGGAGGTGACCAGGCGTTTGTAAGCCGCCGCGACAGTATTACGGTTCACGTTTAATTCCGTTGCCAGTTCCCGCACTGGCGGCAACGTTTCGCCTGCTGCCAGCGTGCCTGTAGTGACATGTTGACGGATACTGTCAAAAATTTCGTTAGCGGTTTTTCCGTCGATCATTATTGACCTATGACAAAATGAATTTTAGCATATGACGATAATAGTGAGGCGTAGGCCCGCTGTCCAGCGAGAGGAGAAATTTATGGAGCAGGAGAGTGATATCCAGTCAGTGCTCTTTGACGACACGAATCGGGCGTTACAGACCGATATCGTCGCTGTCCAGTCACAGGTGGTGTATGGCAGCGTAGGTAACAGCATCGCCGTCCCGGCCATTAAAGCGCAGGGGTTACGCGTGACGGCAGTACCCACGGTGCTGTTCAGTAATACCCCGCATTATGAAACCTTTTACGGCGGCGTTATTCCGTCTGACTGGTTTAGCGGCTATCTCCGCGCCTTAAGCGAGCGTGATGCCTTGCGTGAGCTAAAGGCGGTGACAACAGGATACATGGGCAGCGCGGAGCAAATCGCCTTGCTGGCACAGTGGCTGGAAACCGTTCGGGCCACGCATCCGGACCTATGCATTTTGGTCGACCCCGTGATTGGCGATACGGATAGCGGCATGTATGTGAAAGCCGAAATCCCGGAAGCTTATCGTCAGCACCTGCTGCCGTTGGCACAGGGGCTGACGCCGAACGTGTTCGAGCTGCAAATGCTAAGCGGAAAGCCGTGTCGTACGCTTGATGAAGCCATTACGGCGGCACAATCACTGCTCACTGACACCCTGAAATGGGTGGTAATAACCAGCGCGCCGGGGGATACCGAAGAGATTATTAACGTTGCGGTGGTGACGGCTGAAACGGTTGAGGTGTTAGCCCATCCGCGAGTGAAAACGGATCTGAAGGGGACTGGCGATCTGTTTTGTGCAGAGCTGGTGAGCGGCCTTGTACTGGGGAAAGCGCTGACGACCGCGACGCACGACGCCGCGCAGCGGCTGGACGTGATGACGTGGACGCACCTGTGCGGTTGTGATGAATTAATTCTGCCACCGGCAGGGGAGGCGCGATGAAGAGTTACCGGCTGGTAGTTCGCCAGAATGGGCGTATGGTTGGACATTTTGACACCAACGGGGCAGCAGCGCTGGAAGATATCTGTGTAGCACGGGCCATGTTTGGTATTGCGGGTGGCTACGACTGTGAATTGTTAGTGGCAGACTCGGAGCGACGGATGCTGGAAAGCGGGCCGGAAGGGATGAAGATTCTGATGCGCGAGGCGTGTTACCGACCGGTCACCTCACAGATTTAATGCCGGATGGCGACGAGAACGTCTTATCCGGCCTACGTTACGGAGTTTGCTGTAGGCCGGATAAGCGTAGCGCCATCCGGCAGGGTTTTGATATCCATCAGATAAAAAAAATGGCGCCTGATGGCGCCATCTTTCTCTGCAAAAAGAATTACTTCTTGATGCGGATAACCGGAGTCTCACCCACTGTCACGCTACCGGACAGTTTGATCAGCTCTTTGATTTCGTCCATGTTGGAGATAACAACCGGAGTCAGTGTAGACTTGGCTTTTTCTTCCAGCAGCGGCAGATCGAATTCAATAACCGGGTCGCCCACTTTCACGCGCTGACCTTCTTCAGCGATGCGTTTGAAGCCTTCGCCTTTCAGTTCAACGGTATCAATACCGAAGTGAACAAACAGCTCAATGCCGCTGTCGGATTCGATAGAGAAAGCGTGGTTGGTTTCAAAGATTTTGCCGATGGTGCCATCAACAGGAGCAACCATTTTGTTACCGGTTGGTTTGATAGCAATGCCATCACCAACGATTTTTTCAGCAAAAACTACATCCGGCACGTCTTCGATGTTGACGATCTCGCCAGAGAGCGGAGCAACGATCTCAATAGTTCCGGTGTCTTTCTTATCATCAGAAACCAGAGATTTCAGTTTATCGAACAAACCCATGATCTTCTCCTAAGCAGTAAATTGGGCCGCATCTCGTGGATTAGCAGATTGTTTTTTCTTCAATGAACTTGTTAACCAGCGTCATTAACTCGTCCGTTGTCGGTTGAGCAAGAGCCTGCTCTGCTAACACCTTCGCATCTTCGAAGTTCGTGTTACGGATAATCTTCTTAATGCGCGGGATAGAAATGGCGCTCATAGAGAATTCGTCCAGACCCATCCCCAGCAACAGAAGTGTAGCACGTTCGTCGCCTGCAAGCTCACCACACATGCCAGTCCATTTGCCTTCAGCATGAGAAGCATCAATAACTTGCTTGATCAGCGTCAGTACAGATGGCGACATCGGTTGGTAAAGGTGTGAAATCATATCATTACCACGGTCAACTGCCAGGGTGTACTGCGTTAAATCATTGGTGCCGATACTAAAGAAATCAACTTCTTTGGCTAAATGACGCGCAATTGTTGCCGCAGCTGGTGTTTCCACCATCACGCCAATCTCAATGCTCTCGTCAAATGCTTTACCTTCGTCGCGCAGTTCCTGTTTGTAGATTTCGATCTCTTTGCGCAGTGCACGCACTTCTTCAACAGAGATGATCATTGGGAACATGATACGCAGTTTGCCGAAAGCAGAGGCGCGCAGGATAGCGCGAACCTGGTCACGCAGGATCTCTTTACGATCCATGGCGATACGCACGGCACGCCAGCCCAGGAACGGGTTCTCTTCTTTCGGGAAGTTCATGTACGGCAGTTCTTTATCGCCGCCGATGTCCATGGTACGGACGATGACCGCCTGAGAGCCACAGGCTTCAGCAACGGCTTTATACGCAGCAAACTGTTCTTCTTCAGTTGGCAGCGACTCACGGTCCATGAACAGGAATTCGGTGCGGTACAGACCCACACCTTCAGCGCCGTTACGCTCGGCGCCTTCAACGTCACGAACGGTACCGATGTTGGCGCAAACTTCCACCTGATGTCCGTCCAGCGTGATAGCCGGCAGATCTTTCAGCTTAGCGAGTTCCGCTTTCTCGGTTGCAACCTGCTCCTGAACGGCACGCAATTGCTCAATAACGTCGTTGGTCGGATTGACGTAAACCTGATTGTTTACGGCATCCAGAATCAGATAGTCGTCGTTTTTCACCTGAGAGGTGACGCTACCCGTACCTACGATGGCAGGCAGTTCCAGAGAACGCGCCATGATAGAGGTATGAGAGGTACGTCCGCCCGCGTCAGTGATGAAACCCAGCACCTTGTTCAGGTTCAGCTGTGCGGTTTCAGACGGGGTCAGGTCTGCGGCAACCAGGATAACTTCGTCCTGGATAGCGCTTAGGTCAATAATTGCCAGACCCAGAATGTTACGCAGCAGGCGTTTACCGATGTCACGTACGTCAGCCGCACGTTCTTTCAGGTATTCATCATCCAGCTCTTCCAGGGCTGTGGCCTGACCTTCGATAACTTCATGCGCAGCTGCATCAGCCGTCATGTGCTTATCTTTAATCAGGGCTATGATTTCCTGCTCCAGCTCCTCATCTTCGAGCAGCATGATATGCCCTTCAAAGATGGCTTCTTTTTCTTCACCGAACGTTTCACCAGCTTTGGTTTTGATCGCTTCCAGTTGCGCAGATGCCTTGGCACGACCGCTCAGAAAACGTTCAACTTCCTGATCAACCTTGTCGGCAGAAATTTTTTTCCGGTCAATGACGATCTCGTCTTCTTTCAGCAGCAATGCTTTACCGAAAGCGATACCCGGGGATGCTAAAATGCCTGAAATCATAACCCTACCTTACTTGTGACTGATATTTAAAAGAACTCGTTGAACTTACTCGAGTTCAGCCATCAGTTTAACCAGATGCTCAACTGCTTTCTGCTCGTCTTCACCTTCTGCGGACAGGGTGACAACGGTACCCTGAGTCAGGCCCAGAGTCTGCAGTTTAAACAGGCTTTTGGCGCTAGCGCTTTTGCCGTTGGAAGTCACAGTAATTTCAGAAGTAAAGCCTTTTGCTTCTTTAACAAACTGAGCAGCAGGGCGAGTATGCAGACCGTTCGGAGCGGTAATGGTAACTTCTTGCTGGAACATTATATTTCCCCAACTTATAGGTTTAGTGTTGTGGAACTAAAGTCTAGCCTGGCGGCTCAACTTTAGCCTGTATTGTTAGCATCGGCGTAAACTGGACGCGACACAAAAGGAGTTCGGTGCAATCCGTTGCTGGCAACTTCTTGCCGCTGACGTTTCGTTCGTCATTAAACATTATGCCGCGAAAGGAAGAGTTGAACCAAATCATAAAATCGATTCAGCTAGCGCTTTTCCTGTAACGATTAATTTCGCGCATCAAAATAATTAGTTTGGTTAAATACCAGTTCCGGCGGGCTGAATCAATGCCAGGCGAGTTGAAACTTTGAAGCAGGCCACAAAAAAGCACCCAAAAGGGTGCTTTTTTACGCGTTTTTAACATGCTGGCACTACTGTTGCAGTTCTTTCTCTGTAAAGAGATCGGCAAACAGTGCAGTGCTCAGATAACGCTCACCCGATGACGGTAGAATAACCACTATGTTCTTATTGGTAAAGGTTTCATCTTCCTGGAGCTTAAGCGCGGCAGCAACCGCAGCACCGGAAGAGATCCCAGCCAGAATACCTTCTTCTTCCATCAGACGACGCGCAGTAGAAATAGCTTCATCATTAGTGATGGCAACGACTTTATCGATAAGCTTCAGATCAAGGTTACCCGGAATGAAGCCTGCTCCAATGCCCTGAATTTTATGCGGGCCTGGTTTGAGTTCTTCACCTGCCAGCGCCTGGGCGATAACCGGGGAGTCGGTAGGTTCAACCGCGACGGTGATCAGATCGGTTTTGCCTTTAGTGCCTTTAATGTAACGGGTCACACCAGTCAACGTACCGCCGGTACCGACGCCGGAAATAAAGACATCAACCTGGCCATCGGTATCTTCCCAGATTTCCGGGCCGGTAGTTTTTTCGTGGATTTCCGGGTTTGCCGGGTTACTGAACTGCTGCAGCAGCAGGAATTTTTCCGGATCGCTGGCCACAATTTCTTCCGCTTTCTGAATCGCGCCCTTCATACCTTTTGCGCCTTCGGTCAGTACCAGGTTCGCTCCCAGCGCTTTTAAGAGCTTGCGGCGCTCAATGCTCATGGTTTCAGGCATGGTCAGAGTCAGTTTGTAGCCGCGAGCTGCGGCAACGTAGGCCAGCGCAATCCCTGTGTTGCCGCTGGTTGGTTCGACCAGCTCTACACCCGGTTTCAGTACACCACGTTTTTCGGCATCCCAAATCATGTTGGCACCGATACGGCATTTGACGCTAAAGCTCGGGTTGCGTGATTCCACCTTCGCCAGAATGCGTCCGTTACCGATACGGTTCAGTCGAACCAGCGGCGTATGACCGATAGTCAGCGAGTTGTCTTCAAAAATCTTACTCATGGCCTGTCCTTAACTGTATGAAATTGGGATACCGCTTCAGCATACCTGTTGAGAAAGTATGGGGAAGTAAGGAATTCGTATATCTATATGCCACCAGGAAATAATGCGTTGCAGTATGGAATAAGAGCGGGCATAAGCCAGCCCGCTTTTACACATTTTTGCATTACTTCCATAACGCGTGCTTAGCACGATAGCAGTCTACCCACATCGCCGTGGCACCACAAACCGCGACCGGCATGATGAACAGATTGAGCACCGGAATCATGGTGAACAGGCTGGTCAATGCGCCAAATTGCATATTGGTGACCTTGCGTGTGCGCAGCGCGACGCGCATCTCCTTAAAAGGCACCTTATGGTTATCAAACGGATAATCGCAGTACTGAATGGCCAGCATCCACGCGCTGAACAGGAACCACAGCACCGGGGCGACGGTCTGCCCAATACCCGGAATGAAATAGAGGATCAGCAACACGACGGCGCGCGGGAGATACCACGCCAGCTTTTGCCATTCACGTTTCATAATACGGGGAACATCTTTCATGATGCCGAGAACGCCGGTGTCAGGCGGTGTTGCGCCCGTTAAGCGTGCTTCCAGCTGTTCTGCCAGCAGACCGTTAAACGGCGCGGCAATCCAGTTGGCTATGGTGGAAAACAGGTAGCCGAACACCAGTAGTACGGAGATAGTGACAATCGGCCACAGCAAGTAGCTGAGCCACTGAAGCCAGTCAGGGACGTGACTCATCAGCGCGGGGATCCAGCTATCGAGTTGTGTGAATAGCCACCAGAATGCGCCGCCCATCAGCAGGATATTCACCAGCAAAGGCAGGATGACAAAGCGACGAATGCCCGGTTGGGTGATGAGCTTCCATCCCTGTGAAAAGTAATAAAGGCCGCTGCGAGGTACGACTGCAGATGATGAAACCATGGTCAGGACATACTCCTTGTTATATAAGCTCTGGTAAACTTTGCGTATCTTACCGGGTTGTTGAGCGTTAAGCTGTTCAGAAATGTTCGAAAAAACAGCAAAAAGCACAATTTTGTTCATCTTTATGCCGTGAAAGCCAAGAGTGCACTTGCACTTGGCGTAATCGACAAATACTCTTAGTGAGTAAATGTTTGCCGTGGTGGCAAGGTGTTAGAACAACAGAGAATATAATGATGCAGGATTTGCGTCTGATATTAATCATTGTTGGCGCGATCGCCATAATCGCTTTACTGGTACATGGTTTTTGGACTAGCCGTAAAGAGCGGTCTTCTATATTCCGCGATCGCCCACTGAAACGCATGAAGTCTAAACGTGAAGACGAGGATTCGTTCGACGACAACGTCGAGGAAGACGAAGGCGTGGGCGAAGTTCGCGTTCATCGTGTGAATCATGCTCCCGGTAACGCGCAGGAACATGGTGTTCCTCCTCAGTCGCCGCAACACCAGTACCAGCCGCCTTATGCGTCTGCTCAGCCGCGTCAATCCGCGCCGCAGCCTGCACAAGCGCCGGTACCGCCGCCGCATGCTCAGCAGCAGCAGCAGCCCGTGCAACCGCAGCAGCCGGTGCAACATCAGCCTGTTCAGCAACAACCTGTGCAGCAGCCGATGCAGCATCAGCCCGTTGCTCCGCAGGTTCAGCAGCCCGTGCAGCAAGCACCGCAACCTGCACCGCAGGCTTTCCAGCCCGCAGAGCCTGCCGTTGAACATCAACCGCAGCCTGAGCCAGTAGTTGAAGAAGCGCCTGTTGCTGAAAAACCGCAGCGTAAAGAAGCGGTCATTATTATGAACGTTGCGGCGCATCACGGTAGTGAGCTCAACGGTGAAGTGCTGCTCAACAGCATTCAGCAAGCCGGTTTTAAATTTGGCGATATGAATATTTTCCATCGTCATTTGAGCCCGGATGGCAGCGGTCCTTCGCTGTTCAGCCTTGCCAATATGGTTAACCCAGGAACGTTTGACCCCGAAATGACGGGTGATTTCAGCACCCCTGGCGTGACTATTTTTATGCAGGTTCCGTCCTACGGTGACGAGCTGCAAAACTTTAAGCTGATGCTGCAGTCCGCACAGCACATTGCCGATGAAGTGGGTGGTGTGGTGCTCGACGATCAACGTCGCATGATGACGCCGCAGAAACTGCGCGAGTATCAGGACCGCATCCGCGAAGTTAAAGAATCTCACGCCTGATTCTCCTCTGGCGTGACATCTCCTTGCTAAACCCCCGCCTGTCGGGGGTTTTTTATCATTGATGGTGCGATATGGAATCAATCGAACAACAACTGACAGAACTGCGAACCACGCTTCGCCATCATGAGTATCTCTACCATGTGATGGATGCGCCGGAAATTCCCGATGCGGAATACGATCGCCTGATGCGTGAACTGCGCGAGCTGGAAGCGCAGCATCCGGAACTTATCACCCCCGACTCGCCAACCCAGCGTGTTGGCGCCGCCCCGTTAGCAGCGTTCAGCCAGATTCGCCATGAAGTGCCAATGCTGTCACTGGATAACGTGTTTGATGAAGAGAGTTTTCTCGCCTTCAACAAGCGCGTGCAGGACAGACTGAAGAGCACGGACAAACTAACCTGGTGCTGCGAACTGAAGCTGGACGGGCTGGCGGTCAGTATCCTGTATGAAAACGGTGTGCTGGTCAGTGCCGCAACGCGTGGTGATGGTACTACGGGTGAGGATATTACCTCGAACGTGCGTACCATCCGTGCGATCCCGTTAAAACTGCGTGGCGATAACATTCCGACGCGTCTGGAAGTGCGCGGTGAAGTGTTCCTGCCGCAGGCCGGATTTGAAAAAATTAACGAAGAGGCCCGCCGCACTGGTAACAAAGTGTTTGCTAACCCGCGTAACGCAGCGGCCGGGTCATTGCGCCAGCTCGATCCGCGTATTACAGCGAAGCGACCGCTTACTTTCTTCTGCTATGGCGTTGGTGTGCTGGAAGGTGGTGTGTTGCCTGATACCCACCTGGGCCGTCTACTGCAATTTAAAGAGTGGGGATTGCCGGTGAGCGACAGAGTTACGCTTTGCGACTCGCCGGAGGAAGTACTTGCTTACTATCACAAGGTTGAAGAAGACCGACCGACGCTGGGATTCGATATCGACGGTGTGGTGATCAAAGTCAACTCCATGGTATTGCAAGAGCAACTGGGTTTTGTTGCCCGCGCGCCGCGCTGGGCGGTGGCCTTTAAGTTCCCGGCGCAAGAGCAGATGACCTTTGTTCGCGATGTTGAGTTTCAGGTCGGACGTACCGGGGCGATTACGCCCGTCGCTCGTCTTGAGCCGGTTCAGGTTGCCGGGGTTCTGGTCAGTAACGCCACTCTGCATAATGCCGATGAAATCGATCGTCTGGGGTTGCGTATTGGCGATAAAGTCGTTATTCGCCGGGCGGGCGATGTGATCCCGCAGGTCGTCAACGTGGTGCTTTCCGAGCGCCCGGAAGAGACGCGTGAAATTGTGTTTCCACAGCATTGTCCGGTGTGCGGGTCTGATGTTGAACGTGTGGAAGGCGAAGCGGTCGCTCGCTGTACTGGTGGTTTAATCTGCGGAGCGCAGCGTAAGGAGTCGTTGAAACACTTTGTTTCTCGCCGCGCGCTCGATGTTGACGGTATGGGCGACAAAATTATCGATCAACTGGTCGAGAAAGAGTATGTCCATACGCCAGCAGATCTCTTCACTCTGACGGCAGGCAAGCTGACCGGACTCGATCGTATGGGGCCGAAATCGGCGCAAAACGTGGTGAATGCGCTGGAAAAAGCGAAAGAAACGACGTTTGCCCGTTTCCTCTACGCGCTGGGCATTCGTGAAGTCGGTGAGGCCACAGCCGCAGGTCTGGCGGCGTATTTCGGCACGCTTGAAGCGCTGGAAGCGGCCTCTATTGACGAGCTGCAAAAAGTGCCGGATGTCGGCATTGTGGTAGCGACCCATGTGTTTAATTTCTTTGCTGAAGAGAGTAACCGCGAGGTGATCGTCCAACTGCTGGCGCAGGGGATTCACTGGCCAGCGCCGGTGGTCATCAACGCTGAAGAAATCGACAGCCCCTTCGCGGGGAAAACGGTGGTGCTGACCGGGAGCCTGAGCCTGATGTCACGCGATGACGCCAAAGCGCGACTGACTGAGTTGGGTGCAAAAGTGGCCGGCAGCGTATCGAAGAAAACCGACCTGGTGATTGCCGGTGAAGCGGCGGGTTCGAAGCTGGCAAAAGCGCAGGAACTGGGTATTGCCGTGATCGATGAAGCTGAAATGATCCGCTTACTGGGTGCCTGAGATGGAAAAAGAGCAGCTGGTTGAAATCGCCAATACCGTGATGCCCTTTGGCAAATATAAAGGGCGTCGGCTGATTGATGTACCGGAAGAGTATCTGCTGTGGTTTGCCCGTAAAGATGAATTCCCGCCGGGCAAGCTCGGCGAGCTGATGCAAATCACGTTGCTGATTAAAACTGAAGGGCTGACGCAACTGGTGCAGCCCCTGAAACGCCCGCTCTAAGCCTTTGCGGCGCGGCTTTTCTGCTGCGCCTGCAATGCGTCCGTTTGTTGCTTGTAGCGCCGTGCCAGCACGGCACACACCATCAGCTGAATTTGATGGAAGATCATCAACGGCAGCACCATCATTCCTATCACTGACGTCGGGAACAGAATATTTGCCATTGGGATCCCATTCGCCAGGCTCTTTTTCGATCCACAAAAGACAATGGTGATCTCATCGGCTTTGTTGAAGCCGCATTTCCGCGCAACAAAGACGTTGATGCCAATCACGATTGCCAGCAATACGATGCTGACCACCACGATAAACAGCAGTGAGCCAATCCCCACTTTGTGCCAGATCCCGTTAACCACGGCTTCACTGAAGGCGGAGTACACCACCAGCAAGATGGAGGATTGGTCCGTTTTGGCGATCCATTTTTTATGTCGGGACACCCAGTTACCAATCCACGGACGTGAAAGATGTCCCAGTACGAACGGCAGCAGCAGCTGCAGCATGATTTTCCCCACCTGCTCCAGACTGCCTTCTGCGCCATGCATATTCATTACCAGGCCAACCAGTAACGGCGAGAGAAAAATACCCAGCAGGCTGGAGGCCGAAGCGGAACACACGGCGGCAGCAACGTTACCCCCCGCCAGCGACGTAAAAGCGATTGCCGACTGCACCGTGGCCGGCAAAATACACAGGTACAGGAAACCGGTGTACAGCATCGGGTCAACATTTACCGGTGCCCACCAGGCGAACAGAACGCCCAGCACCGGGAAAACAACAAACGTGCTGCACATCACCCACAGATGTAAACGCCAGTGACTACCGCCGGCAATAATGGCTTCACGCGAAAGCTTCGCCCCGTGCATAAAAAACAGTAGGGCAATGGCGGCGGTGGTTAAGCCTTCAAAGAAAGGCACAAAGCCACCCTCGGCCGGGAAAAAGGACGCCAGTAAAACGACCGTAATCAACGTTATCGTGAACGGATCAAGGATACGAAAAAGTTTCATAAAAGCTCCTGAAATTCGGTAGGAACATTTTGCGTTTTTCTGTTTGAGAAATAAAATTGATTTATTGCATCCATATATGAATCGAATAGATGAATTACTCTCTGCGTCAGCTCCGTATTTTTGTTACCGTCGCTCAGGCCAAAAGCTTTAGCCGGGCGGGGGATATCATTGGCTTAAGCCAGTCTGCGGTCAGCCACAGCGTTAAAGAGCTGGAAGGGCAGACGGGTGTGCGGTTGTTAGATAGAACAACGCGGGAAGTGGTGCTGACAGAAGCAGGGCACCAGTTGGCGGCGCGACTGGAACGTATTCTGGATGAACTGCACAGCACGCTGCGTGAAGCAGGCCAGGTGGGAACGCAGTTAACCGGAACGGTGCGCGTTGCCGCCAGCCAGACAATATCTGCTCACCTTATTCCACAGTGTATTGCCCAGAGTAATCAGCTTTATCCAGCAATCGATTTTGTGCTGCACGATCGTCCGCAACAGTGGGTGCTGGAGAGTATTCGTCAGGGCGAGGTGGATTTTGGCATTGTGATAGATCCAGGTGCTGTGACCGATCTACAGTGTGAAGCGGTGTTATCCGAACCGTTCCTGCTGTTGTGTCGAGAGGATCATCCGCTAGCCCAACGCGAATGGGTAAATTGGCAGGATTTATATCATGAGCGCCTGGTATTACAGGATTACGCTTCCGGCAGTCGACCGTTGATCGATGCGGCACTGGCTCACTTTTCCATTGAGGCCAATATCGTTCAGGAGATAGGTCACCCTGCCACGCTTTTCCCGATGGTTGAGGCGGGGATTGGTATCAGCGTGCTGCCTGCGCTGGCGCTTCCTCTGCCACAGGGCAGCCATTTGCAGGTTAAACGCCTGACGCCGGTTGTGGAACGACAATTGATGCTGGCACGACGTAAAAATCGTTCTTTATCGACTGCGGCCCAGGCGCTGTGGGACGTAGTACGGATGCAGGCCAGTGAATTAACCGCCGGTCGGGCACGGGATCCTTTGTACCAGCTTTAACGATATGGCTGGTGTTTGTCATGTCGTTAATTTTGGCTTTCAGTATCGATGAACTGATCGTTAACTTTTATATTTTTACCCGGCACCGGACTACCTCTTTATATTTATAAATTCTCCTGCGATATTCTTAGGCAATTGCTCAGCTTGCGGATTTGTAAGGCTATTTTAAATTATTACTTTTTTTCTTGACCTTCCACTTGCTGGAAGGTTGATACTCTTTATACGCAAGTACGGATAGCAGTATCTAATACAATGATGTATAGCGATTGATTAATGAAATGACTAAGCAATTTATACAGTAACTCGTTATAGGTAGAATTAACACGATCCCGATGGAGTAATATTAGTGACATGTTAAATAATCCTACAATAGCTGGTTGCTGAAACTAATCCGGTAAATATATTTAACTAATGGGGTATTGGCGGCGATGATAAGAAAAAATAAAATTTTAATTGCAATGCAAATTAGTATGCTGGCATGGTCTGGTTATACGTTTGCAGCAGACCGAGTGTATGTAGCAAATGAAGGTGCAGATTCAGTTAATGTACTTGATGCTGCGTCTTTAAAGACTGTAGATAAAGTACATGTTGGTAAAATGCCGCATAACGTTCAGGTGTCACCAGACAATAAAACAGTTTGGGTAACCAACCTTGGTGCTAACGGGACACATTCATCAGGCTCTGAACATATGGATATGAGTAAAGATGCCCATTCTGAGAAAATGGATATGGGCAAAGATTCTCATGCAGGCAAAAAGGAACATGGCGAAGTTTGGGTTATTAATGCCGAAAATGATACGGTTATTGCAAAACTTCCGGTTGGCGCACACCCTGCGCATGTTGTCGTCACCCCTGATGGGAAAATGGCGTATATCTCAAATAGTGCAGATAACACTATCAGCGTGATTGATGCAGAACATTTGAAAAATTTAACGACAATTAATGTAGGTAAATTCCCTCATGGCCTCAGAGTGAGTCCTGACGGTAAAGAAGTTTATATCGCGAATATGAAAGGGGGCTCGGTATCCGTTGTCGATACAGCCAGTAATAAAGAAGTCGCGCAGATCCCATTAGGTAAAATGCCAGCCCAGGTAGGTTTCTCACCGGACGGAAAACGGGTGTTTGTTTCCCTGTCTGGTGAAGACGCTGTAGCGGTGATTGATACAGCAACGCGTAAAGTTGTGAAGAAAATTAATGTTGGTACCGTACCAATCCAGCTGTTTGGCACTCCGGATGGTAAAAGCATGCTGGTAACCAATCAGGGCTCGAAGAGAAAGCCGGGTAACACAATAAACATGATTGATATCGCAAGCCTTACGGTAGCGAAAACCATCACCACTGGCGATGGGGCCCATGGCGTGGTTGTCGATAAAAATGGCAAGTATGCTTACGTAACTAACTCATTTGCAAACTCTGTTTCGATGATTGACATTAATGAGCGTAAGGTAGTGAACACGCTCCCGGTAGACAATAACCCAAATGGTATCAGCTGGGGCTCTGTCGAAGTGACGCCTAAATAACTGTGCTAGCATTTATCAATACCCGTCATTCGCTGGCGGGTATTTTCATGAATATTCTATAAATAAAGGAACGACAGATGAGAAAGCCGGAGCGGACAAAAACGCTGCCTAGTAAGTTCAATTTTGATGATACTGTAAACAGACTCGTCAGCGTATTGAATGCTAAAAATATTCGTATTTTTGTGCAGGTAGATCAACAGCAAGCGGCAACTGAAGCAGGTCTTGCTCTGCGACCGACGATGTTATTTCTGTTTGGTAACCCAAAGGGTGGTACTCCTGCCATGCAAGCAAATCCTCATGCGGCAATAGAGTTACCCCTACGGGTGGTTATTTGGCAGGATGACAATGGTGATACCCATATAGATTATCAGGATGCAAGTACTGTTCTGGAGTTTGACTATGGTGTTGCACATAATATTGTTGCTCCAGTTAGCATCCTGACAACCCTTCTTAACGAAGTGGCCGGTAATTAATTGCAAATAACACTAAATGCCTCGTGGGTATTTAGTGTTATTTTTCTGCGTTTATTATGCAAATATTTAACCCGCTATAATAAACCTATTGAACAATACATATGATGTTCATTACTCTTCAATGTTTGTCAATTCGTCTATTTTATAAATAGAAGGGTTTTTGTTTGCAATATTATGTGAAGAGTATATCTTGACGCTCAAATATTAATATGAAAGTTATGAGGATAGTTATGAAAAAGACATTAGTCACATCATTGGCCGCTTCTTTGTGTTTTCTCAGTCTGTCTGCCTTTGCTGCTACAGAAATCTCGCAACAAGAAGCCAATAGTTTAAAGCATGTCAAGTCAATCACCGTAACGGAAAATACGGTGAATCAATGTATGCACAAAATTTCGAAAATGGCAGATAAAGAAGGTGCTGATTTCTTTGTTATTAAGAACTTCTCTTCTATAGGCAATGGTTCTCAGGCTGTAGTGACCAGCGAACTCTATAAGAAGTAAACAGCAGTTCCCCCGTTTTAATTATTGATTAGCGAAAGTGCGTTGTTGTACCTGCTTTCGCTTATTAATAATCAACAAATGTTAGTCAGTCATTTGCAAGGCGGGCTTTGTCAGCCCACTCGTCTGACGAATTCCTGATGTGTTGGTACTCCTTGCCATTTCTGGCAGAAAAAAAATGTGAGTTCAGGCCGATTTAGCACGTGCCATCTATACCGATTTACTATCGGTTATCGGGATAAACGGTATTGGTAATCGATTGCGTAGTCTCGCTATAACAATGCGGTACGCTACGTTATTTCGATTACTCAGTATTAAGGACATCTCATGAGCCACTCTCTTTTCTCGCAAAATCCCTGGTATAGCGCTGATATCATTCGTGGTTACAAACCGGATTTTACGCCGCGCGTAGCCTTTATCCTCGGCTCAGGCCTGGGGGCGTTGGCGGATCAAATTGAGGATGCGGTTGCCATCTCTTACGAGAAACTACCAGGGTTCCCGGTGAGTACCGTACACGGTCATGCTGGTGAACTGGTGTTGGGAAATCTGGCGGGAATTCCGGTGGCCTGTATGAAAGGACGTGGACATTTCTATGAAGGTCGCGGTATGACGGTGATGACGGATGCCATTCGTACGCTGAAGCTGCTGGGCTGTGAGCTGCTGTTTTGCACCAATGCTGCAGGCTCTTTGCGTCCCGAAGTCGGACCGGGTAGCCTCGTTGCGCTTAGCGATCACATCAATACGATGCCGGGTACGCCGATGGTAGGGCCAAACGATGAGCGTTTTGGCGAGCGATTCTTTTCACTGGCGAATGCCTATGATGCTGACTACCGTGCGATCCTGCAAACTGTTGCCGCTGAGGAAGGATTCCCGCTGAGTGAAGGGGTTTTTGTCTCTTATCCGGGGCCGAACTTTGAAACCGCGGCAGAAATCCGCATGATGCAAATTATCGGTGGTGACGTGGTGGGGATGTCGGTGGTGCCTGAAGTTATCTCTGCGCGCCACTGCGGTTTGAAAGTGGTTGCGGTGGCGGCCATCACCAACCTGGCGGAAGGTCTGGGTGATGTTAAATTATCTCACGCGCAGACGCTGGCAGCGGCGGAACTCTCCCGGCAGAATTTCATCAATTTGATCTGCGGATTCTTGCGCAAACTGGCCTGAATAACTAAAAAATGACCCCGCTTGCGGGGTCTTACTTTATGGCAAGGAACGGAAAAATGGGTATCGCATCTCGCTTAAAGCTCATGTCGTTTTTGCAATATTTCATCTGGGGAAGCTGGTTGGTAACCCTGGGTTCCTACATGATTAATACCCTGGATTTTACCGGCGCGAACGTCGGTATGATTTACAGTTCGAAAGGGCTGGCGGCGATTATCATGCCGGGCATTATGGGCATCATTGCCGATAAATGGCTACGCGCCGAGCGCGCCTATATGCTTTGTCATCTGGTGTGTGCGGGCGTGTTGCTATATGCCACAACCGTTACCGATCCGCAGACCATGTTTTGGGTGATGCTGGTTAACGCAATGGCGTATATGCCGACGATTGCGTTATCGAATAGCGTCTCATACTCGTGCCTGGCGCAATCAGGTCAGGATCCGGTCACCGCGTTCCCGCCAATTCGTGTATTTGGCACCATTGGGTTTATTGTGGCGATGTGGACAGTCAGTTTGATGGGACTGGAACTGAGCAGCGCGCAGTTGTATATCGCTTCAGGCGCATCGCTGCTGCTGGCTTTGTATGCACTTACGTTGCCGAAAATCCCGGTTGCTGAGAAGAAAGCAAACACCACGCTTGCCAGCAGGCTCGGTCTGGACGCCTTTGTTCTGTTTAAAAAACCGCAGATGGCAATCTTCTTTTTGTTTGCGATGATGCTGGGGGCGGTGTTGCAAATCACCAACGTCTTTGGCAATCCGTTCCTGCATGATTTTGCCCGTAACCCGGAATTTGCCGACAGCTTTGTGGTGAAGTACCCCTCCATATTGCTTTCCGTTTCACAGATGGCGGAGGTGGGCTTTATTCTCACTATTCCGTACTTCCTTAAACGCTTTGGCATTAAAACGGTGATGCTGATGAGCATGCTGGCATGGACGCTGCGCTTTGGCTTCTTTGCCTTTGGCGATCCGTCGCCGTTTGGTTTTGTGCTGCTGCTGATGTCGATGATCGTCTATGGCTGTGCGTTTGATTTCTTCAATATCTCGGGATCGGTATTTGTCGAGCAGGAGGTTAGCTCTAACATTCGCGCCAGCGCGCAGGGGCTGTTTATGACGATGGTAAACGGCGTTGGCGCGTGGGTGGGATCAATTCTGAGTGGTATGGCGGTGGACTATTTTTCTGTCGATGGCGTCAAGGATTGGCAAACTATCTGGCTGGTGTTTGCCGCGTATGCGCTGGCTCTGGCGGTTATCTTTGCATTGTTCTTTAAATACAGGCATGAGCCTGAACGACTGGCACAGAAATCACCGGCACATTAATACTCCATTGGCGGCGGGTTCTGATACCCG
>NZ_SZWU01000071.1:0-4708 GCF_005280935.1 Citrobacter sp. wls757 | reverse complement strand
GACAGAAAAATGACTGACTGCTGCATTCCACAGCAAAACCCCGCCTTATACCCATTTACACACAGAGTTATCCACAATCGTAAGGAAATTATCTGTAAGCGTCCCTGAAAAGGGAGAGAATCGGTATGAAAACCTCTATATAGAAAGAAATTCACTCTACGCTATATAAAGAAGAAGGACTGACAACTTAAGCGCCATAATCCCTACCACCTTTGAATTACGCACCCCATCAGGCAATAATACCCGCACAAACCGTGATTTCAGGACCGTGATGAGATACTCCCTGCAACGTACTGCTATACGTAAACGCCCGATGAAGCTTGGCACCACCGTGATCCTCATGGTTAGTGCAGTACTCTTCTCCGTGCTGCTTGTCGTTCATCTGATTTATTTCTCGCAGATCAGCAACATGACGCGCGATGCATTAGCGAGTAAAGCGCTTGCGGTCGCGCGAACGCTAGCCAACTCTCCGGAGATCCGCCAGGGCCTAATGAAAAAGCCCGAGGAAAGCGGCATTCAGGCGATTGCCCAGGCGGTGAATAAGAGCAACGACTTTTTGTTTATCGTCGTCACTGATATGCAAAGCATTCGTTACTCTCATCCCGAAGCGCAGCGAATCGGTCAGCCATTTAAAGGTGATGACATATTGCTGGCCTTGCAAGGTAAAGAGAATGTCGCCATTAATCGCGGATTCCTGGCTAAAGCTCTACGTGTATTTACTCCTATCTATGACGAACATCATCGGCAGATTGGCGTGGTGTCGATCGGCCTTGAGCTAAGCCGGGTGACTGAGCAGATCAATAACAGCCGCGGCAGCATCATCTGGTCAATCTTATTTGGCGTGCTGGTTGGGCTACTCGGCACATGGGTATTTGTCAAAGTCCTCAAGCGCATTCTGTTTGGCCTGGAGCCTTATGAAATCTCCAATCTGTTCGAACAACGCCAGGCGATGCTGCACTCTATAAAGGAAGGTGTTATTGCCGTTGACGAGTGCGGTGAGGTGACCCTGATTAACCAGGCGGCGCAGGAGCTGCTGGATTATCACAAATCACAAGATGATGCCCAGCTCTCCACACTCAGCCATGCGTGGTCACAGGTGGTCGATTTTTCACAGGTACTACATGACGGTACGCCGCGCCGCGATGAAGAGATCATGGTGAAGGATCGGCTACTCTTAATTAACACGGTCCCGGTACTCAGCAACGGTAAAATCATCGGTGCCATTTCAACCTTCAGAGATAAGACTGAAGTCCGAAAACTCATGCAACGTCTGGATGGTATGGTCAACTATGCCGACGCACTTCGTGAACGATCCCACGAATTCATGAATAAATTGCACGTGATTCTGGGATTATTGCATCTGAAAAGTTATAAGCAGCTTGAAAATTACATCCTGAAGACCGCAAACAATTATCAGGAAGAAATTGGCTCACTGTTAGGAAAAATAAAATCACCGGTGATCGCAGGATTTTTACTCAGTAAGATTAATCGCACATCTGATTTAGGCCATAGTCTGGTCATTAGCAATGAAAGCCAGTTACCGGAAAATAGCAACGAAGATCAGGTGGCGGTACTGATTACCGTTCTGGGGAATCTGATTGAAAACGCCCTGGAGGCGCTAGGTCAAGAACCTGGTGGTGAGATCAGCGTATCCTTGCATTATCGACACGGCTGGTTGCATTGCGAAGTGAATGACGATGGTCCGGGGATTGCCCCCGAAAACATTGAGCACATCTTTGAGAAGGGCGTTTCGTCAAAAGGAACCGAACGGGGCGTTGGTTTAGCGCTTGTTAAACAACAGGTTGAAAACGTTGGCGGTAATATTTCCGTCGAGTCTGAACCAGGGATCTTCACCCAATTTTTTGTACAGTTACCGTGGAATGGTGAGAGGGCCAGCAGATGATCAATGTCTTAATTGTCGATGACGATGCAATGGTAGCGGAATTAAACCGCCGTTATGTCGCGCAACTCTCCGGTTTTCACTGCTGCGGCACAGCCTCCACGCTGGAGAAAGCAAAAGAGATAATCTTTCATAGCGGTCATCATATCGATCTGATTTTGCTAGATATTTATATGCAAAAAGAAAACGGTCTGGACCTGCTACCGGTTCTGCACAGCGAAGGTTGCAAGTGTGATGTCATCGTCATCTCTTCCGCCGCTGATGCCACCACCATCAAAGATTCACTTCACTACGGTGTTGTTGACTACCTGATCAAACCTTTCCAGGCTTCCCGGTTTGAAGAGGCGCTCACCGGCTGGCTGCACAAGAAAAATGAGATGGACAAGCATCAGTATTATGAACAGTCTGAGCTTGACCAGCTGATTCACGGCAGCTCTTCCAATGAACAGGAAGCACGGCGCTTACCTAAAGGGTTAACGCCACAAACGTTACGCACGCTGTGTCAGTGGATTGATGAGCACCAGGATCAGGAGTTCTCCACGGATGAGCTGGCCAACGAGGTCAATATCTCGCGCGTCTCTTGCCGTAAATACCTTATCTGGCTCGTCAATTGTCACATCTTATTTACCAGCATCCATTATGGCGTGACCGGCAGACCTGTTTATCGTTATCGTGTGCAGGCTGAACACTACTCATTGCTTAAACAATATTGCCAATAAATACACTTGGGATTATTTGTTATTTGAAAGTAACAATTATTAAAATAATGAAAAATCCCAATTTCACCAGTTGGCACTGTAAAATTATAAATTTGCGTTAGATCAAATATATTTGTATCCGGCATGTTAAATGTATTATTTTAATATTGACAACCATCACACTGTTTTTAATTTCAAAATCGCTAACAAAAGTTAATTAAGTATTATCTAACTCGCAGAGTGTGTATTTTTACCCATAAAGGATTAGTCTGAAATTAACCAGACATAAAAAATCTAGACTGGTAGCAATGGAGACCATGCTACGTACCATGGACACCGTACATTTTTGTGAGCAAATAAAAGTATCCGCACGCCGACCTCATCACATTATGAGATGGCGTGACCGTGATCACATAAATAATCTACTCACCCATTCTGTCGGTGGTTCACGTAATAGCGGAAAACGCAAAACAGATAAATTACAGCGTCAACCGCAGCTTTCCATGCCCAGCTCTGCTTCCCATCGCCTGAGGATTTTCTCCTCTGATCAAAGCCACAGAAAAAAGCTAAATATTTCCATAAATTTGAAAAAACATTCTAGCAAGACATTTGAACATTAATCGCAAATACGGACATATCGAATACTGACCATTTTTTGATGCTTATTCTGGCAAAAAAGAATGTGGCACAGATCCATTTTTCAAAAAATTGACTGGGTTTTTCGCGAGGGTAAATAAAATGTTATTTAGTATACAACTTCTCATAATATTAATATGTTTGTTTTATGGTGCCAGAAAGGGCGGTATCGCGCTGGGTTTATTAGGCGGTATCGGCCTGGTCATTCTGGTTTTCGTTTTCCATCTCCAGCCGGGTAAACCACCTGTAGATGTAATGCTGGTTATTATTGCCGTGGTGGCCGCATCGGCAACCTTGCAAGCCTCCGGCGGCCTTGACGTTATGCTGCAAATCGCTGAAAAGCTGCTGCGCCGTAACCCAAAATACGTTTCCATCGTCGCACCTTTCGTTACCTGCACCCTGACGATTCTCTGCGGTACAGGGCACGTGGTATACACCATCCTGCCAATCATTTATGACGTTGCCATTAAGAACAATATTCGCCCGGAACGTCCGATGGCGGCGAGTTCTATCGGTGCACAGATGGGGATTATCGCCAGCCCAGTTTCTGTAGCCGTGGTGTCACTGGTGGCAATGCTGGGTAACGTAACGTTTGAAGGCAAGCATCTCGAATTCCTCGACCTGCTCAGCATCACCATCCCGTCTACCCTGTTGGGTATCCTGGCGATCGGTATCTTCAGTTGGTTCCGTGGTAAGGATCTGGATAAAGATGAAGAGTTCCAGAAGTTCATTTCCGTACCTGAAAACCATAACTATGTGTATGGCGATACCGCCACGCTGTTAGACAAAAAGCTGCCGAAAAGCAACTGGCTGGCCATGTGGATCTTCCTGGCCGCTATTGCCGTGGTTGCCGTGCTTGGCGCGTTCTCTGAGCTGCGTCCTACCTTTAGCGGCAAACCGCTGTCAATGGTGCTGGTTATCCAGATGTTCATGCTGCTGACCGGTGCGCTGATTATTATCCTGACGAAGACCAATCCCGCTTCAATATCTAAAAACGAAGTCTTCCGTTCCGGTATGATCGCGATTGTGGCGGTGTACGGTATTGCCTGGATGGCCGAAACAATGTTCGGCGCGCACATGACAGAAATCGAAGGTGTGCTGGGCAATATGGTGAAAGAGTATCCGTGGGCCTATGCAATTGTTCTGCTGCTGGTATCCAAATTTGTAAACTCCCAGGCAGCGGCGCTGGCAGCGATTGTTCCGGTCGCTCTGGCAATCGGGGTTGATCCCGCGTACATCGTGGCTTCTGCTCCGGCATGTTACGGTTACTACATTCTGCCGACCTACCCGAGCGATCTGGCTGCTATCCAGTTTGACCGTTCCGGCACCACCCACATCGGCCGCTTCGTTATCAACCACAGCTTCATTCTGCCTGGCTTGATCGGCGTAAGCGTATCCTGTGTCTTTGGTTGGATCTTCGCCGCAATGTACGGTTTCCTGTAATCACAGTTCGCGTGCCGTCCACGTTGGTACG
>NZ_SZWU01000080.1:149402-154644 GCF_005280935.1 Citrobacter sp. wls757 | reverse complement strand
CGGGTGAGCGTAAGCGCTACCCGGCCTTTTGTTTATGATGCGACCTGCGGGTTTACGCAGTTCTTCTCAACGCGTCCTTGCAGCGCATCGATTAAGTTATCCACCGCACAGGCCGCCATGTTGTAGCGCGTTTCGTGCGTGGCTGAACCAATATGCGGTACGGCCACCACGTTGGGCAGTGACAGCAGCGGTGAGTCTACCGATAATGGCTCTTGCTCAAATACATCCAGGCCAGCGGCATGAATTTCGCCTTTTTGCAGGGCAGCAATCAACGCTTTTTCATCGACCACCGGGCCACGTCCGGCGTTAATGAAAATGGCGGAAGACTTCATTTTGGCAAACTGCTCGGTGCTGAACAGATGATGCGTTTCGTCGGTTAACGGCAGGATCAGGCAGACAAAATCAGACTCCTGCAACAGCGTATCGAGGTCGCAGTAACGTGCATTGAAGCGCTCTTCTGCTTCCTGATGATGACGGCGCGCATTATAGAGAATCGGCATGCTAAAGCCGAAATGCGCACGTTGTGCCAGCGCCAGCCCAATGCGGCCCATACCGACAATCCCCAGCGTTTTGTGGTGTACATCGGTACCAAACCAGTCCGGTCCGATACTTTTGGTCCATTCGCCGACCTTTACCCGTTCGGCAACTTCCACTACGCGGCGAGCGGTGCTTAACACCAGCGCCATTACCGTATCGGCGACGGTTTCCGTCAGCACGGTTGGCGTGTGCATCAACAGCACCTTACGCGCGTTGAGGGCATCGACGTCGAAGTTGTCATAGCCTACGGAAATCGTAGATGTCGCACGCAGCCTGGGCATTTTCTCCAGCAGAGCGGTATTGACGGCTTCACTGGAGCCCAGCAGACCTTCTGCATTGGCAAAAGCGTCGGCGTGCTGTGCGACCGTTTCCGGGCGCAGGTTAGGCACCTGAGTCACAGTAAAATGTTCTTCCAGGCGATGCAGTAAATCGTCAGGTAACGCTTTATAGAGAATAATGGACGGCTTCATGCGAATCTCCGTAAGTTAAAATTTAAGCGTGGCGTGCGCCAATAGGTAGCTGTTGATTATTAGCAGGCTTAACAATGAGAGTTAGCCACACTGAGACAAAAAGCGCTACCCCCATAAAAATGTACGAGGCAGACGGGCTGCCGGTAGCGCCATTGAGGTAGCCGACAAACCATGAACCAAAGAATGAGCCTAGCGCGCCCATGCTGTTGATCAGCGCCATTGCCCCACCGGCGACGTTGCGCGGCAGCATTTCCGGGATGATGGCGAAGAAGGGACCATAGGGGGCATACATTGCCGCGCCTGCAATAACCAACAGCGTGTAAGAAATCCAGAAGTGGTCTGCGCCTACGGCCCAGGAGCCGATAAACGCGAACGCCGCGATCAGTAACAGTGGCCAGACAAACAGCTTACGGTTTTGCAACTTATCGGACGCCCAGGAGACGAGGATCATCGCCGCCGTTGCCGCCAGATACGGTACGGATGACAGCCAACCAACTTCCACCATCCCCAGATTTGCGCCGCCGTTGCGGATAATCGACGGCAGCCACAGGACAAAACCATAGACGCCAATACTCCAGGCGAAATACTGCATACACAGCAGGATGACGTTACGTGAGCGGAAAGCCTCGCTATAGTTACGTACGGCTTTGATGCCTTGCTGCTCTTTTTCCAGTTGTGCCTGAAGCGCGGCTTTTTCAGATTCTGACAGCCAACCGACCTGAGACGGTTTGTCTTTTACCAGCACCCACCAGCAGAACGCCCAGATGATGGCCGGGAAGCCCTCAATGATGAACATTTCCCGCCAGCCCAGCGCCTGAATCAGGTAACCGGAAACCACGGACATCCACAGAACAGTGACCGGATTACCGAGGATCAGGAAAGTGTTTGCGCGCGAGCGTTCAGATTTCGTAAACCAGTTGCTGATATAAATCAGCATTGCCGGCATCACGGCGGCTTCAACGACGCCAAGAATAAAGCGGATGGCGGCAAGCATTGGAATATTGCTGACCATGCCGGTTAACGACGCGCATGCGCCCCAGAGGATCAGACAGACAAAAATCAGTTTTCGTACGCTGCGGCGTTCAGCGTAAATTGCGCCCGGGATCTGAAAGAAGAAATAGCTGAGGAAAAACAGCGCGCCCAGCAGGGAAGAGATCCCATTGGTAATGCCGAGGTCTTCGTTGATACCGGCGGCGGAGGCGAAGCTGAAGTTCGCGCGATCAAGGTACGCCAGGCTATACGTGATAAACACGATTGGCATGATGTACCACCAGCGTTTTGCTGCATTAGTTGAGCTATTCATAGACTGCCCTCTGGTTATGCTGATACGCCGCCTCTGTATGTAGGGTACAGAGTTGGCCGGGAGTTTATTCCCCTAATTGTTCACGTGTGGGTAATCCTTCGCTGTCGCCCTGAACCTGAATGGCCAGTGCGCCAATTTTATTGCCGCGGGTCACCGCCTGATGCAACGAGCGGCCTTCCAGCAGGGCGCTAATAACGCCTACGGCAAAGCCATCTCCTGCGCCGACCGTATCGACCACATTGTCGACTTTTACCGGTGCCACGCAGCCTTGTTCACCGCTGGCGGTTTTGTACCAGGCGCCATCAGCCCCGGTTTTCACGATCACGGCCTTCACGCCATGGCGCAGATAAAAGTCGGCGATGGCTTCAGGCGTTTGCTGACCGGTTAAAATCATGCCCTCTTTTAACCCTGGTAAAACCCAGTCAGCCTGGAATGCCAGCCGGTTCAGTTTTTCCACCATTTCGGCTTCGCTTTTCCACAATACCGGGCGCAAATTCGGGTCGAACGAGATGGTCTTCCCCTGGGCCTTCATGGTGCGGGCGGTATGCGCCAGTAGTTCATAAGAGCTGGCAGAAAGCGCTGCTGCTACGCCGCTCAGGTGCAGGTGGCGCGCGCTGGCGAAATAGGCCTCGTGATAATCTTCAATGCTGAGGTGGCTGGCAGCGGAACCTTTACGGAAATATTCCACAATGGGATCGGTTCCATTTTCGACTTTAGATTTAAGCTGAAAGCCAGTAGCGTAACGCCCGTCCTGGGTGACTCCCTGCGCATCAATCCCTTCTTTTTCCAGCGACTTAACGATAAAACGGCCAAAGCTGTCGTTGCCAACGCGGCTCACCCAACCGACCTTCAGGCCCAGACGGGCAAGACCGGTCGCTACGTTAAGCTCCGCGCCTGCAACGCGCTTGATAAACTGCTCCACATCCGCCAGTTCGCCGGTTTGCGTGGCGACAAACATCGCCATCGCTTCACCAATAGTGACCACATCCAGTGAATTTTTCATGCGTTACTCCTCGCGTAACAGCTCGACGTAGCGGCGGGTAACCGCCACCAAATCCTGCCCTTCCAGGGGGAACTCAATGCCGCGCGGGACATCGTTGGGCAGCGTTTTTAGCAGCGCCAGCCAGCGCGGATCGGCTTCATCAGGCGGTACGGCGCGGTAGCTGTCGCGATGTGCAACTGCGGCTTTGACATGGATATAGCCAACGGTTGACGCCAGGTTCTGCGCCGCCTGTTCCGGGGAGTCACCCACCCACAGCCAGTTGCCCATATCGAAGGTTAAAGATATCGGCAGGTTTTGCGCCTGACAGGCTTCGTTAAAGCCCTGCATCGGCTGCAGGCGTCCGCAGTCGGTCTGATCGTTCTCGATAACCAGCTCCATTCCGCTGTTGTCCAGCCATTGGCGTAGAACGTCGAACTGTTCGGTATGGGAAAAATGGCCGAGGGAGACTTTTAACCACAGCGCCTGCAAGGCCTGCGCTTCCTCAAGTAGTTCTGGAAGACGGGGGTTGAGGTTACCGTCTTCAAGGAACAACGGTTCAGGCGCTGAGTAACAGGCCAGCAGGCCGAAGATTTCGATAGCAGAGGCCATCGTAGAGAGCGTTTTCAGCTCGGCGTCAGTTAATAGCTCGCGGCGGATTTCGACGCCGTCAGCACCGGCTTCAGCGATGATGGGCAGCATTGCCGTTTGCCCGCCTGCGGCCCGTACCTGGTCGTGCCCATAAGCGGCGGTGACAACCATAATTTTTCTTTTCATGGAAACTCCAGACTAGCGTTCTTGTTATAACGCTAGATGGAACCGGTTCCAAAGAAAAGCCTATGATGTCGAATTTATGATCACCATCACGAAGGTAATTTAACGGCAGGTAGAGCCGCGCACGATCAGCTCGCCGGAGAAGACCTGCTCCTGAATGGCCGCAGAGCCGCCATCAATCCGGCGCACAACCTGCTCAACGGCGGTGTAACCAATCTGCCAGGTGGGTTGTTTCAACGTGGTAATACCAACGCCCGCCAGCTCAGCCCATTCCAGTTCGTCAAAGCCGAGTAAGCCAATGTCGCTCCCCCAGTTGAGGCCAATGCGTTTCAGGGCACGGGCTACTTGTAGCGTGAGGGCACCGTTGGCAGAGATAACGGCTTTGCGCATTCCACGATGCTGCTGGTGAAACTGGCGCAGGGTGTCGTCCAGTTGCGTATTGTCCGTGAGCGGGACTTCGGCATTTTGCGCGATAACGCCGGGGTATTGCGCGAGCGTGGCGCGAAAAGCGCTCAGGCGTTCGCGGCGGGTATTCACCATGCCGAGTGGTTCGCTGAGGAACAGGATGGCTTCAAAACCTTGTTCGACCAGATGCTCGGTGGCAACCGTTGCCGCCTGGGTGTTATCCAGCCCGACCATATCACAGGCGAAATCGGGAATTTTACGGTCAATCAGCACCATCGGCAGCGCAGACTGTTGCAGGCGGTTCAGCCCCTCTTCGCGCATCCCGACGGCGTTGACCACTATCCCTTCGACCTGGTAGCTGCGCAGCAGGTCGAGATAATGCAGCTCCTGATCCACTTCGTTGTTGGTGTTACACACCAGCGGGGTAAAGCCTTTATCGCGACAGGCGGCTTCAATACCACTTAACACGTTGACGGAGTAGGGATTAGTAATATCGGCGATGATCAGGCCAATCAGGCGGGTACGACCATGTTTCAGGCCTCTTGCCATCAGGCTGGGACGATAGTCGAGATCGGCAATGGCTTGTTCAATGCGGGCCAGCAGCGCGTCGGAAAGCAGGTGCTTTTCACCGTTGAGATAACGTGAAATGCTGGTCTTGCCGGTTTTTGCAGCTTTCGCCACATCGCTGATGGTTGCCCGTGTTGATTTGCTCATCGCTGATTTCCCTGAATTTGGTGACAACACCTTAACGCGAAAATCAACGATGGCAAGTGC
>NZ_SZWU01000080.1:140823-149361 GCF_005280935.1 Citrobacter sp. wls757 | reverse complement strand
GATGGGCGCGGTCTGCTTCCATCCGGCACAAAACGTTACTGGATCGGGCTTAAGGTAATTTCTACGCGGCGGTTTTGCGCTTTACCTTCCGCTGTGCTGTTGCTGGCGATCGGATTTGCCGGGCCCATACCCTGAGTGCGGATGCGGTTAGCTGCGACCCCTTGAGTGATCAAGGCGCTGGCTACGGAGTCTGCGCGCTGCTGTGACAGACGCATATTCAGATCCTGGCTGCCGGTGCTGTCGGTGAAGCCCAGCACATTGACGGCGGTTTTATTGTACTCTTTCAGTACCATCGCCACGCCGGTCAGGGTGTTAGCACCCGCAGGCTTCAGGTTGGCGCTGCTGCTGTCGAAGGTGACGTTGTTTGGCATGTTCAGAATGATGTTATCGCCACTGCGTGTCACGCTGACGCCCGTTCCCTGCATTTTTTCGCGCAGTTTTGCTTCCTGTACATCCATGTAATAGCCGATACCACCGCCAACGGCCGCGCCAGCCGCTGCGCCAATCAGTGCGCCTTTGCCGCGATCTTTCTTCGAAGAAGAGAGTGCGCCAATGCCCGCGCCGACCAGAGAGCCAATACCAGCGCCAATGCCGGATTTACCCGCTTCGCGTTCGCCGGTGTAAGGGTTTGTTGTGCAGCCAGAAACCGCCAGGGCGCCGCTCACGATGGCAGCAATAACAAATACACGTTTCTTCATCTTAATTCCTTAATGACTTTTTCTTCTTTGCCACAGCGACCGTGGCGGTTGATTATGACGTGTGAACATGAAGAAAATTCCAGGGAAGACTCTGAAATTTGTAAGTAACATTGAACGGCATAATAAATAAGCCGTCACATCGCATTCAGGAGCGCCATCTTGGCTAATTCACCCGCACATTACTCGGTGTTAACCGCCGCCCACTGGGGACCAATCCTCGTCGACACTGATGGTGAGACGGTTTTCTCCTCGCGTGGCGCGCTGCCCACCGCTCATCCCAACTCTTTGCAAACCGTGGTGCGCGACCAGGTTCACAGTAAAACGCGGGTACGTTTTCCGATGGTGCGTAAAGGGTTTCTCGCCTCGCCGGAGAACCCACAGGGCGTACGTGGGCAGGATGAGTTTGTTCGCGTCAGTTGGGACGACGCGCTGAATCTTATCCATACGCAGCATAAACGCATCCGTGACAGCTACGGCCCGGCATCAATTTTTGCCGGTTCCTACGGCTGGCGTTCCAACGGCGTGTTACACAAAGCGGCGACCCTGTTACAGCGTTATATGGCGCTGGCGGGCGGTTATACCGGGCATCTGGGGGATTACTCGACGGGGGCTGCGCAGGCGATCATGCCGTACGTGGTGGGCGGGAACGAAGTTTACCAGCAGCAAACCAGCTGGCCGGTGGTGCTGGAGAACAGCGAGGTGGTGGTGTTGTGGAGCGCCAATCCGCTGAATACCCTGAAGATTGCCTGGAACGCGTCCGATGAGCAGGGCCTCGCGTACTTTGAGGCATTGCGCGACAGCGGTAAACGGTTGATCTGTATCGATCCGATGCGATCGGAAAGCGTCGATTTCTTTGGCGATAAGATGGAATGGATTGCCCCGCATATGGGGACCGACGTAGCGCTGATGCTAGGCATCGCGCATACGCTGGTGGAAAACGGCTGGCATGACGAGGACTTTCTCGCCCGGTGTACCACCGGATATGACCGTTTTGCCGACTATCTGCTGGGTAAATCTGACGATGTTGCAAAAACGGCAAAATGGGCGGCAGAGATTTGTGGCATTCCGGCAGCGAAGATACGCGAACTTGCGGCGATATTTCACCAAAATACCACCATGCTGATGGCCGGATGGGGCATGCAGCGCCAACAGTATGGCGAGCAGAAACACTGGATGATTGTCACCCTGGCCGCCATGCTCGGACAAATCGGGACGCCAGGCGGCGGTTTTGGGCTGTCGTACCATTTTGCCAACGGCGGCAACCCAACGCGCCGGGCTGCGGTGCTGGCTTCAATGCAGGGCAGCGTTAAAGGCGGCACCGACGCGGTAGATAAAATCCCGGTGGCGCGAATTGTCGAAGCGCTGGAAAATCCCGGCGGTTTTTACCAGCACAACGGCATGGACCGCCATTTCCCGGACATCCGTATGCTGTGGTGGGCGGGTGGCGCTAACTTCACCCATCATCAGGACACTAACCGTTTAATTCGCGCCTGGCAAAAACCGGAGCTGGTGGTCATCTCGGAGTGTTTCTGGACCGCCGCAGCAAAGCATGCCGATATCGTGCTGCCAGCAACCACCTCCTTTGAGCGTAATGATTTGACCATGACTGGCGATTACAGCAACCAGCACCTGGTGCCGATGAAGCAGGTCGTACCGCCGCAGGACGAAGCGCGAAATGATTTTGATGTCTTTGCCGAGCTGAGTGAGCGCTGGGAAAAGGGCGGATATGAACGGTTCACCGAAGGTAAAAGCGAACTGGCGTGGTTGGAGACTTTTTACAATATTGCCGGGCAACGTGGGGCCAGTCAGCAGGTGACATTGCCGCCTTTCGCCGAGTTTTGGCAGCGCAACGCCCTGATCGAAATGCCGGAAAACGCCGCCAGCGCACAGTTTATCCGTTTTGCGGATTTTCGCTGCGACCCGCAGGCGCATCCGCTGAAAACGGACAGCGGCAAAATTGAAATCTACTCCGCGAGGATTGCCGGTTACGGCTACGCGGACTGCGGGGGACACCCGATGTGGCTGGAGCCGGATGAGTGGTTCGGTAACGCCGAACCGGACCAGCTACAGCTGCTTTCCGCCCATCCGGCGCACCGTTTGCATAGTCAGCTTAACTACAGTGCGCTACGTGAGCAGTACGCGGTAGCGGATCGTGAGCCGATAACGATTCATCCGCAGGACGCCCACGCGCGCGGCATTGCGGATGGCGATACGGTCAGGGTGTGGAACCAGCGCGGGCAAGTTCTGGCGGGCGCGGTGGTGACGGCGGGTATTAAACCCGGCGTCATCTGTATTCATGAAGGCGCCTGGCCTGATTTGGATCTCGCAGCGAACGGTATTTGTAAAAATGGAGCCGTCAACGTACTGACCAAAGATCTCCCCAGCTCGAAGCTGGGGAATGGCTGCGCGGGCAACACGGCGCTGGCGTGGCTTGAAAAATATAGCGGACCAACGTTGGCGCTTACGGCGTTTGATCCGCCTGCCAGCCCATAATCCACGTGGGGTGGTGAGTCTCTTCCTGCCATGCGCCGTCTTCAATACGAAAACCCAGCGCATGGTAGAAGTTCACCGCTGATTGATTCTTCTGGTAGACCTCAAGGCTGAGTATCGAAAAGCGCTGCTGGACATGCTGCACCAGCGCTTTGCCGATCCCGCTTCTGATGGCGGCAGGTGCGACAAACAGCGCGCCGAGAAAGCGGTCGTCAATCACGCTGGCAAAGCCTTTGAGCTCGCCTTCTTCTTCCCACACCCAGGTTTGCGCGGCGGGCAGATAAACATCCCGCACCACGGATTCACTTTCGCGCCAGTAGCGCTCTTCGATAAATGGATGGGCATGGATTGTGCTTTCCATCCACAGCGCCAAAATTGACGGCAGATCGTCAGCCTTGGATTCACGAATCATGTTGTTCTCCCGGATAACAGATGCAGCTGGTGACATGGTCGTTGACCAGGCCGCACGCCTGCATAAAGGAGTAACAAATGGTGGTGCCGACAAACTTAAATCCGCGTTTTTTTAACGCTTTAGACAGCGCGTCTGACGCAGGCGTGGAGGTGGGAATATCGCTCAGGTTAGCGGCGCGAGTCACTTGCGGTTGGTTATCAACAAATGACCAGACGAATTCGCTAAACGACTCTCCGTTTTGCGCCATCGTCAGAAAAGCGCGAGCGTTGCCGATAATGGCCTGAATTTTTCCGCGATGACGAATAATGCCGGCATCCAGTACCAGCCTTTCCACATCCTCTTCGGTCATGGCCGCCACTTTTTCCGGGTCAAAATGGTGGAAGGCGTGGCGATAGTTTTCCCGTTTCTTGAGCACGGTAATCCACGATAACCCGGCCTGCTGGCCCTCAAGGCAGATCATTTCGAACAGCTTTTTACCATCGGTTTCGGGGACGCCCCATTCCTTGTCGTGGTAGGCAATGTAAAGTGGGTCCTGGCTGACCCATCCGCAACGCTGCATATTCTTCCTCGCTGTTTTTACTGGCGTAAAAATTTCATTCGGCCCGCCTTGACGCGCTAGCTAAAAAGACAATATTTAATACAGGGCCTGATGGGCCCAATATCCTTCACACAATGACAATAATATCGCCGAATTCGGCTCTTTTCTGGAGTCGCGTTGATGATTATAAGAAACGGTAGTGGTCATCAGAGGTTAACTCTGGTGAGCGTTGTAGTTTGTGCGCTGTCCATCAATACAGCATATGGCTGGCAACAAGAATATATCGTTGATGCGATGTCAGGGCATACGGCTGAACGTTATACATGGGACAGCGATCACCAACCACGTTATAACGACATTCTGGAAGAACGTATTCGTTCCACTCAGAACGTGGCGGGTCCCGTGGTAAATCTGGCGGATGAGACGCCTATGGATGCGACCAGCGGCATGAGTATGGGCTGGAACTTCCCGCTTTCAAGGCAAGTGACAACTGGTCCGGTTGCCGCGCTGCATTATGACGGTTCAACCACATCTACTTACAACGAATTTGGCGATAGCGCGACGTCGGTAACGCAGAACGATCCGCTGTGGCATGCCAGCGTGAGTTCGTTGGGTTGGCGAGTCAATTCGCAGTTCGGTGATGTGCGACCGTGGGCGCAAATCAGCTATAACCAGCAGTTTGGCGAGAATATCTGGAAGGCGCAGTCGGGTCTCAGCCGCATGTCAGCAGCGGGTCAGGACGGTAACTGGGTGGATGTCACCGTCGGTGCGGATATGCTTTTGAACCCGCACATGGCGGCTTACGCGGCGCTTTCGCAGGCGGAAAACAGTACCAACAACAGCGACTATATGTACACCATGGGAGTGAGCGCCAAATTTTAACGTAAGCAATCAGCATATAAACATCTTGATTACATGTTGAGATCAACAATCACACGCACTCCAGCGATAGCGTGTACTAACTCATGCGATAAAATTCAGTAACCCGACTTTTTGTCTCGTCATTCATTCCGCATTCCAGGCATTTCATTCCGTCCTGGCGGCATTTCATGCCGTTTTCTCCTGCTCATAAAAGCGCTTCGGTATGGTTGTTGGCAGAGAATTTCCCATTTTGTTTATGCAGGAAGACTGCCATGAAAACTTCTGATTATCAGCGTACCCGCTGGCTGACACTGATCGGCACCATCATTACCCAATTTGCTTTAGGTTCTGTTTATACCTGGAGCCTGTTTAACGGTGCGCTCTCTTCTAAGCTTGATGCGCCAGTGAGTCAGGTTGCCTTTTCCTTTGGCCTGCTGAGCCTCGGGCTGGCGATTTCTTCTTCCGTCGCCGGGAAACTGCAGGAACGTTTTGGCGTGAAACGCGTCACCATGGCCTCCGGTATTTTACTGGGTGTCGGCTTCTTCTTAACCGCCCACTCTGACAGCCTGATTATGCTGTGGCTGAGCGCCGGTGTATTGGTCGGTCTGGCGGATGGCGCAGGCTACCTGTTAACACTTTCCAACTGTGTAAAATGGTTCCCTGAGCGTAAAGGGCTGATTTCCGCCTTTGCCATCGGTTCTTACGGTCTTGGCAGCCTCGGTTTTAAATTCATCGACAGCCAACTGTTGAGCACTGTGGGTCTGGAAAAAACCTTCATGATTTGGGGCGCGATTGTGCTGGTGATGATCGTCTTTGGCTCCACGCTGATGAAAGACGCGCCGAATCAGGAAGTGAAAACGAAAAATGGCGTGGTTGAGAATGACTACACCCTGGCGCAGTCCATGCGTAAACCGCAGTACTGGATGCTGGCAGTGATGTTCCTGACGGCGTGTATGAGTGGGCTGTATGTGATTGGCGTGGCGAAAGATATTGCACAAAGCCTGGCGCATATGGATGTGGCAACGGCGGCAAATGCGGTTACCGTCATTTCTATCGCTAACCTGTCAGGTCGTCTGGTTCTGGGGATTCTGTCCGACAAAATCTCTCGTATTCGCGTTATCACCATTGGGCAGGTCGTTTCGCTGGTCGGTATGGCGGCACTGCTGTTCGCCCCGCTGAATGATGCGACCTTCTTCGCGGCGATTGCCTGCGTAGCATTTAACTTTGGCGGTACCATCACCGTGTTCCCGTCACTGGTGAGCGAGTTCTTCGGTTTGAATAACCTGGCTAAAAACTACGGCGTCATTTACTTAGGTTTCGGTATCGGCAGCATTTGTGGTTCCATTATCGCCTCGCTGTTCGGCGGTTTCTATGTGACCTTCTGCGTTATCTTTGCGCTGTTAATTATCTCGCTGGCACTCTCCACCACCATCCGCCAGCCACAGCGTAGCGTATATACCGAGGCGCACGCCTAAACCTATTAGTAGTCTGATTAATACCTGGCGCATATATTTACAAAAATATATGCGTCATTTGCATTCTCCATAAGCACTTTTTCCCCCTCCTGTGGTCTACTTACCCGCGCCCGTAGACATTTCACTTCTGCTGTTGTCGCATTTTCCCCTGCTTGGTCTGTTTGACTACTGCTCAGGGTGTTTTAATCCCGATTCCCAGGGTTTGTTTGCATGAGATACATTAAGTCGATGACGCAGCAGAAACTCAGTTTCCTGCTGGCAATCTATATCGGTTTGTTTATGAACTGTGCTGTATTTTTCCGGCGCTTTAGCGGATATGCACACGAGTTTACCGTCTGGAAAGGACTCTCTGCGGTTGTTGAATTAGCCGGCACTGTGCTGGTGACCTTCTTTTTACTACGGCTTCTCTCTTTATTTGGTCGGCGCGCCTGGCGTGTCCTGACAACCTTAGTGGTGCTATGTTCTGCTGGTGCCAGCTATTACATGACCTTCCTGAATGTGGTAATTGGTTACGGTATTATTGCCTCCGTAATGACCACGGATATTGATTTATCGAAAGAAGTGGTTGGCTGGCATTTTGTCGTGTGGCTGGTTTCGGTCAGCATTTTACCGTTGGTTCTGATTTGGAGTAATCGCTGCCGCTATACCCTGATGAAACAGATCCGTACGCCTGGTATGAGATGGCGCAGCGTGGCGGTAGTTTTACTGGCTGGTCTGATGGTATGGGTCCCGATTCGCCTGCTGAGTATGCAACAGAGAAGCGTTGAGCGAGCAACGGGAATCGATTTACCCAGCTATGGCGGGGTAGTGGCGAATTCCTATCTGCCGTCAAACTGGCTCTCCGCGCTGGGTCTGTACGCCTGGGCACAGGTGGATGAATCCTCAGACAACAAATCGTTGATGAACCCGGCGAAGAAGTTTACCTATGTTGCCCCCAAAAACCTCGACGACACCTATGTGGTCTTTATTATCGGCGAAACGACCCGCTGGGATCATATGGGAATTTTTGGCTATGAGCGCAATACCACGCCAAGGCTCGCCCAGGAGAAAAATCTGGCCGCCTTCCGTGGATATTCCTGTGATACGGCAACCAAACTTTCGCTGCGTTGCATGTTTGTGCGTGAGGGTGGGGCAGAAGAAAACCCGCAGCGTACTCTGAAAGAACAAAACGTCTTCTCCGTGCTCGGCCAGTTAGGGTTCAAGACCGATCTTTACGCGATGCAAAGCGAGATGTGGTTCTACAGTAACACCATGGCGGAGAACATCGCCTATCGTGAGCAGATTGGCGCAGAGCCGCGCAACCGTGGCAAGAACGTTGACGATATGCTGTTGATTACCGAGATGCAGCAGTCTCTGCAAAATAATGAAGATGGTGGCAAGCATCTAATTATTCTGCATACCAAGGGCTCACATTTTAACTACACCCAGCGCTATACCCGTGATTATGCGCAGTGGAAGCCGGAATGTGTCAATGTTGATAGCGGTTGCTCGAAAGCTGAGATGATCAACTCATTCGATAACTCGGTAACCTATGTTGATCACTTTATTACCAAAGTGTTTGATCAGCTACGCGATAAGAAAGCGATCGTGTTTTACGCCGCCGATCATGGTGAGTCGATTAACGAGCGCGAGCACCTGCACGGTACGCCGCGTAAAATGGCGCCACCTGAGCAGTTCCGCGTTCCTATGATGGTGTGGATGTCTGACAAATATCTGGAAGACCCCGACCATGCGAAGGCGTTTGCACACCTTAAGCAAGAAGCTGATATGAAGGTGCCGCGTCGTCATGTGGAACTGTACGACACCATTTTGGGTTGCCTCGGTTATACCTCGCCAAATGGCGGTATTAACGAGAATAATAACTGGTGCCGTATCCCGGACGCGAATAAGGCTACAGCCCAGTAACTGAGCTGCTGACTTTCTCACCGATCAAATGGCATTTTGATACTAAGGGATTGACGGGCGCGCAGCTGAGCAGTAAGATGCGCCCCGCATTCGGTGATTGGCGCAGCCTGGTAGCGCACTTCGTTCGGGACGAAGGGGTCGGAGGTTCGAATCCTCTAT
>NZ_SZWU01000080.1:140147-140813 GCF_005280935.1 Citrobacter sp. wls757 | reverse complement strand
TGGCAGCCCTGTAGCCGCTCCGCCAGCGCTTCTAACGGCGCGGGATTGAGACTGTCGGTAAACACCTGTGTGCGCGTGATATGACCTTTTTCGACGTCGAAATGCAGCTCAACGCCACCCCAGGTGAAACGCTCGTCCAGCAGATGCGAGAAAGCAGGTGCCTGACCAAAATTCCATTCCCAACTGCTCTGGCGGGCAAAGGTTTCGGCAAAATTTGGCAGGTCCGGCGTTTTATCTGGTGAGATCACTTCCGCTTCAACGCGTTCGCCATAATGAGCAAAAAAGGCTTCCGTGATGGCCTGACAGACCTGTTCATGGGTGATGCCCGGTAACAGCTCCGTCAAATTCGCCACCCGTGAGCGGACAGAGGTGATCCCCTTTGCCGCGAGTTTCTTTTTGTCGGGATTGAGATAATTTGCCAGGCGGCTGAGATCGGCATTTAGCAGCAGCGTGCCGTGGTGGAATCCGCGATCTTTCGTTTCCCGATAAGCAGAGCCTGAAACCTTGCGATCGCCGTCTGGCGTTTTCACAACCAGATCGTTACGCCCGGAGGCATCTGCCGTCACACCCAGAGAATTCAATGCGTTGAGGACAATCGCGGTGGAAATGGTTTTGTCGTATTCCGGTTTACCGGCCATAAAGGTAAAGCAGGTATTGCCTAAGTCA
>NZ_SZWU01000080.1:136578-140090 GCF_005280935.1 Citrobacter sp. wls757 | reverse complement strand
GCGGGCGAGCCGCACGTTGTCTTCCTCCATACGGCGGGTATTACACTCTTTCCACGGGTTTTGCGCCCGGCCAATCACCACCGTATCGGCGTTACGCCACAAGAACAGGACGCGCTGCGTGGCGGGCATCTGGCGAAAAATGCACTCTTCGACCGCGAGGTTAAACCACGGATCGTAAGAGTCTGAGATAAGCAGGCGTAGTGTAGTCATGGTTGATTTCCCTTCTGTTTTACAGTTTTTACTGCTTTTACTCTTTTTTCTCGTTGTCTTCTTCCTGCACCGGTTTGTTGGCGGTCAGCAGGAAAGGGGATTGCTGCCAGCGGGTACGCTTGCCTTGCAATAAGGTACGGGTGAGCACGACGCCAATCGCCAGCGCCAGCAGCAGCATCAGGCGTAAGATATTGGTGGTGTTATCTACCTGCTTCGCCTCGGTGGCGAGGGTGTGGGTATCCAGCGTCAGACGCAAATAGCCCAGCGGACCATTTTTCCCCTGAATGGGTTCGACAATCTGCTGGTTAAAATAACCCCCGGCTTTTTTGCCGTTGAGCGCCAGTCGGTCACGAACGTTGACGCTCTCGCCGGTGCGCGTAATCAGGTCTCCCTGTTCATCGTATACGCCAGCGTCCAGAATACGGCTACTTTCCGTCAGCTGTGTGAGTACCGCTTTGATGCGTTTTTCATCCGGCGTTTCGGTACGCATTAGCGGAGCAACATTTAGCGCCACCTGGCGGGCCAGCGTACGGGCCAGCTCTTCGAGCTGCGGATTACGCTGCTGCTGGTGACTTTGACTAAACCAGGATGCGCCCTGCATCAGGGCGACGAGCAGCGCAAGACAGAACAATACAATCACTGCACGATGAAGTCGGAATTTCAGTTTTGCGCGAGCCATATTCCACCTGCTGAAAATTTGAGACTTAATGTTGCCAGAAGCGCTGGTTACAGGGTAGCCTCATGCGTTATTTTCCCCTGATGATTCCGACCCGAACGATTTTACAGGAGCTTTAATGCCTAACATAACCTGGTGCGATCTACCTGAAGATGTTTCTCTGTGGCCAGGTCTGCCTCTCTCTTTAAGTGGCGATGAAGTCATGCCGCTGGACTACCACGCGGGCCGCAGTGGCTGGCTGCTGTACGGTCGTGGGCTGGATAAACAACGTTTAACGCAATACCAGAGCAAACTGGGTGCAGCGATGGTGATTGTTGCTGCCTGGTGCGTCGAGGATTATCAGGTGATTCGCCTGGCGGGTTCGTTAACGCCGCGCGCGGCAAAACTGGCGCATGATGCCAAACTGGATGTTGCCCCGTTAGGCAAAATTCCGCATCTGCGCACACCGGGTTTACTGGTGATGGACATGGACTCAACGGCAATCCAGATCGAATGCATTGATGAAATTGCTAAACTGGCTGGAACCGGTGAGATGGTTGCGGAAGTCACGGAACGCGCAATGCGCGGCGAACTGGACTTTACCGCCAGCCTGCGTAGTCGCGTGGCGACGCTGAAGGGTGCTGATGCCAATATTCTGCACCAGGTGCGCGAAACGCTACCGCTGATGCCAGGCCTGACACAACTGGTGTTAAAACTGGAGACGCTCGGCTGGAAAGTGGCTATTGCCTCTGGCGGCTTTACCTTCTTTGCCGATTACCTGCGTAATAAACTGCGTCTGACGGCGGCTGTGGCAAACGAGCTGGAGATCATGGACGGTAAATTTACCGGCAACGTGATCGGCGATATCGTCGATGCCCAGTACAAAGCCAATACCCTGACCCGCCTGGCACAAGAATATGAGATCCCGATGGCGCAGACGGTGGCGATCGGCGACGGTGCTAACGATCTGCCGATGATCAAAACGGCCGGGCTGGGTATTGCGTATCATGCTAAACCGAAAGTGAATGAAAAGACGGAGATTACTATCCGCCACGCTGACCTGATGGGCGTGTTCTGCATTCTCTCCGGCAGCATGAACCAGAAATGATTAAATTGCCCGATGGCAAGGTGTCCGTAGGCCGGATAAGCGCCTGCGCCATCCGGCAAAAGCGTTAACGAAAGAGGTAAAACGTGGCCAAAGCTCCAAAACGCGCCTTTGTTTGTAATGAATGCGGGGCCGATTACCCGCGCTGGCAGGGGCAATGCAGCGCCTGTCAGGCCTGGAATACCATTACCGAGGTGCGCCTTGCCGCATCGCCAACGGTGGCGCGTAACGAGCGGCTCAGTGGCTATGCCGGGAATGCGGGCGTGGCAAAAGTGCAGAAGCTGTCTGACATCAGCCTTGAAGAACTGCCGCGTTTTTCCACTGGATTTAAAGAGTTTGACCGCGTGCTGGGCGGCGGGGTGGTACCCGGCAGCGCTATTCTGATTGGCGGTAACCCCGGCGCGGGGAAATCAACGCTGCTGCTGCAAACGCTGTGCAAGCTTGCTGAGCAGATGAAAACTCTGTACGTCACCGGTGAAGAGTCACTGCAGCAGGTGGCAATGCGTGCGCACCGGCTCGGTTTGCCGACAGCGAATCTGAATATGCTGTCGGAAACCAGTATCGAACAAATTTGCCTGATTGCCGAAGAAGAACAGCCGAAGCTGATGGTGATCGACTCCATTCAGGTAATGCACATGGCGGATATTCAGTCTTCGCCGGGCAGCGTGGCGCAGGTGCGTGAAACGGCGGCTTACCTGACGCGCTTTGCCAAAACGCGCGGCGTGGCGATTGTCATGGTCGGCCACGTCACCAAAGACGGCTCGCTGGCCGGGCCGAAGGTGCTCGAACACTGTATTGACTGTTCGGTACTGCTCGACGGTGACGCCGATTCCCGTTTCCGTACTCTGCGTAGCCATAAAAACCGCTTTGGCGCGGTGAACGAACTGGGCGTCTTTGCTATGACCGAACAGGGCCTGCGTGAAGTCAGCAACCCTTCCGCTATCTTCTTAAGCCGTGGCGATGAGGTCACCTCCGGCAGTTCGGTGATGGTGGTCTGGGAAGGTACGCGCCCGCTGCTGGTAGAGATTCAGGCGCTGGTCGATCACTCAATGATGGCGAACCCGCGTCGCGTGGCGGTCGGTCTGGAACAAAACCGTCTGGCGATTCTGCTGGCGGTGCTGCATCGTCACGGTGGCTTGCAGATGGCGGATCAGGACGTGTTCGTTAACGTAGTCGGCGGCGTAAAAGTCACCGAAACCAGCGCCGACCTGGCGTTGCTGCTGGCAATGGTCTCCAGCCTGCGTGACAGACCGCTGCCACAGGATTTAGTGGTCTTTGGCGAAGTGGGGTTGGCGGGCGAAATCCGTCCGGTACCCAGCGGGCAGGAGCGTATTTCGGAAGCGGCGAAGCACGGCTTTCGCCGGGCGATTGTCCCTGCCGCTAACGTACCGAAAAAAGTACCGGAAGGCATGCAGGTCTTTGGCGTTAAGAAGCTTGCGGATGCGTTAAGCGTGTTTGACGACCTATAATCAAATACCCGTACATACTGATTTTGTAGGCCTGATAAGCGAAGCGCCATCAGGCAAAACATCACGCTATAAA
>NZ_SZWU01000080.1:107509-136535 GCF_005280935.1 Citrobacter sp. wls757 | reverse complement strand
GCGCAAGCGCCTTATCCGGCCTACAGGCGAAGCGCCATCAGGCAAAACATCACGCTATAACAGACACTGCCGGATGCGGCGCAAGCGCCTTATCCGGCCTACAGGCGAAGCGGCATCAGGCAAAACATCACGCTATAACAGACATTGCCGGATGGCGGCGCAATCGCCTTATCCGGCCTACAGGCGAAGCGCTGGCAGGGCGTCTTTTGTGTTTTTCCGACCCCACGTTTGACCTTCATTTTATCTGCCAAAATTGTGCACCACTTCCCACTGACTGTTAACGATTCTGTGACATATTCCATTGCCTTTTTTTATATTTGCTTGAAACTTTTTTTGCGCTACTTATGGCTGAAGCTGGCATTTTCCGCTGTGCGCTTTAACGTTCATGGTATTAATCGCTCAGATATGCAGCATTAATTTAGAAAGTTTGAATAAATTGCATAAATGTTAATCACCAAATGTTGCGAAATATGAAGATGTTTATTCTGGCATAGTACGCGTAGCACAAATTTCCCTGCTGAAAATGTCCTTCCGCACTTTTTTTAATCTTTGTTTGTGAATTCTCACCGTTGGCGTAAATCACGGTGACCTGTATTGACGTTTTCACATTCTGTTGACAGATTGTAGGGTATGAGGGGCATTTCATGGAGAATCCGCACTGCAACTCAGTCGCTTATGTGAACGGAATCCCCATCCTCTTAACGCCGACCCGGCCGGGTAAAAAACAAAAAAGGCCAGGCGGTGCAAACCCACTGCAAAGGGTAAAACAACAAACATCACATTGGAGCAGAAGAATGAGTATTTCCTTGAAGAAGTCAGGGATGCTGAAGCTTGGTCTGAGCCTGGTGGCTATGACCGTCGCAGCAAGCGTACAGGCTAAAACTCTGGTTTATTGTTCAGAAGGATCTCCTGAAGGCTTTAACCCGCAGCTTTTCACCTCTGGCACCACCTATGATGCCAGCTCCGTACCGATCTATAACCGCCTGGTCGAGTTCAAAACCGGTACGACTGAAGTGATCCCGGGCCTTGCTGAGAAGTGGGAAATCAGCGAAGACGGCAAAACCTACACCTTCCACCTGCGTCAGGGCGTGAAGTGGCAGGACAACAAAGAATTTAAACCGACGCGCGATTTTAACGCCGATGACGTGGTGTTCTCTTTCGATCGTCAGAAAAATGCCCAGAACCCGTACCATAAAGTCTCTGGCGGCAGCTATGAATACTTCGAAGGGATGGGTCTGCCGGATCTGATCTCCGAAGTGAAAAAAGTGGACGATAAAACCGTTCAGTTCGTGCTGACTCGCCCGGAAGCGCCGTTCCTGGCTGACCTGGCGATGGACTTCGCTTCTATTCTTTCCAAAGAATATGCTGACAACATGCTGAAAGCCGGTTCTCCGGAGAAAGTGGATCTGAACCCAATTGGTACCGGTCCGTTCCAGCTGCAGCAGTACCAGAAAGACTCCCGTATTCTGTATAAAGCATTCGAAGGTTACTGGGGCACCAAGCCGCAGATCGACCGTCTGGTCTTCTCCATTACGCCTGACGCTTCCGTGCGTTACGCCAAACTGCAGAAGAACGAGTGCCAGGTGATGCCGTACCCGAACCCGGCAGACATCGCGCGCATGAAGCAGGATAAAAACATCAACCTGATGGAACAGGCGGGTCTGAACGTTGGCTACCTCTCTTTCAACACCGAGAAAAAACCGTTTGATGACGTGAAAGTCCGTCAGGCGCTGACCTACGCGGTAAACAAAGAAGCGATCATCAAAGCGGTTTATCAGGGCGCTGGCGTTGCCGCGAAAAACCTGATCCCGCCGACCATGTGGGGCTATAACGACGACGTTAAAGACTACACCTACGATCCTGAGAAGGCCAAAGCGCTGCTGAAGGAAGCGGGTCAGGACAAAGGCTTTACCGTTGAGCTGTGGGCTATGCCGGTACAGCGTCCATATAACCCGAACGCACGTCGTATGGCAGAAATGGTTCAGGCTGACTGGGCGAAAATTGGCGTTCAGGCCAAGATTGTGACCTACGAGTGGGGCGAGTATCTGAAACGCGCCAAAGCGGGTGAACATCAGGCGGTGATGATGGGCTGGACCGGTGACAACGGGGATCCGGACAACTTCTTCGCGACCTTGTTCAGCTGTGCGGCAGCGAAAGACGGTTCCAACTACTCTCGCTGGTGCTACAAGCCGTTTGAAGACCTGATCCAGCCGGCGCGTGCGACCGACGATCACAACAAACGTATTGAACTGTACAAGCAAGCTCAGGTTGTTATGCACGACCAGGCTCCGGCTCTGATTGTTGCTCACTCCACCGTGTACGAACCAGTGCGTAAAGAAGTGAAAGGCTATGTGGTTGATCCATTAGGCAAACACCACTTCGAAAACGTCTCTGTCGAATAATTAAAAGCAATTAAGGAAGCGCTGCGCCCCGGTGTTGTTTAGGCCGGATAAGCGCAGCGCCCTCCGGCGTAATGCTTTACCCGCGATGCAGTTTGCGTGGGATAAGATTTGTGAGCAATACAGACTCACGGTTCCAGGCCGTGCGTCATTAGAGAGAATCCGGGTTATGTTGCAGTTCATTCTCCGACGTTTGGGACTCGTCATCCCCACGTTTATCGGTATCACTCTTCTCACCTTTGCCTTTGTCCATATGATCCCCGGCGATCCGGTTATGATCATGGCGGGTGAACGTGGGATCTCCCCTGAGCGTCATGCTCAACTGTTGGCTGAACTCGGTCTGGATAAGCCGATGTGGCAGCAGTACCTCCACTATATCTGGGGGGTTATGCATGGTGATTTAGGTATCTCACTGAAAAGCCGCTTACCGGTGTGGGAAGAGTTCGTACCTCGCTTCAAAGCAACGCTGGAACTCGGCGTCTGCGCGATGATTTTCGCCGTCGCAGTGGGTATCCCAGTGGGTGTACTTGCTGCCGTTAAGCGCGGCTCCATTTTCGATCACACGGCAGTTGGCCTGGCGCTGACCGGTTACTCTATGCCGATTTTCTGGTGGGGCATGATGCTGATCATGCTGGTTTCCGTGCAGTGGAACCTGACGCCAGTTTCTGGGCGGGTGAGCGACATGGTGTTCCTTGATGATTCCAATCCGCTAACCGGTTTTATGCTTATCGACACCGCCATCTGGGGTGAAGAGGGCAACTTTATTGATGCGTTGGCGCATATGATCCTGCCTGCGATGGTGCTGGGTACCATTCCTCTGGCGGTCATTGTGCGTATGACCCGTTCATCGATGCTGGAAGTGCTGGGTGAAGATTACATCCGTACCGCGCGCGCCAAAGGCCTGACTCGTATGCGCGTCATCATTATTCACGCTCTGCGTAACGCGATGCTGCCCGTGGTGACCGTTATCGGCCTGCAGGTTGGTACGTTGCTGGCCGGGGCGATCCTGACCGAGACCATCTTCTCGTGGCCGGGACTGGGGCGCTGGCTGATCGATGCGCTGCAACGCCGCGATTATCCGGTGGTGCAGGGCGGGGTGCTGCTGGTCGCGACGATGATTATCCTCGTCAACCTGCTGGTAGACCTGCTGTACGGCGTGGTGAACCCGCGTATTCGGCATAAGAAGTAAGGGGCCATCATGTCACAGGTTACTGAAAATAAAGTTATTGCTGCACCGGTGCCGATGACTCCGCTGCAGGAGTTCTGGCACTATTTTAAACGCAACAAAGGTGCGGTTGTTGGGCTGGTGTACGTTGTGGTGATGATCCTGATTGCGGTCTTTGCCAACGTCCTCGCACCCTACAACCCGGCAGACCAGTTCCGCGATACGCTGCTGGCTCCTCCCGCGTGGCAGGACGGCGGTACCATGGCGCATCTGTTTGGTACTGATGATGTAGGCCGCGACGTGTTGTCCCGCCTGATGTACGGTGCGCGTCTGTCGCTGTTGGTCGGCTGTCTGGTGGTAGTACTCTCCCTGCTGATGGGTGTGGTTCTTGGGCTGATCGCCGGTTACTTTGGCGGGATTGTCGATAACGTCATCATGCGTGTGGTCGATATCATGCTGGCATTGCCGAGCCTGTTGCTGGCACTGGTGCTGGTGGCTGTATTTGGCCCCTCGATTGGCAACGCCGCGCTGGCGCTGACGTTCGTGGCATTGCCGCACTATGTCCGTTTGACGCGCGCCGCCGTGCTGGTGGAGGTTAACCGCGACTACGTCACTGCATCTCGCGTGGCGGGAGCCGGCGCGATGCGCCAGATGTTCGTCAACATTCTTCCTAACTGTCTTGCGCCGCTGATTGTTCAGGCGTCGCTTGGCTTCTCTAACGCCATTCTCGATATGGCTGCCCTCGGCTTCCTGGGGATGGGCGCACAGCCGCCTACGCCGGAATGGGGCACCATGCTCTCTGACGTTCTGCAGTTTGCCCAAAGCGCCTGGTGGGTTGTGACCTTCCCGGGGCTGGCGATCCTGTTGACGGTGCTGGCATTTAACCTGATGGGTGACGGTCTGCGTGACGCGCTCGATCCCAAACTGAAGCAGTAAGAGGTTCGAGATGGCGTTATTAAATGTAGATAAATTATCGGTGCATTTCGGCGACGTAGGTTCCGAATTCCGCGCCGTAGACCGCATTAGCTACAGTGTGAATCAGGGTGAAGTGGTTGGCATTGTAGGAGAGTCCGGCTCTGGTAAGTCCGTCAGTTCGCTGGCGATTATGGGACTGATTGACTACCCAGGCCGCGTTATGGCCGAAAATCTGGAGTTTAATGGTCGCGACCTGAAGCGCATCTCTGAGAAAGAGCGTCGCCAGTTAGTGGGTGCGGAAGTGGCGATGATCTTCCAGGACCCGATGACCAGCCTTAACCCCTGCTACACCGTCGGCTACCAGATTATGGAAGCCATTAAAGTGCACCAGGGCGGCAACAAAAAAACGCGTATTCAGCGGGCAATAGACCTGCTGACGCTGGTGGGTATCCCCGATCCGGCCTCACGTCTGGATGTATATCCGCACCAGTTGTCCGGTGGGATGAGCCAGCGCGTGATGATCGCGATGGCGATAGCCTGTCGTCCGAAACTGCTGATTGCCGACGAACCGACAACGGCGCTGGATGTGACTATTCAGGCGCAGATCATCGAGCTACTGCTGGAATTGCAGCAAAAAGAGAACATGGCGCTGGTCTTAATCACGCACGATCTGGCGCTGGTGGCTGAAGCGGCACACAAAATCATCGTGATGTACGCCGGCCAGGTGGTAGAAACCGGAGCCGCGCAGGATATCTTTCGCGCGCCGCGTCATCCTTACACCCAGGCGCTGCTGCGCGCGCTGCCTGAGTTTGCTCAGGATAAAGCACGTCTGGCCTCGCTGCCGGGCGTGGTTCCCGGGAAATATGACCGCCCGAGCGGCTGTTTGCTGAACCCACGCTGCCCCTATGCGACCGACAAATGCCGCGCTGAAGAACCTGAACTGAACCTGCTGGAAGGCGGTCGTCAGTCGAAATGCCACTACCCACTTGATGATGCCGGGAGGCCTGGGCTATGAGTACGCAAAAGGCCACTTTGTCACAGCCGCTGTTGCAGGCTATTGATCTGAAAAAACACTACCCGGTGAAAAAGGGCATGTTCGCCCCGGAGCGCCTGGTGAAAGCGCTGGACGGCGTCTCCTTTACCTTAGAGCGTGGTAAAACGCTGGCGGTGGTAGGCGAGTCGGGCTGTGGGAAATCCACCCTTGGCCGCCTGCTGACGATGATTGAAGTCCCGACCGGCGGTGAGCTGTATTACCAGGGACAGGATCTGCTTAAGCACGACCCGCAGGCGCAAAAGCTGCGTCGGCAGAAAATCCAGATTGTATTCCAGAACCCGTACGGTTCCCTGAACCCGCGTAAGAAAGTGGGGCAGATTCTGGAAGAGCCGCTGCTGATCAACTCCACGCTCAGCAAAGAGGAGCGTCGTGAAAAAGCGCTGGCGATGATGGCGAAAGTGGGGCTGAAAACCGAACACTACGACCGCTATCCGCATATGTTCTCCGGCGGTCAGCGTCAGCGTATTGCCATCGCTCGCGGTCTGATGCTTGACCCGGACGTGGTGATTGCCGATGAACCGGTCTCAGCGCTGGACGTCTCGGTGCGTGCGCAGGTGCTGAATCTGATGATGGATTTGCAGCAGGAACTGGGGCTGTCATACGTCTTTATCTCGCACGACCTGTCGGTGGTCGAGCACATTGCCGATGAAGTGATGGTGATGTATTTAGGCCGCTGCGTGGAGAAAGGGACGAAGGACCAAATCTTCAATAATCCGCGTCATCCGTACACGCAAGCGCTGCTCTCCGCAACGCCGCGTCTGAACCCGGACGATCGCCGTGAGCGTATCAAGCTGACCGGTGAACTGCCAAGCCCGCTGAATCCGCCGCCGGGCTGCGCGTTTAACGCCCGCTGCCGTCGTCGCTTTGGTCCGTGTACCCAGCTTCAGCCGCAGTTGAAAGATTACGGCGGTCAACTGGTGGCTTGTTTTGCCGTTGACCAGGATGAAAACCCACAGCAATAAACCTGGGTTATGACCCGATAACCGGAGCCTTGTGCTCCGGTTTTTTTATATTTTCTCTTTACGTCCACAATGTGAGTCCTTTGGCAGAACATTATTCCACAGCGTCTAGAATGTAGTCAGATTCCCTCTAGTCACAAAAATATCTATTTCGCAGTTGCTAACTACCAGGAGCAAATGTGGTCACGATACGCTGGGATATTAAAACAATTGATCGTCTGTCGATGGTTGAGGATGTCCTGAAGGAGTTTTCCTGCTGTGATATCAATATCATCTCCATGAAAGTCACGCCTGGGCGGATCCTGATTAAATCCTGGTGCCGCCAGCTACAGGATATTTCCTGTGTGCAATCCTGTTTAAGCCAGCGCGCCGATATTATTCATGTCGCTTACCTCTGTGAGGAGATAAGTGAGCTGTCAACGCCGGAACCGGAACGCCCGCGCTATTTCTCTGACATTATTTGCAGCAGCCAGAGCATGCACGCGCTTATCGAAAAGGCGATAAAAATTGCCGACAGCAAATATACCGTTCTGATCCGTGGCGATACGGGGACCGGTAAAGAGCTGCTGGCCCGGGCTATCCATAATTCCGGGCAGCGACGTTTTTATCCGTTTATTCCGGTCAACTGCTCTGCGCTACCTGAGTCGCTAATGGAGAGTGAATTCTTTGGCTATGAGAAAGGGGCTTTCAGCGGCGCGGATTGTAAAGGCAAAAAAGGGCTGTTTGAAATGGCCGATAAAGGCACCCTTTTTCTCGATGAGTTTGGCGAAATGTCGCTGAGCTTACAGGCTAAACTCCTGCGCGTGCTTCAGGATGGCGGGATTCGGCGCGTTGGCGGAGCGCATATTATTCCGGTCAATGTGCGTATTATTGTGGCAACCAATGCCAATCTGGAAGAGATGGTAGAACAACGTCTGCTGCGCGCCGATCTCTATTACCGCATCAACGTGCTTTCACTGACCATTCCACCTTTGCGCGAGCGTCCACAGGATATCAGCCTGCTGATTCGCCACTTTGTGCAGAAATACGCGAAGGAATTCCAGCGGCGGATCATTCTGGATAAAGCCTGTTTTGATGCCCTGCACCATCACACCTGGCCGGGAAACGTGCGCGAACTGGAAAATACCATTATTCGCCTGATGCTGATGGCGGAATCCGATGTTATTACGCGGGAAGAATTAGGGATGGTGAATTTGCCTGCCGTTGAGCGGGGCCCGACAGAACGTCCTTTTAAAGAGCAGGTTCTGTGTGCTGAACGCCAGCTCATTGAACAGATGGTGGAAGATAATGTGTCGTCACGGCATATCGCCAAAGCGCTGGGCGTGTCGCACACCACGGTGCTGAATAAAATTCGCGGCTATCAGCTGGAGAGTGTGAGTTAAGCGCCGCCAGCGTCTGACGGCGCGATATACGTGGGTTATTCAATCAGCTTCAATAAGGGCGACAGGCACAGCAGAATTCCGTACAGCAGGATCAACCAGGTTTTCAGTCCGCGCAGTTTTTCCAGTTGCGTTACTTTATAGATCAGGAAGAACGGAATAATACACGACACAATCCCGTAAAGCGGACTACCTAACTGGAAGAACACTAGTACCGATACGCGAAATGACACCCAAATGACCAGGGTGATAACAATAAAGGTGCAAATACCCAGCGTAAGCACCAACGGATTAATTTTCTCAATGTCAATGACGCGGCTCAGAACGTTGAGAATAATACCTTTGATCGCTTCGTGGAATCCCAGATAAATACCAAAGAACGCGGTTAATACGGCGAAGATATTTAATACCGTTGAGGTGATATGAATAATCTGCCCAGGAATGACCTGAGCCGCCAGCGCCAGTGCTGAAATATTTTGTTCGAAAGCCGAAACGGCCTCTTCATGGCTAATGGAAAAGGTAAAAGAGAAGGAGAAAAACAGAATGACAGCAATCAGAGTAATGTAACTGATGCGATGCGTACGGATTGCCATACGCGTAGCCAGCACCCGGTCCGCCACCCGTTTGCGGTAGGCGATGTTCATTGGGTTCAACACCTGAATAAACACCGCTGAGAAGAAGCAGAACGGGATGGTTAGCAGTACATCACGAAAGAAGACCGATGCTTCAGGGAAGGCGCTGATATTAGCGAAGTTCCAGTGCGGAACCATCGCAAAACCAAATACGATGATGATACCCACTTTGACCACCACCATCGGGCCGGAGATTTTGAACAGCAGTTTTTCTCCCCCGGAAGCAATGGCGACCAGCACGGCAAAAATGGCCACTTTGTAGATTATCGATTGTGAAAGATCGGCCTCGGTCAAGCCGAAGGTTTTAATATATGAGGCGCTGTCAAAAACCACGGATAAAGAATAAATAAATATGCCGTGAATAATCATCAGAAAATAGATGACGCCAAGAAATACGCCCCAGTTTTTTCCCAGGTAATGACTTATAATATCAGTGTAGTCATTGCAGGTTTCGCTTTCTGATAATGTTTTTAAATAAATATCCTGCACAATATAAGTTGCCGGATAAGCAATAATAAAGGCAACGATAAATACCCAAATGCCTGTTAAGCCAATTTGTACCGGCATTAGTACCGTTCCGGCACCAATGGCCATGCCGATACACAGTAATACCCAGCCAAAATCGTATTTCGTAAACGGTATTTTTTTTGAGAATGGTACGGCGGTTGCTGTATTGTTGCTTAATTGTAATGTGTTGTCCTGCATAGAACCCCCTGCCCAAAATACACGTTCTCCCCGAAAGAGGATCGCGTGTATTGCCAGACTGTTGTGCCTTGATTCTCAACAACCTGAACCGAACGACGTCGGTTCAGGCCATATTGGTCAGAATGTTGCCTTTCTGATGGCGTGTTCAAGGTCGTTAATAATATCTTCTGGATCTTCAAGACCCACAGAAAGACGGATAAGCCCGTCGGTAATACCTGCTTTGAGCCGTTCCTCAGGTGCAACGGGCGAATGTGTCATAGACGCTGGGTGCTGAATGAGGGTTTCGGTATCACCGAGACTGACCGCGAGGAGGCACAATTCTACAGAATTGATCATCCGCCTACCAGCCTCGAGGCCGCCGGCGATTTCGAAGCTGATAATTCCACCTGGCAGGCTCATTTGCCGCTGGCCCAGCTCATACTGTGGATGCGAAGTTAGGCCAGGATAATACACCCGAGTAATAGATGGATGCCCTTCGAGGAAGCGGGCGATTTTCAGCGCATTTTCACAGTGGCGTTCCATACGAATGCCCAGTGTTTTAACGCCGCGCAGTGTTAACCACGCATTGAAAGGACTCATACAGCCGCCGGTGATATCTTTCAGGCCTACAAACCGCGCCTGGTCGATAAACTCCTGCTTACCAACAATGATGCCGCCAATCACATCCCCGTGACCGTTGATATATTTGGTGACGCTGTGAACCACGATGTCTGCGCCCAGTTGCAAAGGCTGCTGACAGTACGGCGACATAAAGGTGTTATCCACCACCAGCAATGCGCCCTGTTGATGGGCGATACCGGCAACCGTTTCAATGTCGACCAGCGACAGCGTTGGGTTGGCGGGCGTTTCGATATACACAACTTTGGTTTCTGGTCGCATGGCGGCGCGGATTTCTTCAGGCTTTGCCGCGTCGACAAAGCTGACGTTAATCCCAAACTTCGGCATGCTGTGCGACAAAAACGCGTGGGTGCAGCCGTAAATAGCGCTGGCGGAAACGATATGGTCACCCTGCTGGCAAAGCGTCAACAGCGTTGTGGTGATAGCAGAAATACCGGACGCGGTTGCCAACCCGGCTTCACCTCTTTCCAGTACCGCCAGCTTTTTCTCCAGCGCATCGGTGGTGGGGTTACCCAAGCGGGTGTAAATGTACCCGGACTCTTCGAGCGCAAAGCGGGCGGCACCTTGTTCGGCGCTGTCAAAAACAAACGTTGAGGTCTGGAAAATAGGCGTACTAAGCGCGCCAGTTGAAGGGTCGGGTTGTTGCCCCGCGTGAACGATCTGGGTGTTGAATCCGTAAGTACGACAGTCAGACATGATATCTCCTTTAATTCGGAACAGAACAGCTCACAGTCAAATAGCAATCGCTGTGCCAGAAAATGAACTGATAGATATCAATGTGTTATGTTTTTGTCTGAACTAATGGTCGGCAGAAATGTTGCCAACTGGAAAGAATCTTTCCAGCGTGCTGGTGAGAAAATGGGTGAATTGCGAGGCGCTACGCAGAGCGCAATATTGCGCAGTGATATGGCAAGTGGGCTGCCGTAGAATCAGCGGCAAGCCGGGAATTCCCGGTGAGGCGCAATGTTGCGGGGGCTTGATCCCCGGCGGCATCGGTTGCTGGAAAGAGAAAACCCCCGCACGTTGTTCGGTATAAACCTGGCAACAAAACGGGGGCTGACTTGAACCTGAACAACTCAAGGATAGCCGTGAACAGTTGCCATTGCAACACAGGCGGCTATATGACGCTCGCACAGTTAGGCGTGGCCTTCTGGCACGATTTAGCGGCTCCCATCATCGCTGGCACCATTGCCAGCCTGATTGTGAGCTGGCTGCGTAACAGAAAGTAATGCGCTTTGTAGGCGTCTGCCTGCCGTGATGGCAACATGCGCCCGAACCAGGCCGCAGGGGGCGACCTTGCGGCCTTTTTCGGCTTAAATGCAGATAAATCTCGTCGCCAGGTGCCTATCCTGTCGCGATAATGCACGCTGGGAAGTTTTCAGATACCGCCTCTCTTAATACCGCTACGATCGGGTATACTCTGACGGCAGTTTCGTCTATCCGTGGAGAGTCAGTTTGCGTGTCAGTCGCTCGTTAACAATTAAGCAGATGGCAATGGTTGCGGCCGTTGTTATGGTGTTCGTTTTTATTTTTTGCACCGTTTTGTTGTTCCATCTGGTCCAGCAAAACCGCTATAACACGGCTACGCAACTGGAAAGTATCGCTCGCTCCGTCCGTGAGCCTCTGTCGGACACTATCCTGAAAGGGGATATTCCCGAAGCGGAAGCCATTTTAAAAAGTATTCGGCCAGCGGGTGTAGTCAGTCGCGCCGATGTGGTGCTGCCCAATCAGTTTCAGGCGTTGCGGATGAGCTTTATCCCTGAACGCCCCGTTCCTGTTACGGTGACTCGCCTGTTTGAGCTTCCGGTACAAATTTCGCTGCCGATCTATTCTCTTGAGCGTTCAGCTAACCCGCAACCGCTGGCGTATCTGGTGCTGCAGGCGGATTCGTACCGCATGTACAAATTCGTGATGAGTACGCTCTCTACGTTAGTGACCATTTACTTACTTTTGTCGTTAATACTGACCGTCGCCATCTCCTGGTGCATTAACCGCTTGATTGTGCACCCCTTACGTAAAATTGCTCGTGAGCTGAACGACATCCAACAGCAGGATCTGATTGGCTATCAACTGGCATTGCCGCGTCTACATCAGGATGATGAGATTGGTATGCTGGTGCGTAGCTACAATCTTAATCAGCAGTTGATTCAGCGACATAGCGAAGAGCAAAGCGACTTTGCAATGCGTTTCCCGGTTTCTGAACTGCCCAATAAGTCGTTTTTAATGGGGTTGCTGGAGCAGGTTGTTACCCGCCAGCAGACGACGGCGCTGATGATTGTCACCTGCGAAACCTTACGTGATACCGCGGGTGTGTTAACTGAAACTCAGCGGGAAATCCTGTTGCTTACGCTGGTCGAAAAACTCAAATCGGTATTAGCCCCCAGGATGGTGCTTTCCCAGGTGAGTGGCTATGACTTCGCCATCATCGCCCATGGCGTAAAAGAACCCTGGCACGCTATTACTCTAGGTCAGCAAGTACTCACTATCGTTAACGAGCGATTACCTATTCAGGGTATTCAACTGCGTCCTACCTGCAACATTGGGGTAGCGATGTTCTATGGTGATTTGACCGCAGAACAGCTTTACCGCCGCGCCCTGTCGGCCGTGTTAACCTCGCGCCATAAGGGTAAAAATCAAATTCAGTTCTTTGATCCGTTACAGATGGAAGAGGCGCAGCAGCGTTTGACGGAAGAGAACGATATTCTCAGCGCGCTGGATAACCAGCAGTTCGCGCTTTGGATGCAGCCGCAGGTGGAAATGTCCAGCGGTAAGGTATTGAGCGCAGAAGCATTATTGCGGATGCAGCAGCCGGATGGAAGCTGGGAGCTGCCCGAAGGGTTAATCGACAGGATTGAGTCCTGCGGCCTGATGGTGACGGTTGGTTACTGGGTGTTGGAAGAGACGTGTCGCCAGCTGTCAGCGTGGCAGGAACGGGGTCTGATGCTGCCGCTGTCGGTGAATTTGTCCGCACTACAGCTGATGCACCCGAGTATGGTCTCGGACCTGCTGGAGTTGTTAAACCGCTATCGTATCAAGCCTGGTACGTTGATCCTGGAAGTGACTGAAAGCCGACATATCGATGATCCCCACGCCGCGGTGGTCATTTTGCGCCCATTGCGTAATGCGGGAGTACGTATCGCACTGGATGACTTTGGCATGGGGTATGCGGGCCTGCGACAGCTGCAGCACATGAAGTCGCTACCGGTGGATGTCCTCAAAATCGATAAGATGTTTGTCGACGGAGTACCTGAGGATTGCAGCATGATCTCCGCCATCATTCAGTTGGCCCACAGCCTTAATTTGCAGATGATCGCCGAAGGTGTCGAAACCGAAGCGCAGCGTGAATGGCTATCACAAGCCGGGGTGGAAGTGGCACAAGGGTTCCTGTTTGCCAGACCGGTTCCGGCAAATATCTTCGAAGAACGTTATCTGGCGCCGGAAAGCGCTGATTACAAAAGTTAAAAAAGGTCTCGCTTGTGCGAGCCAGCTCAAAATTTTTAACATTTTTGTATCAATTATGATCCAGGTACATTTCTGTCAAGTTGTGTGGGTGTTACTTTAAGGCCGCAGGTTAAACAAAACCTTACAAGACCTGTGGTTTTTACTTTAAGGACACCCTATGAAAACCTCTATATTCAAAAGCCTTTACTTTCAGGTCCTGACAGCGATTGCCATTGGTATTCTCCTTGGCCATTACTACCCTGAATTAGGCGCCCAAATGAAACCGCTTGGTGATGCCTTCGTTAAGCTCATCAAGATGGTCATCGCACCTGTCATCTTCTGTACTGTCGTTACCGGCATTGCAGGCATGGAAAGTATGAAAGCCGTAGGCCGCACCGGTGCGGTTGCACTGCTTTATTTTGAAGTGGTCAGTACGATTGCGCTGATCATCGGTCTTATCATTGTTAACGTGGTGCAACCCGGTGCCGGGATGAACGTCGATCCGGCGACGCTGGATGCCAAAGCGGTTGCGATTTACGCCGAACAGGCAAAAGACCAGGGGATCGTAGGTTTCCTGATGGATATTATCCCGGCGAGCGTCATTGGCGCGTTTGCCAGCGGTAACATCCTGCAGGTATTGCTGTTTGCAGTAATGTTTGGTTTTGCGCTGCATCGTCTGGGCAGCAAGGGCCAGATGATTTTCAACGTGATTGAAAGTTTCTCGCAGGTTATTTTCGGCATCATCAATATGATCATGCGCCTGGCTCCTATCGGTGCTTTCGGTGCTATGGCCTTTACCATCGGTAAATATGGCGTCGGAACGCTGGTGCAACTGGGTCAGCTAATCATCTGCTTCTACATTACCTGTATTCTGTTTGTGGTGCTGGTGCTGGGTTCAATTGCGCGCGCAACCGGCTTCAGTATCTTTAAATTCATCCGCTATATCCGTGAAGAGCTGCTGATCGTTCTGGGTACTTCTTCTTCCGAGTCTGCGCTGCCGCGTATGCTCGATAAGATGGAAAAACTGGGCTGCCGGAAGTCGGTTGTCGGATTGGTTATACCCACGGGCTACTCGTTTAACCTTGATGGGACATCAATCTATCTGACGATGGCGGCGGTGTTTATCGCTCAGGCGACCAACAGCCACATGGATATCTTCCATCAGATAACCCTGTTGGTGGTGCTCCTGCTCTCCTCAAAAGGTGCAGCGGGTGTGACCGGGAGTGGCTTCATTGTTCTGGCCGCGACTATCTCTGCGGTGGGGCATTTACCGGTTGCAGGCCTGGCACTGATTCTTGGTATTGACCGCTTCATGTCTGAAGCCCGTGCGCTGACCAACCTGATTGGTAACGGTGTTGCAACTGTCGTTGTGGCTAAATGGGTGAAAGAATTGGATACCAAAAAGCTGGATGACACGCTGAATAATCGTGCGCCGGATGGCAAAACGCACGATTTATCCTCTTAATCTCGTCACTTATGCCCGTAGTCCCTTCCAGGACTGCGGGCGTTTGCGCATAATTACCCCCTGTGCCTGAAACCGTCGATTCGGCGGCTCGGGATTTTTTCACTTCTTCCGTGACATTTTTATGTTCTCGCGGTCTAACACGAAGTGTTTTTAACGTCATATTCAGAGAGTCCTTTCGAGGGCTGTCTTTTTATTTCCAGGATAGTTGATCAGGGGTTCACATGCAGGGCACAAAAATTCGACTTTTAGCGGGCGGCTTGCTGATGATGGCCACTGCCGGCTATGTGCAGGCAGATGCGCTCCAGCCTGATCCAGCGTGGCAACAGGGCACGCTGGCAAATGGTTTACAGTGGCAAGTGTTAGCCACTCCCCAGCGTCCGAGCGACCGTATTGAGGTTCGCCTGCTGGTCAATACCGGTTCACTCACCGAAAGTGCGCAACAGAGTGGTTTCAGCCATGCGATCCCGCGTATCGCGCTGACGCAAAGCGGTGGCCTCGATGCCACGCAAGCCCGTTCACTGTGGCAGCAGGGGTTCGATCCCAAACGTCCCATGCCGCCGGTTATCGTTTCCTATGATTCAACGCTGTATAACCTCAGTCTGCCTAACAGCCGTAACGACCTACTGAAAGAGTCACTTTCTTATCTGGCAAATATCTCCGGTAAACTGAGCATCACCTCTGAAACGGTCAATCATGCGCTGAATAGCGAAGACATGGTTGCAACCTGGCCGTCAGATACCAAAGAAGGGTGGTGGCGTTACCGTCTGAAGGGATCGACCCTGTTGGGGCACGATCCCGCCGATCCGCTGAAAACGCCGGTAGACGCGTCGAAAATTCAGTCTTTCTACCAGAAATGGTATACCCCGGACGCGATGACGCTGATCATCGTCGGTAACGTTGATGCACGCAGCGTAGCTGAGCAAATCAATAAAACCTTTGGCGAGTTAAAAGGAAAACGCGAAACGCCTGCACCGGTTCCCACGCTCTCTCCGCTGCGAGCAGAAGCCGTGAGTATTATGACCGATGCGGTACGCCAGGATCGCCTGTCTATTATGTGGGATACGCCGTGGCAGCCGATCCGTGAATCTGCCGCGCTGTTACGTTACTGGCGCGCTGATTTAGCCCGTGAGGCGCTGTTCTGGCACATTCAGCAAGAGCTAACCAAAAACAATGCCAAAGACATTGGCCTCGGATTTGACTGCCGGGTGCTGTTCCTGCGCGCGCAGTGCGCGATTAACGTTGAGTCGCCGAACGATAAGCTGAACGCCAATCTGGGTACGGTTGCGCGTGAGCTGGCGAAAGTGCGTGATAAGGGACTGCCGGAAGAAGAGTTCAATGCGTTGGTAGCGCAAAAGAATCTTGAACTGCAGAAGCTGTTTGCCACCTATGGTCGTACCGATACCGATATTTTGATCAGCCAGCGTTTGCGCTCGCTGCAAAATCAGGTGGTGGATATTGCGCCTGAACAGTACCAGCGTTTACGCCAGAGCTTCCTCAACAGCCTGAGCGTTGAGATGCTGAATCAGGACCTGCGTCAGCAGCTGTCGCAAGATATGGCGTTAATTCTGCTGCAGCCGAAGGGTGAACCTGAATTCAATATGAAGGATCTGCAGGCGACGTGGGATAGCATTATGGCGCCCGTTACCGCAGCGGCAACGTCTGTTGAAACGGATGAATCACACCCTGAAGTGACGGATATCCCGCCTGTACAGTAAAGGGTATCGTAACCTGTAAGCCGGGAAAGTGAAGCGCTCCCGGCTTACCCAGTGCCGGATGCGGCGTTAACGCCTTATCCGGCCTACAGGAACAATAAATTATTGCGGCATGGCGTCGCGGGGGATAATCGCCCCACGATGCTGAATGACGGTGCTTGCCGTCAGGTGGCCGCGTTTTGCGGCTTCGGCGGCATCGCCACCGGTCAGACGGACCGCCAGATACCCGGCGCTGAAGGAGTCTCCGGCCGCAGTGGTATCGATCACTTTCTCTTTCGGCAATTTAACGGCCGGAACGTCGATCAGTTCTTCGCCTGCAATGGAAACCAGGCAAGAGTCTGCGCCGCGCTTCACTACCACTTCCTGAACGCCAGCTGCGTGAGTACGGGCAATCACCTCGGCAACGGGTTTTTCACCCCACAGTGCGTCTTCATCGTCCAGCGTCAGGAATGCGATATTGGTGCATTCCAACATCTGCTGATACACCTGCTGGGTTTCTTCTTTGCTGCTCCAAAGACGTGGGCGGTAGTTATTGTCAAAAATGACCTTTCCGCCGTTGGCACGGCATTCACGCAGCAATGACAGCAGCTTGTCACGGCTTGCCGGGCTTAAAATCGCCAGACTGATTCCGCTCAGATACAAGTAGTCAAATGTCGCCAGTTCTTCGCAAATCGCGGCAGACTGCTCGCTCTCCAGCCAGAATTTTGCGGCGGCTTCATTACGCCAGTAATAGAAGGTGCGCTCGCCAGTGCTGTCGGTCTCAATGTAGTAGAGACCCGGCAGGCGGTTTTCCATGCGTTGGGTTAATGAGGTATCTACGTTTTCACCCTGCCAGGACTCCAGCATTTGTTGGCTAAAACTGTCGGTACCCAGTGCAGTCACATAGTGTACGGAAAGTGCCGCCGCATCGACCTGACGGGCGATATAAACGGATGTATTCAACGTGTCGCCACCGAATCCGCGCTGAACGTCAGCGCCTTTCTGTGACAGCTCAATCATGCATTCGCCAATCACGGCAATCTTTCTGGACATAGTCGTAACCTGCTCTGAAAAAAATTAGCGTTAGTGTGCGCTGTGGGTGTTAAGTGGTCAACTATATTAAAACATCGTTCCATTATTTTTTTGAGCCAGCACGTGTTCTGCGTTGTTTTTGCCGCTTAGTTTTTATTTTTGCGCACAGCTGAACGTAAAGTTCTTCGTCTGAGCGCCGATAACCTTTGACGAGTCCGGTCAGTCACACTCTTATTTACAGGACATCTCAGATGATAAAGCAGGTTACCCAGCAGCTCATTACGCCCGATGCGAGTATTGAAAGCTTGCTGGAAAGACGCTATTGGCTGCAGTGCGAGCGTGCTTACACCTACCAGCCAATTTACCAGACCAACGGAAGGCTGATGGCCGTTGAACTGCTGACCGTCGTGAGCCATCCTGATAACCCTTCCCAACGTATTGCACCAGACCGCTATTTTGCTGAAGTGGCTGTACGGCATCGTGTTGATGTAGTGAAAGAGCAACTTCTGCAGCTTGAGCTGAAAGGGGGCTTTTTCAGAGCCAACAACCTGCTGGCTTCAGTGAATGTCGATGGACCAACACTCATTGCGATGCGTCAGGATCCCGAAATCCTGAAAATCATTGAAGGCCTGCCGTGGCTGCGTTTTGAGCTGGTGGAACATATCCGCTTGCCGAAGGGGTCGTCGTTCGCCTCAATGTGCGAGTTCGGCCCGCTCTGGCTGGATGACTTTGGTACCGGAATGGCGAACTTCTCGGCGCTTAGTGAAGTGAGTTATGACTATATCAAAGTGGCGCGGGATCTGTTCGTCATGCTGCGCAAGACGCCGGAGGGACGTAATCTCTTCACACTACTATTACAGCTCATGAACCGCTATTGCCGCGGTGTCATTGTCGAAGGCGTTGAAACGCTGGAAGAGTGGCGCGATGTGCAAAACTCACCGGCTTTCGCTGCGCAAGGCTATTTTCTCTCTCGTCCAGTGCCTCTGGATACGCTTGAAGAGGTGATCCTGTCGCTTTGATGAGGGCGTAGTGCACCTCCTTTTCATCCTGCTGGACTATCTTTAGGACAGGCAAGGAAGGAAGTAAGGAGGTTAGACATGACGAGAACAGGTAAAATAACCACTTCAGTAATAGGGGTTTTCTTGTTGTTGATCGTCGTACTCATCATTGTGATTGCGACATTTGACTGGAACCGGCTCAAACCGACCATCAACCAGAAAGTCTCTACAGAACTCAACCGGCCCTTTGCTATACGGGGTGACCTGGGTGTGGTTTGGGAACGCCAGAAGCAGGAAACAGGCTGGCGTAGCTGGGTTCCGTGGCCACATGTTCATGCTGAAGATATCATCCTCGGCAACCCGCCGGACATTCCCGACGTCACCATGGTGCATCTTCCGCGTGTTGAAGCTACGCTCGCCCCGCTGGCACTGCTGACAAAAACCGTCTGGCTCCCGTGGGTCAAGCTGGTCAAACCCGATGCGCGGCTGATCCGCCTGTCGGAGAAAAACAATAACTGGACCTTTAACTTAGCTGGGGACGAAAACCGCGATCCTGATGCGCCGCCATCAGCATGGTCTTTCCGGCTGGATAACATTCTGTTCGACCAGGGACGTATCGCCATTAACGATAAGGTGACGAAGTCGGAGATTGAGATCCTGGTCGATCCGCTGGGGAAACCGTTACCCTTTAGCGAAGTGACCGGCGCAAAAGGTAAAGAGAGCAACGCCCGCGTCGAGGACTACGTGTTTGGGCTGAAAGCGCAAGGGCGATATAACGGCGAACCGCTAAGCGGTAGCGGAAAAATAGGCGGAATGCTGGCGCTGCGTGGCGAAGATACGCCTTTCCCGATTCAGGCTGATTTCCGTTCGGGCAATACGCGCGTAGCGTTTATCGGCACGATAAACGATCCGATGAATATGGGCGGGGCGGATCTGCGGCTTAAATTCTCGGGAGATTCGCTAGGGGATTTGTACGATTTGACCGGCGTACTGCTCCCGGATACGCCGCCGTTTGAAACCGACGGACGTCTGGTGGCGAAAATTGACCCGGAAAAATCCTCTGTTTTTGATTATCGCGATTTCAATGGCCGCATTGGCGACAGCGATATTCACGGAACGCTGGCCTACACCACCGGTAAGCCGCGACCCATGCTGAAGGGCGATGTGGAATCACGCCAGCTGAGGCTGGCCGATTTGGGGCCGCTGATCGGGGTGGATTCAGGCAAAGGGGCGGAACGGGCAAAACAATCTGAACAGCGCAAAGGTGAGAAGAGCGTTCAGCCAGCGGACAAGGTCTTGCCGTATGACCGTTTTGAAACCGATAAATGGAACGTGATGGACGCTGACGTGCGTTTCAAAGGACGGCGTATTGAGCATGGCAGTAGCCTGCCGATCAGCGATCTCTCCACTCATATCATCCTGAAAAATGCTGACCTGCGCCTGCAACCGCTGAAATTTGGTCTTGCGGGAGGCAGCATTGTCTCCAGCATCCATCTGGAAGGGGATAAAAAGCCGATGCGGGGGCAGGCGGATATTCAGGCGCGGCGGCTGAAGCTAAAAGCGCTGATGCCCGATGTGGAACTAATGCAGAAAACGCTCGGTGAAATGAACGGGGACGCCCGGTTTAGCGGAAGTGGAAACTCGGTAGCGGCGCTGCTGGGTAACAGCAATGGCAACCTGAAACTGCTGATGAATGACGGCTTGATCAGCCGGAATCTGATGGAAATTGTGGGCTTGAATCTGGGGAACTATCTTGTCGGGCAGATATTTGGTGATGACGAAGTGCGGGTGAACTGCGCGGCGGCGAATCTGGATATTGTTAACGGCGTGGCGCGTCCGCAGATTTTTGCTTTCGACACGGAAAACGCAGTCATCAATGTCACTGGTACGGCAAGCTTTGCGTCGGAGCAACTGGATTTAACCATCGATCCGGAGAGCAAAGGGATTCGTATTATTACTCTGCGTTCGCCGCTGTATGTTCGCGGCACATTTAAGAATCCGCAGGCTGGCGTGAAGGCCGGACCGCTGATTGCGCGCGGTGCGGTTGCTGCCGCATTAGCCACGTTAGTTACTCCCGCGGCAGCCTTGTTGGCGCTGATTTCGCCGTCAGAGGGTGACGCGAATCAGTGCCGGACGATCCTGTCGCAGATGAAGAAGTGATGTCTGGCCGGATGTTTATCCGGCCTGGATTTCATGTTCAACCCAGGCCGGATAAGGTGGTTACGCCGCATCCGGCAAAAGAATTACAACGACTGATGGCGGGTTTCGTGGGTCAACAGCAGTGCAATCAGCGTTAACGCCGCCATCGATGCCAGATACGTACCAACAGCCGCCAGACCATAATTCGCCTGCAACCATGCAGCGATGTATGGGGCAACCGATGCGCCGAGAATCGACGAAACGTTGTACGAGAACGACGCCCCCGTGTAGCGCACTTCGGTCGGGAACAGCTCCGGAAGCAGTGCGCCCATTGGGCCAAATGTCAGACCCATCAGGCTTAAGCCCAGCAACAGGAAGGCGAACACCAGCACCGGATTGCCAGAGCCGAGCAGCGGTTTAAAGGCAAACAGCGCAAACAGAATGATCAGCGTGGTGATGATAAGCATGCTCTTGCGGCGACCAAACGCATCGGCCAGCAGGCCCGCCACCGGCACCATGACGCCAAAACCAATGACCGCCATCATCAGCATCCACAACACTTCATTACGCGGCAGGCCAAGCCCTACAGGCGCTGCGGCGGTACTGAACGTCATCGAATAGACGGTCATGATATAGAACAGCGTATAGGTCGCCAGCATGATGAACGTGCCGAGGATCGTCACGCGAACATGTTTTGTCAGTAGAGTACCTAGCGGGATTTTCACCTGTTTTTTCGCCGCGGCTACTTTGGCGAAAACCGGGGATTCATGCAGCGAAACGCGGACGTACAGACCGATAATCACCAGCACTGCGGAGAAGATGAACGGTACGCGCCAGCCCCAGCTCATGAACTGTTCGTCGGTCAGCAGCCAGGAGAGCAGCAGAAAGGTACCGTTGGCGAAGAAGAAACCGATAGGCGCGCCCAGCTGCGGAAATGATCCGTACAGCGCGCGTTTGCGTGGTGGCGCGTTTTCCGTCGCCAGCAACGCTGCGCCGCCCCATTCACCGCCCAGACCTAAACCCTGGCCAAAACGCGCCAGCGCCAGCAGCAGTGGGGCGAAAATGCCGATAGTTTCATAGCCCGGCAGCAGGCCAATGACGACTGTCGAGATCCCCATGGTAAGCAGTGAAGCAACCAGTGTGACTTTACGGCCGACGCGATCGCCGAAATGTCCGAACACCGCGGAACCGATTGGTCGGGCCACAAAGGCGATAGCAAAAGTGGCGAGGGACTGTAGCGTAGCCGCGGTCGGATCCCCCTGCGGGAAGAAGATATGCGGGAACACGATCACCGCGGCGGTGGCGTAAATATAGAAGTCGAAGAACTCAATGGCGGTGCCAATGAGCGAGGCGACGACAACTTTATTGCGCGAGTTGACCGGGGTGTGTTCCTGTTCGTTGTCGAGTGTTGTGGCTGTTGCTTGCATAATATTTTCTTATTTTTGGCCGAACGAAAGGTCATATTACGCACAGCAAAAGAGACATTTCAATCTGTAACAAACTTTGAGATCGGTCAAAAATGGAGCAAAAAGGGGATAATTTTTAGGCTTGAGATTTCACTTCCATGAAATGCTTCACACAATTTAAAACTTGGATGATAAAACTGGTTTTTGGTTAAATAAAAGTTACGGGTTGGATTTATTCACTAAATCAGTGAGAGCAGGCGGCATTATAATTGCCGGATGGCGCTACGCTTATCCGGCCTACAAAACTCTCCCGTAGGCCAGATAAGCGCAGCGCCATCCGGCCAGTTAACAAAGATTAGCGGTGTGTTTTCCCCGGCATACGCGGGTCGTCTTTGTATTCCGCCGTGGCAATCCAGGCTGCGCAAAACAGGGTCAGACGAGCGAAGAAGTAGAAGAACGCCATCAGTCCAAGCACGGAACCAAATGCCGCGCCCGACGGCGACTGCACCAGTGATGGCAGCGTATACGTCATGATCATTTTGATGACTTCAAACCCCAGCGCCGCGATAAAGGTACCGCGTATGAGCGCTTTCTTACGCGGTCGGTGACGCGGTAGCCGCCAAAAAATCCAGAAGAACAGCAGGTAGTTGGCGAAAATAGAGATGGTCAGGCCGATCAGTCGCCAGGCGGGCTTCAGCCATTCGATACCGTCGAGATACAGCGCAGAGATAATCATCTGCTGGGCGGAACCGGCGATAGAGGTAATGGACAGAGTAACAATCAGTGCAACCAGTAAGCCAATCAAGGAAACAAAATCACGCAGATATTTGACCCAAATTTTTTCCTGATCCTGCGGCGTACGTTCCCAAACATCCCGCGACTGGGCACGAATCGCTTCGCGCAGGTTCCCCATCCAGTTAATGCCGGAATAGAGTGCGATACCCAGCCCAACCAAACCTACGGTCGTACGCTGCTGAACGGCGGTATTGATGGTGTTTTTCAGCGTAGAGGCGAGCGTCGGATCGCTGACGTTCAGCAGAATCTTGCTGAAGATATCCTGCAACAGCGTAGGGTGCGAAGCGAGAATAAAACCCGCGGCGGCAAACGACACCATCAGGATTGGGATCATCGACAGAAACGAGAAGTAGGTAATGGCGGCACCAAACTGATTTCCCATACGATCGTTAAACCGCTCTGCGGCACGAATAAGATGGGCGATGATGGGCTGGCGTTGAATTTTATCGGCGAAGGTCAGCGCGGTTTTCAGCGCCTGGTTCGCTTTAGCGTTTTTCTCCGGCGAGGCGGAGGCTGATTTATGTTCTGGCGTAGGGTGTTTTGCGTCTTGTTCCTGCGTCATCCGATCGGTTGTCCTTATTTTGTTCACTCATGACATTATAGCCTGCTCAGGGGCGCATCCTGAAAAATGGACTAATCCACATAGTCTTTCATCACGCCAGTCAGCCATTCCATAAACAGATGTACCCGGCGGGAGAGGTTGCGCCGATGCGGATAAAGCAAAGAGACTGGCATTGGCTCGGCGCGATATTGCGGCAACACTTCGACCAGCGTACCGGCGCGCAGGGCATCACGCACGCCAACGCGCGGTACCTGAATAATGCCCAGACCGGCAAGGCATGCTGCGTGATAGGTTTCGGTACTGTTCACAGTTAGCATACCGCCAGTTTTAACCCATTGCGTGCCATTTTCTGTCGCCACTTCGAAACCTTGCGCACGCGTTCCCAAATTGACCGAGTAATGCACCACTGCATGCGAGGCAAGATCCTCCAGATTTTCCGGATAACCAAAGCGGGCGAGGTATTGCGGGCTGGCGCAGTTAATTTGCGTGAGTTTCCCCAGCGGGCGCGCAATCAGCCCTGAATCTTTCAGCGTACCCACGCGTACCACACAGTCGAAACCTTCGCGGATCAAATCCACCAGACGGTCGCTGCTGCTGAGTTCGAGTTCCAGGCCTGGATACTGATGCAAAAAGCTCGGTAAGCGGGGCATCACCAGGTTTCTTGCTACACCGACCGGCATATCAACGCGCAGCTTGCCGCTGATGCTGGACGGATCGTGATGGAACAGCCCATCCAGCTCATCCAGATTACTCAACAGATCTTTCGCGCGTTCGTAATAGATCATGCCGTCTTGCGTGAGCTGAACGCGGCGTGTTGTGCGGTGCAACAACTGCGTGCCCAGATGATTTTCCAGAGCCTGGATCTGGCGCGATACGCTACCTTTAGGAAGTCCGAGGGTGTCTGCGGCACGCGAAAAGCTCTCCAGTTCTGCGACGCGGATGAACAACTGCATTGCGTGAATTTTATCCATTCTCATGCCCTATTGTTGTTCTAAATGAAACAGTAATGCGCAGTTAGCAGTATTTATTGTTCTTCTATCACCTAATAAGCTTTGTCTCAATCTTCACAACACCTGAAATGAGGTTTCTTATGACGCAACGTATCGCATTGGTGACTGGCGGCGGCCGTGGACTCGGTAAAAACGCGGCGCTGAAGCTAGCGAGTAAAGGAATCGGTATTATCCTGACGTGGAACAGCAATGAAAAAGAAGCGCAGCAGGTTGTGGATGAAATACGCCAATCTGGCGGTAAAGCGGTGGCATTACCGTTGAATGTCGGTGATATTTCTACATTCCCTCAGTTTGTTCAACAGGTGCAGGGAACGTTACAAACGCAGTGGCAAAGTAACGTGTTTGATTATTTATTGAACAATGCCGGAATCGGCATTAACGCACCGTATCCGGCATTTACTGAAGCGCAATTTGACCAACTTTTGAACATCCATTTTAAGGGCCCCTTTTTCCTGACGCAGAGCCTGCTACCGCTGATGAATAAAGGTGGTCGCATCCTCAATGTCTCGACCGGGCTTGCCCGCTTTGCGCTACCGGGTTACAGCGCATACGCAGCCATGAAAGGTGCGATGGAAGTGTTAACCCGTTATCAGGCAAAAGAGCTGGGAGAGCGCGGCATAACGGCGAATATTATTGCGCCAGGCGCAATAGAAACGGATTTTAGCGGCGGAAATGTGCGGGATAATGCGCAATTGAATGCGTACATTGCATCGCAAACGGCGCTGGGACGCGTTGGTTTGCCGGATGATATCGGCGATGCAATTGCTGCGCTGCTCAGCGATGAACTGGCCTGGATGACGGCACAGCGTATCGAGGTATCCGGCGGAATGTTCCTGTAAACCCATAAGATGCTTATTCAACAGGTCACGGTATGCGTTGAATAAGCACTTAATGCTAGATTGTATTTTGTAACAGATTTATCCATTGTCGTAGATATCTTATTTTTAGCTAAAAATATAAAATCATATTAATTAATATTCATTGTCTTATCATGAGCGTCGAATATTAAGACTTTCCCTAATTTTCGAACCTGTTTTTGCTCCTTTGTATGATCCTTCGGGTTGAGCTGTAACTATTCATAACTTCTGCTTCTTTCTTCTCCGTCTATCGGTAAAATGGCCCCCCGCCAAATGGTGACTTCTTATTTTACCCTATGGGTAATACCCTTCCGCATGTTAAGGCTAATATCCTATTCGGATGGAGATAAATAATGCAGGTAGTAATGTTTGACAGGCAGTCAATATTTATTCATGGAATGAATGTAAGTTTGCAGCAACGTATTCCAGGAGTAGATGTTCAGGGTGTCAGTCAGGCAGATGAACTTTGGCTGACGCTGGAAGATAAACCCGAGGCATTAGTTATATTGGATGGCGACCTTGATGCTGAGTTCTGCTGTAGCTTGCTGCAACAGATAGCAGAGCGCTTTGCGATGGTGAAGGTGCTGGTGACCGCAACGGACTGCCGTAAAAAATGGTTGCAAGAGGTCACTAAACTGAACGTGCTGGCCATTGTTCCGCGCGATTCTGACGCGGAAACCTTTACGCTGGCCCTCAATAGCGTCGCGATGGGTATGATGTTTATCCCCAGAGACTGCATAACCGCTACCGAAAGCGGTGGGCAAAATATCAGATTGCTCAGCGCACGTCAGCGGGAGATTTTGACCATGCTGGCCGCCGGAGAATCTAATAAACAAATTGGTCGACTGTTAAATATCAGTACCGGAACGGTAAAAGCCCATCTTGAATCGTTGTACCAGCGCCTGGAGGTAAAAAACCGTACGCAGGCGGCAATGATGTTAAACAACACCATTTACTAGGAACATATTTCACAGTCAGAATGTTTCTGGCTGTGAAATAGACACTGGCCAGATATTTTTAGCGCAAAATTGGGTAATTCCCACGCTGAATATCCACGTAATTAATACTTCCAGCTGAAACCTGTCTTTTATTTGCGTCATTTCCTTATGGATGAATGCCTCGCAGATACTCATATCTGCGAGTAGCAATGTTTCTGCCTGCATCACCGTAATTGGGGTATCAAAGGATTCATTGGCGGTGATTTCGTGCCCGTAGCCAATGACCCAGATGCCTTTTTTGTCCTGATACTTTTCCAGCGACAGGCCCTGCCATTGCTTAATAAATGCAATACAAGCGGGCGTGAAATGCGTCGAACGCAGCGGCATAATAGTCTCTGTGCAAAGAGACCTATTCTAAAAAAAACACGCCGTTACGCTAGTTGCCTGACAGCCAGTATTTACCGCATAACGACCTATGCCGTGGGCGGCTGATATTCCTGTTTTAACAGACCAAAAATCCAGTCATCGTGCCAGGTATGATGTAGCCAGTAGCTTGCGCGTAGCGTGCCTTCATGAATGAACCCGACCTTTTCCAACAGACGCCGTGAGGCTTCGTTTCCTGCGGTGACACAGGCGGTCAGTCGCCGCAGACCGCCGCTGGCAAATGCGTATTCACACACGGCATGCAGAGATTCAGCGCCATACCCTTTACCCTGCGCCTGTGGGGCGAGCAGAAAGCCAACCTCGGCACACTCATTGCTCTCCTGAATGTATCCTGTCACGCCAAGCGGTGCTCCCGATGTCTTATCGCACAGGAGCAGACATAGCCAGTGTGGGCTGCCGGGATACCATTCAGGCAGGCGGGAGTCGAAGGCTGTCCGTATTTCCTCTTCAGTACGTGCGTCAGCGACAAAGCGCATCACATCTGGGTTCTGCTGTAGCGTTAAGAAGAACGTCCAGTCATTTTCTGTCAGTGGGCGGCAGAGCAGACGTGATGTTTGCAGTACAGGCACAGGCTTATCTCCAGAATAATTTTCAATGATTGTGCGGAAGTCACTGTAAAACTTATTTATTTGCTATATGAATGTGTTCTAGTCTACATCGGCACAACGTTGCGTTTAAAAAAGATAATTACATACCATTGTGAGGCCGCACGTTTTGGGTCCTTTTAGGGAAGATGATGACCAATAGCGCGTTACAAGCGACATGTACACCCTTTGAACATTGTCTGGGGATTATCCGCCAGGCGTCGGTAGAAATATTACTGCTGCTAGGCGTACATGCCGCAGAAGGCAAAGACCCACGGTGGTTTCTCGAACAACTGGATCAGGCACGACTGAATCTGGGCGGCTGGGGGGCTGTCGCCAGACGGTTGCAGATGAATGATGCGCAATTGAGCCAGTTCACTCTGCGGCTACGTCATCTTCAACAGAGTGTACCCCAATATGAAAATGGCCAGGACGTCAGTGAAAACCAGCTGATTTCAGCGCTGCGCTTTGTGGCTTCTCTGGAACAATTACGCCAGCAACAGCCCATCCTGAAGTATCAAACCGAAATTGCACCTGTGGAGCCGGATGCTCAGATGCGGGCGCAGCGTCAACTTCGCGCAATAGAATTAACCCTCAAATCTCTGATTGCACGGGTATGGCCGGATCAACATCCTCTCAACAGCTTTCTGAAACAGCACTTTGGTGGTGAACGTCTGCGTCGCTGGCTAAAGTTGGGCGAAGGACGAGATGCGCTGGACGGTATGATGTTTAGCGAGTTGGCGCTGATGGTCGTCGATAAGAAATTATTCGTTCGCCACTTTACGCAGATTTTTAACGATACCTCAGTGCTCATGTCATTTGTTGAGCCGCGCATCACGCTACGCATGTTTTTGGATGATTGCCGCCTGGCTCGTAACTGCGTTATCGCGCAGCAGCCGCTGACGTCGGTACAACTGATGTTGCTGGACTACCAGTACCGACAGATAACTCATCCTGTGCAACGGGCATTTGAAGAACGGCGTACGCGCATTAATCCTGCGTCGTATTTGGAATCTGATGAGGCCATGGTCCGCCAGTTTTGGGAAACAGCAAAGCAAAAAGACGAGCAAGCGGGAGGCGATAAGCATGAAATCGCAGACAGTATTGATCCGCCGGAAAAGCGGGCCAAGCGCACTGCGGAAGAACGTGAACAGCTGATTTCCGGTATGTTGTGGGTAGCGGTCGGCGTGATGGTGCTGGCGATTTCGCTGGGTGCGTTCTGGTTATTCACTTCGCCAGCGCCACAGGCGTCTTCCGGACAATCCGTTGAAATTGTGCAGGAGGAACCGCGACGCGATGCCCCCAGCGCACGGGAGGCGGTGACCCGAATGGGCATCACCTGGGATGCCTTTAACATGCGGGCGGCTATCGATCGCAATGACATCCGCGTGACGTCACTGTTCCTGCAGGGCGGGATGGACTGGAAGCTGGCCTGGACGGAGCAGGCGTTTTCGGCGGGCAATACTGAGGTGTTGAGACTGCTGCTGCGTTACCCTTCGCAGATGGATGAAAGCAAACCATGCCGACAGTTTATGACTACGCTCAGCCATGCGATGTCGAATGGGGCATCGCTCACTTCGCTGCATAAAAGTTATCTGCAAAGTTTTTGTTCCGTGCCTGCGGTCGTTGCGCGTCAGCAATATGATCTTGAGCAGGCCGAGCTGCGTGTTCGCGCCCAGCCAAGCCCTGAGAACAAGAAATGGCAGAAAATTCACGCCGAGCTGTACGATGCGATTAACTGAAAGCCTGATGACTCAGACCGTCAGCTGCTAGGGTTCGCCATACAAACCGATGAGTCTGCGCACCACGCCATTGGTCCAGCCAAAGCCGTCCTGCAA
>NZ_SZWU01000080.1:98565-107469 GCF_005280935.1 Citrobacter sp. wls757 | reverse complement strand
CCGCCGCCTTCGCGCGGCGCGGCGTCGGCTATGTGGTATTTTTCGATAAGTTTGTGGTGTTCCTGATAAAAGAGATTCACCGTTTTCAACCAGTTACGGGCAATTTCATCCCCGAGATGGTCGTCACCGTACAGTTTGAAGCCCTGGATCGCCATCCACTGCAGCGGCGCCCAGCCGTTGGGTTTATCCCATTGTTCCCCGGTTTCATGCTCCGTGGCTAAAATGCCACCGGGCGTGAGCAGGCGACTGCGAACTGCGTTAGCAAGCCGATCGGCTTGTTCATGCGTTGCCATACCGACATACAGCGGCACAATACTGGCGGCAGAAAACAGGGCCATTTGTTCGCGCCGCCAGTCGTAATCGCGATAGCAGCCGTTTTCATCGTCCCAGAGATAGCGGTTTACCGCATCACGACGATCGCTGGCTTTCTGGCGAAACAGCGCTTCCGTTTCTTTGTCACCTTTCAGCGCGGAAATATTGGCGATAGTGCTTTCCAGCTTGTAGAGGAATGCGTTCAGGTCAATTGGGATGAACTGCGTGGTGCGTATGCTGGCAAGGCGGCCTGCGTCGCGCAGCCAGCGCGATGAATAATCCCAGCCAGAAGCCGCGCCCGCGCGTAAATCCCGATACACTTCATTGGGCGGGCGACCCGAGTGCTTGGCGGTCTCGACGTCTTCAAGCCATGACTCATCGCGCGGCGTATCACGATCGTCCCAATAGCGGTTAAGTAGAGAGCCGTCCGACATTCTGATCACGTGGCGGTAGGCCTGGTTGAGTACCAGGGAATCGGCGCCATCCATCCAGAACGCGTACTCCATTTTTAGATGATCAAGGTAACGACGCGCGCCGCGTACGCCATCTTCTTCAAACAGCTCCACCATCAGGGCAAAAACGGGCGGCTGTGAGCGGCTCAGATAGTAAGTGCGGTTGCCGTTCGGGATGTGACCATAGTTTTCAATCATCCAGGCAAAGTTATCTGCCATACATTTCAGCAGATCTTCGCGGCCGCTCTCTGCCAGACCCAGCATGGTAAAGTAGGAATCCCAGTAGTAGGTTTCGCTAAAACGCCCGCCTGGCACAATGTATGACTGCGGTAACGCCAGCAGCGAGGACCAGGGAATGTGATCCTGCGGCTCGCGCGTCAGCACCGGCCACAGTTGATCGATATGTTCTTTCAGCGAACTTTCCGGGTCAGAAACGTATTCGCTGGAGGGCGTTTCCGGGAGCCAGAAATGGTTCTCGACGAAGCGTCGCAGATCGAAGTCCCGATGGCGTTTAACCTTGCGATAGCGAATTAAAATGTCGAGCGGGTCCATTTTGGGCGCACAATCTGGGAAGGTTTTACTATCCGCAAACAGTTTGGATGACTGGACGTGTTCGAACAGTTCGAGATAACGATCGGCAGGGGTTAACGCATCTGAAGCGGGAAGCCCTTCAATCATCTCCGGCTCAGGCTCCGCCTCAATCATTTCATCCAGCTTTAACTCGCACGGATCCATTTCATAAAGCAGATCGATGTCGATCGTCATTTCTTCAGAAGGGGCGTGGGGTAGTTTCTGGTTGAGCATAATGAGAAAGACCTCCGATGGACGTTGAAAGATGAAGGCTATTGCCCGGTCGTCAGTTAAGCGTAGACATTCGCTTCGGTGTCGGGTGAGTAAAGCGTGCGGTTGATCACGTTTTAATGCTGAGCAAAATTTAAAGAATCAGACTATCCCAATGAAAATAATGGATAATTCAAAATTCTGCATGCTCTGAATATATTCCATTTTCAGAGCATTCGATTGCAACGAGGTGTGAACAGAGACAGGTAACGCCTTATCTCTATAATAGGCGCAGGCTATTCTATTGATAGTTCTCCCCCATGTAATTGCTTGATACTTATCAAAATAGTAATCCCCTTATTTCCTATGATGGTCAGGTCTGACAAAGACTGTGCATTAATTATTCTAATTTTTCTGGGTCACAATAACTCACAACGGTGAGGGTAAAATAATGAAAATCATTACCCGTCTTACCGCGATTGCCATAGCTGGCATCGTGATTTGTTATTTTGGATTATCCGGTTATGTGTGGTATCACGATAATCAACGTAGCAAACAGGCTGATGTTCAGGCCTCTACGCTGGAAGAAAATAATAAGGTATTAGGATTTTTACGCGAAAAAGGATGCGATTATTGTCACACGCCTTCAGCTGAATTACCTTTCTATTCTTCTTTTCCTGTCGCTAAGCAGTTGATGAATTACGACATTCAACTGGGATACAAATCATTCAATCTTGAAGCCGTTCGTGCGGCACTGGTCGCAGATAAACCCGTTTCGCAAAGCGACCTGAATAAAATTGAATGGGTGATGCAGTACGACACCATGCCGCCAACGCGATATACCGCGCTGCACTGGGCCGGGAAGGTCAGCGATACGGAGCGAGCCGAGATCCTGGGCTGGATTACGAAACAGCGTGAGCAGTATTACGCCAGTAACGATACCGCCGCGCAGCATCGTAATGAACCGGTACAACCGATACCGGAAAGCATCCCAACCGATGCCCGCAAAGTAGCGCTTGGCTTTACGCTTTACCACGACCCGCGTATTTCAGGTGACAGCACGATTTCTTGCGCGCATTGCCACGCCCTGAATGCAGGCGGCGTGGATGGCCGGAAAACGTCGATCGGCGTAGGCGGCGCCGTTGGCCCGATTAATGCGCCGACGGTGTTTAACTCGGTCTTCAACGTTGAACAATTCTGGGATGGTCGTGCGCCAACATTGCAGGCGCAGGCAGGCGGCCCGCCGTTGAACCCTATCGAAATGGCGTCTAAATCCTGGGATGAAATTATCCAGAAACTGGATAAAGATCCGCAATTGAAGCAAGAGTTTATCGCGGTTTATCCGCAGGGATTCAGCGGGGATAATATTACTGATGCGATTGCTGAGTTTGAGAAAACGCTAATTACGCCAAATTCGCCGTTTGATAAATGGCTACGCGGCGATGAAGCGGCGTTAACTGCTCAGCAGAAACATGGCTATCAATTGTTTAAAGATAATAAGTGTGCGACCTGTCATGGCGGTATTATTTTAGGCGGGCGCTCATTTGAGCCATTGGGGTTGAAAAAGGACTTTAATTTCGGTGAGGTCACTGCCGCAGATATTGGCCGCATGAACGTCACTAATGAATTACGTGACAAGCTGCGTCAAAAAGTCCCGGGCTTGCGTAACGTTGCGCTGACCGCGCCTTATTTCCATCGCGGTGATGTGCCTACGCTCGATGGTGCGGTAAAACTGATGCTGCGTTATCAGGTGGGTAAAGAACTGCCGCAGGAAGATATCGACGATATCGTGGCGTTCCTCGAAAGCTTAAACGGCGTGTATACGCCATATATGCAGGGTAAATAAGAGAAAACCGGATGGCAAAGCACCATCCGGTTTATTTATTGCTTAACGCATGGTAACGAATTCTTCTGCCGCCGTTGGATGAATCGCAACGGTGTTATCAAAGTCTTTCTTGGTTGCGCCCATTTTCAGCGCGACCGCGAAGCCTTGCAGCATTTCATCCATTCCAAAACCAATACCGTGAATACCGACAATTTTCTCTTCCGGACCGACGCAAACCAGCTTCATACGGCACGGCTGACGATGTGAGGTGACAGCGGTATACATTGCGGTAAATGATGATTTATACACTTTCACCTGGTCATCGCCGTGCTGTTCGCGAGCCTGCTGCTCGGTCAGGCCCACGGTGCCAATTGGCGGGTGGCTGAAGACCACGGTCGGGATGTTGTTGTAGTCCAGATGCTCGTCCGGCTTGTTGTTAAACAGACGCTCGGACAGGCGACGGCCCGCGGCAACGGCAACCGGCGTCAGCTCAACGGCACCGGTATTGTCGCCGACGGCATAAATACCCGGCACGCTGGTGTTCTGGAATTTATCAACGACGATGTAGCCTTTTTCGTTGGTTTTCACGCCGGTAACAGCCAGATTGAAGTTGTCCGTTTCTGGCTCACGACCAATCGCCCAAATCAGGCAGTCTACCGTTTCGCTACGACCATCTTCCAGTTGCAGGGTCAGGCTGCCGTCAGCGTTTTTAACAACCGCTTTTGGAATCGCGTGAGTATGCAGAGTCGGGCCTTCGGCGTTCATTACCTCAACCAGCGTGTCGACGATCATCGGGTCAAAGCTACGCAGCGGCGCGTGTTTGCGTACGAACAGGTGCGTTTGGGCACCCAGGCCGTTAATCACACCAGCCAGCTCAACGGCAATGTAGCCTGCACCAACAACAGCCACGCGTTCTGGTAACGCTGGCAGCTCAAAGAAACCATTAGAATCAATACCGTATTCCGCGCCAGGGACAGCCGGGCGACTCGGGCGACCACCAGTGGCAATCAAAATATGATCGGCAGTGATGATTTCACCATTCACTTCAACGGTTTTTGCATCAACGAAGCGCGCAAAGCCTTTGATCACATCGACATTATTTTTGCCCAGCACGTTGTCGTACGAGGTATGAATACGATCGATATAAGCGGTACGCGTGGCGATCAGTTTATCCCAGTCGAACTTATTGATGGTGGTGTCGAAACCGTAATCCGGACCGTACATGTGGATCGCTTCGCGGACCTGTGCGGCATGCCACATCACTTTCTTCGGTACGCAGCCAACGTTAACGCAGGTGCCGCCTAACTCTTTGGCTTCAATCAGTGCGCATTTTTGACCGTACATTGCTGCACGGTTAATGGAGGCAATACCGCCGCTGCCGCCGCCAATAGCGATGTAATCATAGTGCTTGGTCATGACCGCTCCTTTATGTTCATTGTAGGGCGGAGAAGCGTTACGCCATCCGCCAAAATATTCGCGATTGTATACCTGATATTAAAAGGTTCCACCGATGGCTGCGATTACTCCGGCACTATCCAGCTTACGGAAGTATGACCGGTTCCTGTCGGAACCAGTTTGCTGTGTAGCCACGGCAGGACGTTGTTCATCTGCTGCTCCAGCTTCCACGGTGGGTTAATCACAATCATGCCGGATGCCGTCATGCCGCGCTGATCGCTGTCCGGGCGTACTGCCAGCTCAATTTGCAGAATTTTGCGGATGCCGGTGTCTTCGAGATCGTGGATCATGCGCTTGATTTGTTGGCGCAGAACCACTGGATACCACAACGCATAGGTGCCGGTCGCGAAACGTTTGTAGCCTTCGTTAATACCGGTCACTACTGCCTGGTAGTCGCTTTTGATTTCGTAGGGTGGATCGATAAGGATCAACCCACGACGGGAAACCGGCGGTAATTTTGCTTTCAGCTGCTGATAACCATCGGCTTTGGCCACGCGAGCGCGCTCATCTTTCTGGAATTCGCCGCGCAGCAGAGGGAAGTCGCTCGGGTGCAGTTCAGTTAATTGCAGACTGTCCTGTTCGCGCAGCAGCTGGCGAGCAATTAACGGAGAGCCAGGGTAGTAGCGCAACTGACCGCTACGGTTGAAGTGCTGCACTACGCCAATGTAGGGTTCCAGTTCGGCAGGCAAATCGTCCTGCTGCCAGATACGGGCGATTCCTTCCAGGTATTCACCGGTGCGTTCGGCATGCTCACTGCTCAGCTGATAACGGCCAGCACCAGCATGGGTGTCCAGATAAAGAAACGGTTTTTCTTTCTCTTTGAGCGATTCAATGATCAGGCTCTGAACGGTGTGTTTAAGGACGTCGGCGTGGTTGCCTGCGTGATAACTGTGGCGATAACTGAGCATGGGTAATGAAATTCCGCTGAAATGACGATTTGCCACAGTTTACAGCAGATCGGCACAGATTACCCGCAGGCCCGGTAAGCGTAGCGTCACCGGGCGTCTTTCCATCACGGTTAGCATTGAAATCCTCTACACTTAACCCCATTGTACAAATTAATATGCACAGCGCCGGATACGCGCTTCATTCACTCTTTTCAACAGGACCGCGCTAATGACCAATCCATTGCTGACTCCCTTCGAACTGCCGCCGTTTTCTAAAATTCAGCCAGAGCACGTTGTGCCTGCCGTCACTAAGGCGTTGAACGATTGCCGTGAAAATGTTGAGCGAGTGGTTGCGCAGGGCGCGCCGTACACCTGGGAAAATCTCTGCCAGCCGTTGGCAGAAGTCGACGATGTGCTGGGGCGTATTTTCTCTCCGGTTAGTCACCTGAATTCGGTGAAAAACAGCCCGGAACTGCGTGAAGCCTACGAACAAACGCTGCCGCTGCTGTCTGAATACAGCACCTGGGTTGGACAACATGAAGGCCTGTACAAAGCGTACCGCGACCTGCGTGATGGCGATCATTACGCCACCCTGAACACCGCACAGAAAAAAGCGGTTGATAACGCGCTGCGCGATTTTGAGCTTTCTGGTATTGGTCTGCCGAAGGAAAAACAGCAGCGCTATGGTGAGATTGCCACCCGCCTGTCTGAGCTTGGCAACCTGTACAGCAATAACGTCCTCGATGCTACGATGGGCTGGACCAAGCTGGTGACCGACGAAGCGGAACTTGCCGGGATGCCGGAAAGCGCGCTGGCCGCCGCAAAAGCGCAGGCTGAAGCCAAAGAGCAGGAAGGCTATCTGTTAACCCTGGATATCCCAAGCTACCTGCCGGTGATGACCTACTGTGATAACCAGGGGCTGCGTGAAGAGATGTATCGTGCATACTCCACGCGCGCATCTGACCAGGGGCCAAACGCGGGCAAATGGGACAACAGCCCGATAATGGAAGAGATCCTCGCGCTGCGCCACGAACTGGCACAACTGCTGGGCTTTGAGAGCTACGCCTTTAAATCTCTGGCTACCAAAATGGCGGAGAACCCGCAGCAGGTACTCGACTTCCTGACTGACCTGGCGAAACGTGCCCGTCCGCAGGGTGAGAAAGAGCTGGCTCAGCTGCGCGCCTTCGCGAAAGCGGAATTTGGTGTTGATGAGCTACAGCCGTGGGATATCGCTTACTACAGCGAGAAACAAAAACAGCACCTCTACAGCATCAGCGACGAGCAGCTGCGTCCTTACTTCCCGGAAAACAAAGCCGTTAACGGTCTGTTTGAAGTGGTTAAACGTATTTATGGCATCACCGCCAAAGAGCGCACCGATGTTGACGTCTGGCATCCGGAAGTTCGTTTCTTCGAGCTGTACGACGAAAACAACGAGCTGCGCGGCAGCTTCTATCTTGATCTGTATGCCCGTGAACATAAACGCGGTGGGGCGTGGATGGACGACTGTGTCGGCCAGATGCGCAAGACAGACGGCACATTGCAAAAGCCGGTCGCTTACCTGACCTGTAACTTTAACCGTCCGGTGAACGGTAAACCTGCGCTGTTTACCCACGATGAAGTGATCACCCTGTTCCACGAGTTCGGCCACGGTCTGCACCATATGCTGACCCGTGTCGAAACCGCGGGCGTTTCCGGTATCAACGGTGTGCCATGGGATGCGGTCGAACTGCCGAGCCAGTTTATGGAGAACTGGTGTTGGGAGCCGGAAGCGTTGGCGTTTATCTCTGGTCACTTTGAGACCGGTGAGCCGCTGCCGAAGGAACTGCTGGATAAAATGCTGGCGGCGAAAAACTACCAGGCAGCGCTGTTTATTCTGCGTCAACTGGAGTTCGGTCTGTTTGATTTCCGTCTGCACGCGGAGTTTAACCCGCAGCAAGGGGCTAAAATCCTCGAGACGCTGGCGGAAATTAAAAAACAGGTCGCCGTGGTGCCGGGCCCAACGTGGGGCCGCTTCCCGCATGCCTTCAGCCACATTTTTGCTGGTGGCTACGCAGCGGGTTACTACAGCTATCTGTGGGCAGACGTACTGGCGGCAGATGCCTTCTCTCGCTTCGAAGATGAAGGGATTTTCAACCGTCAAACCGGACAATCGTTCCTCGATAACATTCTCACCCGTGGCGGTTCTGAAGAGCCGATGGAGCTGTTCAAGCGCTTCCGTGGCCGCGAGCCACAGCTGGATGCAATGCTGGAGCATTACGGGATCAAAGGCTGATTATTCACGTGAAAATCTGCTTAGTAGATGAAACAGGCGCCGGAGACGGCGCCTTATCTGTTCTTGCCGCCCGCTGGGGACTGGAACACGATGAAGATAACCTGATGGCGCTGGTGATGACGCCGGAACATCTGGAACTGCGCAAACGTGATGAACCCAAACTCGGCGGTATCTTCGTGGATTTCGTGGGCGGTGCGATGGCCCATCGGCGCAAATTTGGCGGTGGACGCGGTGAAGCGGTGGCGAAGGCTGTTGGCATTAAAGGCGATTACCTGCCGGATGTGGTCGATGCAACCGCAGGGCTGGGGCGCGATGCGTTTGTACTGGCCTCGGTAGGCTGCCGCGTACGAATGCTGGAACGTAATCCGGTGGTTGCAGCACTGCTCGATGATGGCCTGGCGCGCGGCTATGCCGACCCGGAAATCGGTCCGTGGCTGCAGGAACGTTTACAGCTGATCCATGCGTCGAGTCTGACAGCGTTAACCGATATCACGCCGCGCCCGCAGGTGGTGTACCTCGATCCGATGTTTCCACATAAGCAGAAAAGCGCGCTGGTGAAAAAAGAGATGCGGGTGTTTCAGTCATTGGTGGGGCCGGATTTAGATGCGGATGGGCTGCTGGAGCCTGCGCGTCAGTTGGCCACCAAACGTGTGGTGGTGAAGCGCCCAGATTACGCGCCGCCGCTGGCGGATGTCGCCACGCCGAACGCGGTAGTCACGAAAGGGCATCGGTTTGATATCTACGCTGGGACAGCATAGTTTGTAGATCTGTGCGCTGTGCTGCCTGATGTGCTGAGCTTATCAGGCCTACGGCAGCGTGTGGTTTGTAGGCCGGATAAGGCGTTAGCCGCATCCGGCTTGGTGCGCTGTGCTGCCTGATGCGCTGCGCTTATCAGGCATACGGCTGTGCGTGGTTTGTAGT
>NZ_SZWU01000080.1:94643-98537 GCF_005280935.1 Citrobacter sp. wls757 | reverse complement strand
GGATAAGGCGTTAGCCGCATCCGGCATGGTGCGCTGAATTGCCTGATGCGCTGCGCTTATCAGGCCTACGGCAGCGTGTGGTTTGTAGGCCGGATAAGGCGTTAGCCACATCCCGGCTTGGTGCGCTGAATTGCCTGATGTGCTGCGCTTATCAAGCCTACGACAGCGTGTCTTTGTAGGCCGGATAAGGCGTTAGCCGCATCCGGCATAACCTATTAAACAAACGGTGCCAGCGGGTCGGCAATCTCAAATGCTACTGCTCGGTCTGCTTTCGGTGGGTAAATCAGCTCGCTGACAATCGACACCTTCAGCTTCTTCGCTTCTGCGCGCGTCAGTTTCACCTGTTGATCCCATCCTTCGCTATACACCGCACCCCAGGCACCAAGATCCAGGCAGGTGACGTAGTTTTCCTGACGATATGGCAATGGCGTTACGTCCAACAGGTCCGCCGCGGCGTTATTACCGGCAAATTTACCCAACAAAATCGCGTGCTGACAGGTCATTAACGCATGGTTGCCTTTGTCGTCGGTGGCGGCATAGGCCACATCGCCAGTGGCGTAGATATCATCGTGACCCACAACCTGCAGATTGGCATTCACATGCAGACGGCCCTGCCGATCGCGCGGGGCGTTAATCTGTGCTGCCAGGCTATTAGCCTGCACGCCGACGGTCCAGATAACCGTCTGAGAGGCAATCACCTGCCCATCTTTCAGCGTGACGCCGGAGGCATCTACGCACTCTACTTCCGCATTGACCAGCCACTCGACGCCCAGTTCAGCAGAGGCTTCGATAATCACGTCACGTAATTCCTGGCTCCAGCGTCCGCCTGGCTGAGCACCGCGTTCAACTACGACAACTCTGGTCTTAGCATCAGCGCCCAATATTTCGCGCAAACGACCCGGTAATTCCAGCGCCATCTCTATCCCGGTGAAACCACCACCACAGACCACCACAGTATTACGAGCCTCACTTTCCGGTTGTAATGCCAGATTGTTAATGTGCTGCTCCAGTACGGCGGCGCTCTCGAGTTGGTCGAGGTCAAACGCGTGCTCGGCGGCACCGGCGACGGTATCGCGGTTTACGTGACTTCCGCTGGCGAGCACCAGGCGGTCATAGCGATGCAGATGAGTGTCACCGTTGGCATCTTTCCAGCTCACCTCTTTAGAGTCCGGGAGGATTTGCTCGACGTGACCTTGCAGGAAGTTGACGCCGGTAACGTCAAACAACGGTTGCAGTGGTGCGACCAGCGTATGAACGGCACTTTCATAAAAGCGTGGGCGGACACGCAGCTCCGGTTGTGGCGCAATTACTGTAATATCAATGGTCTGCTGATGTTTATCCGCCAGTCGTGCGGCGCTTAATGCTGCCCACATACCGGCAAAGCCGGCGCCCACGATCAGAATTTGTTTACGCATTGGGGTTTTCTCACTGGTGACTACGATTTATTTACTCGGATTTTATTTGTCGTAGTTAGGAATTGCAATGCGATCGAGATTCTTTTTGCCTCAAAGGGTGGTGTTTTTTGATTATCTGTTTGATAAATATGCATTTAAAGTTCTGTTGTGAAAAGGGGTTACTTTGCTGTCTGGTATGAATGAGATGAAAAAGCTACAATAAACTCAGATTCATTTTGGCTGAGATAAGAGAATGGCATTCTACAGTTCGGGAGTTGAGTACGGCATTCATAGCCTGATGTGTATGGTCGACAGTAAGGGCGACGCGCGGGATATGAGCGTGCGGGAAATAGCCGAACTGCAAAGCGTACCGTATGACTATCTGGCAAAAATTTTCACCCGTCTGTCCAAAGCGGGTCTGGTGCGCAGCATTGAAGGCAAAGGTGGCGGTTTCCAGTTAGCTAAACCCGCTGAACACATCACGGTGCTGGATGTGGTGAATGCTATTGATGGCGATAAGCGCATCTTTGAATGTCGTGAAATTCGCCAGCGGCTGGCGGTATTTGAGGAGCATCCACCCGAGTGGGCCTGTGAAGGCATTTGTGGTGTGCGTTCGGTAATGGACATGGCTCAGCAGCGAATGGAAGAAGCGCTCGGCCAGCATACGATTCTGGACTTGGCGCGCAAAATGTACCGTAAAGCACCGGATACCTTTGTGGTGGAAGTGCAGGAGTGGATAGACGCGCGTAAAGGGTAGTGAGTGAAAATGCCCGATAGCGCAAGGCGACCGGGCATGTTGAATGTAGACCGGATAGGGGCAATAGCCGCCATCCGGCACTGAAGGTTATTGCTCGGTGCTCGGCGTATTAATCATGCGGTTCAGCCATGGCACCATAATCGCCATAACAACCGTTACGGCCAGGGTGACAAGGCCAATCTTACTGAAGACGTTGGTATAGATAGGCAGCGTTTGCAGTGGGTCGGTGATGTTCTCTGGTACGGCGGTGAACGTAGCGACATAACCCCCCATCAGGAAGGCTGCGGCTTGTGTCAGGAACCACATCCCAAGAATGAAGCCCATCAGGTGTTGTGGCACGAGAGCGGCGACCATAGCCAGTCCCAGGGCGCTAATCAGCAGTTCACCCAGGCTCTGGAACAGATACACCAGCACGATAAACCACGGCGATGTCAGCCCTTGTGCATCGGCAAACCACATCCCGGCAGCGGCGGCCGTCAGGAAGCCCAATGAGCACAGGAACATACCGAGCGTAAATTTCATCGGCATGGTCAGGTCTTTGCCTTTGTTGCCCAGACGGGTATAGATTGCGGCCAGTACCGGACTCGCCAGTACCACCCAGAACGGGTTCAGCGCCTGGAAGCTCACCGGGTTGATGGCGAAACCAAGAATTTCATGGTGTACGTTATTGATCGCAAAGAAGTTCAGCGATGTCGGCATCTGCGCGTACAGCACGTAGAACACCACCGCTTCCAGCATCAGGATAAAGGCCACGAACATCTTGTTGCGCCCGGTTTTATCCAGTTTGAATGCCTGACGGAAGAAGATGATGGTCACGACAATCGACAGGACGATCAGCACCAGGTTGGCAATCTGCACGTTGTGCATCAGCCAGGCGCAGATAAATACCATCACTACCGTACCGGCCAGCACGTACAGCAGGTTACGGAAATTCAGTGGTTTATGGTCTGGCTCAGAGCCGATATTTTTCACCATTCCGCGGCAGGCAAAGTAGACCAGCAGCGCGACGATTAGTCCGGCTCCGCACAGGTTGTAAGTCACAGCATAGCCAAACTTATCGGCAATCACCGGCGCCAGCGACAGTGACAGCAGCGAACCGATGTTAATCGACATATAAAACAGGGTGAAAGCACCGTCCAGACGGGCGTCTTTCGGGGGATAGCATTTTGACAGCAGGCTTGCCGGGTTGGCTTTAAATAGCCCGTTACCAACGGCAATGGTACCCAAAGCAATAAAGATCAGATCCGGCTTAAGCAGCGACATCCCGGTCATGAAGTAGCCGATTGCCAGCACAATGGCACCGAGTACCAGCGTGCGCTTGGTGCCTAACAGGTGGTCGCCGACGTAGCCGCCGATCGAGATCAGGCCGTAAACCAGTGCGGCAAAGGCACCAAAGGTTACAAATGCCTGTTCTTGTGAAAATCCGAGCTGCTTAACAAAAAATACCGCCAGGATGCCCTGTACGCCGTAATAGCCAAATCGTTCCCATAATTCCACAAAGAAGATCATGAAGAACGGACGAGGTTGCTGCAGCAAGCCCGTAGGTGCAGTTTTATTCATATTCCATCGCCTTTCAAAGCCATCCCGAAAAGTATGAACGCGTATGCTTAAACGCGCCGAAAAAGTCTTATTTTGTTATAGACTGCGGTTATTGGCCGCAAGGGTAGAGTATTATAGAGATAGTTTTCGATCCAATTAGTTGATCACACTAATTATGATTTGTTTGTTGGATTGATGTACTAA
>NZ_SZWU01000080.1:93344-94498 GCF_005280935.1 Citrobacter sp. wls757 | reverse complement strand
CAGCGGAACAATCAACATGTCGACGTGGACGGTGTTGATCAGTTGGCGCGCGGAGGACATCAGTTTGCTCCAGAAATCCTGGTGGTGACCACAGACGACCAGATCCATGTCGTATTTTTTGATGGCATCAACCAGAACCTGACCCAGGTCGCCGCTACCGCTCAGGGTTTCGGTGATAGGGTAGCCTGCATTGGTGGACAGCTCGGTTAACGCGTGGTGGGTTTCTTCAGAAATGCGTTTCTGCATGTCGCCCAGATTCACGTCGATGAGCCCGGTGTACAGGTCGGAATAGTTTACGTCAACGTGGATAAGGGAGACTTTAGCATTGTAAGGTCGCGCCATAGAAACCGCTTTTTCAACCAGAACTTTGCTTTCCGGAGAAAGATCAACCGCGATAAGAATGTGTTTATAAGCCATAGTGTTACTCCTTCCATAAGTTGTCGATGACTAGCCTGCTGGCGTTATATGCCGCCGCGTCATCCGCGTCCTGCGAACCTTGTGCGCGGGGCTAGCCCAGTCGTAAAAAACGTACCATATAAGGACTATCCTTACATTATAGCGACCAGGATAATCCGTCAATCCGCCTTGCTTGCCAAATAGTTAAACAAATTTTTTAGTTAATTGCATTGATAGCGATTAACCTTATGGCAAAAAAATTAACTAATCTCCTACACTATCTAAAGAGGCGTTCGGATGCGTGATACTAATACGAACGGTTTCGGCTGCACTCTTCATTGAATGGTTTGGCAGGGTATCGGGGAGCGGTAGTCCCGGAAAGGAGTTCCGTGGGCGGGTCGCCGGGGAGGAGGTATGATAAGCACCATTGCATTATTCTGGGCTTTATGTGTCGTTTGCATTGTTAATATGGCGCGCTATTTTTCTTCGCTACGCGCACTGTTAGTGGTACTTCGTGGTTGCGATCCATTACTTTACCAGTATGTAGATGGAGGGGGCTTTTTTACCTCGCATGGGCAACCGAACAAGCAGATGCGTCTGGTGTGGTATATCTACGCTCAGCGTTACCGCGATCATCATGATGATGAATTTATTCGCCGCTGTGAGCGGGTTCGCGGTCAGTTCATTCTCACCAGCGCGCTATGCGGCCTGGTGCTAATCAGCATGGTTGCGCTGATTATCTGGCACTGATGCCAACA
>NZ_SZWU01000080.1:65217-93202 GCF_005280935.1 Citrobacter sp. wls757 | reverse complement strand
GGCAGGGTGAAGACCCAGGCCATCAGAATGCTGGTTACCGTTTTACGCTGCAATCCGCCGCCATCAACAACCATCGTCCCCGCAACGGAAGAAGAGAGAACGTGGGTGGTGGAAACGGGCATACCGGTGTAGCTGGCGAGACCGATAGAGACTGCGGCGGTCATCTGAGCCGACATCCCCTGGGCATAAGTCATGCCTTTCTTACCGATTTTCTCGCCGATGGTGGTGGCAACGCGACGCCAGCCAATCATCGTACCAATACCCAGCGCCAATGCGACGGCCATAATGATCCAGATAGGCGCGTACTCAATGGTGCTCAGCATGTCAGCTTTCAGTTTTTTCAGCAGACGCTGATCGTCAGCGCTTACGCCAGGCAGCTTAACCACTTTATCGGTGGTATCAGAGATGCACAGCATAATACGGCGCAGTTGACCACGCTGTTCGACGCTTAATTTGTCGTAGGTTTCCAGGTTCGCCAGCATACCTTTCGCACGTTCCAGCGCGTTGATGGTATTCGCCGGGTGGCAATGGAACTCTGTCGTCGTCGCGGGTGCCGCGTCCGTCGGGGACGGAATCAGCTGGTCTACGCCTGTGGCCTGTTTAAGCAGGTCAGGGCGCTGCTGGAAGAAGACTTCGACGTTATTGATTGCATCACGGGTACGGGTAATCTCGTAACCGGAAGCATTCATATTCACCACGAAGCCTGCAGGCGCTACGCCAATCAGCACCAGCATCACCAGACCAATGCCTTTCTGCCCGTCGTTAGCGCCATGAGAGAACGCTACGCCGATAGCGGAGAGGATCAGTGCAATACGGGTCCAGAACGGCGGCTTTTTCTTGCCATCTTTCTTTTCACGTTCTGCTGGCGTCAGGTGGATACGGGCACGTTTTTTTGTACCGCTCCAGTAACGACGCAGAATGAAAATAAGACCGCCTGCAACCACCAGACCAACAATTGGCGAGATGATAAGCGAAGCAAAAATACCGATAACTTTCGGAATGTTAAGTGCGTCCACCACCGAGGTGCCGGTCATCAGTGCATTGGTTAAACCAATACCGATAATGGCGCCAATCAGCGTGTGGGAGCTGGATGCAGGTAAACCAAAGTACCAGGTACCCAGGTTCCAGATAATTGCCGCCAGCAGCATGGAGAACACCATGGCAAGGCCATGTGACGATCCCATATTAAGCAGCAGATCCGTTGGTAGCATATGCACGATGGCATACGCCACGCTGAGACCACCCAGCAAAACACCAAAGAAGTTGAACAACGCAGCCATGACCACCGCCAATTGCGAACGCATTGCACGGGTATAGATCACGGTTGCGACAGCATTGGCTGTGTCATGGAAGCCGTTAATTGCTTCGTAGAACAGCACAAAAGCCAGAGCAAGCAATAGTAAAAGCCCGGTATGTAAATCCAGGCCAGCAAACAAATGTAGCATAGGACGTTACGCCATTTTGAGGACATGAACGCGGCGCATTATCAGTGACTTTGGCGGCGCGGGCAAAGTGAAATATAGAGTTTTTTTGATTTGTCTCCTGCTTTGTTTTACACCACTAAAGAATTATCCTATATATTTCAGTTAAATACCCTTTATCGGTAGTTTGGTGCTGGTGCGACCACTGAGGAATCTTTACAATTCACACCCGCTTTTTAGAGAGGATCGCAACGTGGAAAGGTTTGATACCGTTATTATAGGCGCTGGCGCAGCGGGTATGTTTTGTGCCGCGCAGGCAGGACAAGCAGGTAGTCGAGTACTGCTTATTGATAATGGTAAAAAGCCAGGACGCAAGATTCTCATGTCTGGCGGGGGACGCTGCAACTTTACCAATCTTTATGTCGAACCGGCCGCCTATTTGAGCCAAAACCCCCATTTTTGCAAATCGGCACTGGCACGCTATACGCAGTGGGATTTTATCGACCTGGTGGGCAAACACGGTATTGCCTGGCACGAAAAAACGCTGGGTCAGCTGTTCTGCGATGATTCCGCTCAGCAAATTGTCGATATGCTGGTAGACGAGTGTGAAAAAGGTAACGTAACTATGCGGTTACGGAGCGAAGTCCTGAGCGTGGTGCAGGATGATGAAGGTTTCACCCTCGAACTGAACGGCATGACGGTCGGCACGAAAAAACTGGTTATCGCTTCCGGTGGGCTTTCCATGCCGGGTCTGGGGGCAACGCCGTTTGGTTATAAAATTGCCGAACAGTTTGGTCTGAAGGTGTTGCCAACGCGCGCGGGACTGGTGCCCTTTACGTTGCATAAGCCACTGCTGGAGCAGCTTCAGGTGCTCTCTGGCGTGTCGGTCTCTTCCGTTATCACCGCCGAAGACGGCACCGTATTTCGTGAAAATCTGCTCTTTACACACCGAGGACTTTCGGGTCCAGCTGTTTTGCAGATTTCCAGTTTTTGGCAGCCAGGCGAATTTGTCAGCATTAATTTGTTGCCGGATGTTGACCTGGCGAGCTTTCTCGACGAACAACGTAGCGCACACCCTAACCAGAGCTTAAAGAACACCTTAGCAATGCAGTTGCCAAAGCGTCTGGTGGAATGCTTGCAGCAGTTAGGGCAAATCCCAGATGTTTCGCTGAAGCAGCTTAACGTGCGCGATCAGCAAACGCTGGTTGAGACGCTGACCGAGTGGCGGGTGCAGCCGAACGGTACGGAAGGGTATCGTACCGCTGAAGTCACGTTGGGCGGCGTCGATACCAACGAGCTGTCATCGCGCACGATGGAAGCCCGCAAAGTGCCAGGGCTCTACTTTATCGGCGAAGTGATGGACGTCACCGGCTGGTTGGGTGGCTATAACTTCCAGTGGGCATGGTCGAGTGCCTGGGCATGTGCGCAGGATTTGGTATCTGGAGAGTGAATTTGTTTACCTCTGTTACAAGGAACTGACTCAGGCATGCGTTTCTTAACTCCGGGAATGATAAGATAAATCAGTTAAAAATCGTACACAAAAGGGAACGGGATGCACATGGTTATTCCTGAGGTAAAACAGGAGCGGCTCTATCAAAAGATAGCCAATCTCATCATTAAGCTCATCAACGATAGTATTTTTCCGCCGGGAAGTTTCTTGCCCCCTGAACGTGAACTGGCGAAGCAACTTGGCGTGAGTCGGGCATCGCTCAGAGAAGCGTTGATTGTGCTTGAGATCTCAGGGTGGATCACCATCCAGTCCGGTAATGGCGTTATTGTTACTGATAAAAAGCATTCTGCCAGTGATTATACGGTTGAAGAAATACTCTATTCGCGAGAGTTGGTTGACAGCCATTGTGCACGTCTTGCTGCAGAAGCAGGCAAAGATGAGCTTATTAGCCAGCTTGAAGCGCTGCACCTCAGCATGGAAAAAGCCATTAGTGAAAACAATGTCCATGGTTTTTACTCTCTCGATAAGCAATTCCATTTAACGGTATCTGAAGCCAGTCAGAACCGCGTCTTGCTCGATATGTCGCGTATGTTGTGGGAGCAACGCGTTAACATCCCGTATGCCGGACTAGACAAACGTTCCGGCAACCGGGATGTGTTAACCAGTATGAATCAGCAACATAAAGCAATTGTGGATGCGATTCGCCAGGCGGATGCTGACGGTGCTTATCAAAAATCGCTGGAACATCTGGCTTACGTCAGGCAGATCGTGGGTCTTTGAAACAACAAGCGTTAATGACTCAGATCGGCTACCGCTGCACGGGCGCCTAAGCTGTGCAATTGCTGACAGGCAGCGGTGACATGCTCAACAAAGTCGGTGTTATCGCGCAGATCCCGCCCAAAGATGGTGTCAATTGCCAGTAGTGCCCTGACACGCTCCCCAGTTGACGGATAGTGCTGATAAATAGCCCGAAACTGTTCCGCCAAAGGATCGACCACTTCAATTGGATTGCCTTTTTCATCTATACCACTGACGTAGCGCATCCAGCCTGCAACGCCCAGAGCCAGGCGACGGTAGTTGTCTCCTTGTTCAAGATGAAGCCGAATGGGGTCCAGCAAGCGTTGCGGTAATTTCTGACTGCCATCCATCGCAATTTGCCAGGTTCGGTGCTTCAACGATGGATTGCTAAACCTTGCGATCAGCAACTCCGCATAACCTGCTAGGTCTGTACCTTCAGGCATCGACAGCGTTGGAGCCTGTTCATCAAGCATTAACGCCAGCGCAGCGTTGCGATACGCCGTGTTTGTCATCGTATCGGCAATCGTCTCGTAGCCACCCAGATAACCAAGGTATGCGAGGAAAGAGTGACTGCCGTTGAGCATACGCAGCTTCATCATTTCAAACGGCACTACGTCTTCCACAAACTGCGCGCCAACTCGATCCCAGTCCGGACGACCATTAACAAAGTTATCTTCGATAACCCACTGGCGGAACGGCTCGCAGGCAATGGCACAGGGATCGTACACGCCAAGCTGCCCGGCGATTTGCGCTAATGCCTCATCCGTTGCTGCTGGGACAATGCGGTCCACCATCGTACAAGGAAACGTAACATGCGCGGCTATCCAGTCGGCCAATTGCGGGTCGCGGGTCGCTGCCAGCCCCAGGACAGCTGCTTTCGCGACATGGCCGTTTTCTCGCACGTTGTCGCAGGACAGCACGGTAAAGGCCTTTAATCCCTGCTTGCGACGCAACGCCAGAGCTTCGACAATATAGCCAATCGCCGATTTTGGTGACTGCGGGTTTACAATGTCATGCTGGATAAACGGGTGATTCAGATCCAGTTCGCCGCTGGCGGGATCGGTACAATAACCTTTCTCGGTAATTGTCAGTGAAATAATGGCGGTTTCCGGGCGCGCCATTGCGCGGATAATTGCATCTCTGCCATCAAATTCTGGATGCAGAGCCTCGTTCATCGAACCAATGATTTTAAGTTCTGTATTTTGCGCCCCACGCTCGGCAACGGTATAAAGCAGATCCTGCGCCTTTAGATTTTGAATCAGCGTGGCATCGTTTCCGGGCATCAGGTTGACCTCACAGATACCCCAGTCGCTGTCGCTGCTTTCCAGCAGATGATGGGTATAAAGTGCCTGGTGGGCGCGGTGAAAGGCCCCGCAGCCAAGATGTACGATTCGAGAAACCAGGCGTGAACGATCCCAGAATGGGCGCGGGGTGGAAATCTGAGCGTTGGCGAGATTTTGTTCCATGACAACCTCCTGTCATTGAAGATCTTCTTTGATGATGTGCTATCAAAGACCGGTCCTGACGGAATGAAAAACCGCATAGCGATGGACACCATGCGGCAATAATCTGACTAACTTAAAAAGGCGCGCCGGATAGCCAGCTCAACACCACGTACTTCAGCCAGACCTTTCAGACGTCCAATAGCGGAATAGCCGGGATTGGTTTTCTTTTTCAGATCGTCAAGCATCTGGTGACCATGGTCTGGTCGCATGGGGATCAAGACAGAGTTACCTTCATTTTTACGGCGCTCTTCTTCTTCGACTATCGCTTTCACCACGTTGTACATATCGACATCACCGGAAAGATGTGCCGCTTCATGGAAGGTTTTGGGATTATCTTCGCGTTGCGTGGAGCGCAGATGCGTAAAGTAAATCCGTGGGCCGAACTGTTTAATCATATCTACCAGATCGTTGTCTGCGCGCACCCCATAAGAGCCTGTACACATTGTGAAGCCATTCGCCATATTGTTGACGGTTTCCACCATCCACTGCATATCTTCGATGGTGGAGACAATACGCGGCAGACCAAGAATTGGGCGCGGCGGATCGTCTGGGTGCACGGCCATACGTACGCCAATCTCTTCCGCAACCGGGATGATGGCCCGCAGGAAAAAGGCAAAGTGCTCGCGCAGGGCCGCTTTGTCGATATTTTGATAAGTCGCCAGGTGGCGACGGAATTGGTCCAACGTGTAACCTTCTTCGGCGCCTGGCAGACCGGCAATAATGTTTCGTGTCAGTCGCGCTTTGTCCTCTTCGCTCATGGTGGCGAAACGCTCACCCGCTTGAGCTATCTCATCCGCGGTGTAATCTGCTTCGGCTCCCGGACGTTTGAGAATATGCAGCTCAAAGGCGGCAAACTCAATCTGGTCAAAGCGCAGGGCTTTTGAGCCATCTGGCAATTCATAATCTAGGTCTGTGCGCGTCCAGTCCAGAACCGGCATGAAGTTGTAACACACGGTATAGATGCCACATTGGGCAAGATTACGCAGCGTCTGCTGGTAATTGCTAATCCAGAGATCGTATTGCCCTGTATGGGTCTTGATATCTTCATGAATCGGCACGCTTTCCACGACAGACCAGACCAGACCGGCTTTCTCTACGATCTCTTTACGTTTGAGAATTTCTTCTACGGACCAGATTTCACCGTTTGGAATATGATGAAGCGCTGTTACTACGCCGGTTGCTCCGGCCTGACGAACATCGGACAACGACACGGGATCGTTTGGGCCATACCAACGCCAGGTTTGTTCCATTGTTTTATCTCCTGGGAAAATTAATGAAAGGTCGCATTGATCTTCAGATAGCGTTCCGGGTATTGATCGAGTTCTTTTACAGCGGCAGGAACCTCATCAATACTCACTACTTTGCTGACAACATCCGCAGGATTGATGTTCAGCGTTGCAAGCATCTGTAACGCTTCTTCAAACTCGCCTGCGCTGGTGCGGGATCCGCGAAGATCCAGTTCCTTAAACGTGATCAGATTGGTGGGTAACGATGTTTCCTGTTTTGGCCAGCCGGTGAAGGCAATACGACCAGCAAAAGAGGCCAGATCCAGTGTTTCGCGAATCGCGCTGTTTGCGCCAGAGGCTTCAACCACGACCTGGGCCATCGTGCCCTGCGTAATATCTTTTATCGCGTCAACAACCTGCGTATTCGAGGGATTGATAACGTACGGGACGCCCAGCGATTTGGCATACTGGAGTCTTTCTTCCACGATATCGATCAGGATAGGTGTCGCGCCATAACGTAATGCGCTAAGTGCCGCCATCAGACCTATCGCACCCGCCCCAATGATGGCGATATGTTCCCCTGCGGTAAGTTTGGCCCGATGTAGCGCATGTAACGCAATGGTCAGCGGTTCTGCCAGTGGTGCCATCTCGGAGGCCACGTCATCAGGGATTTTGTGAATCAAATGCGCAGGGTGAGCAACCACCTCCTGCATTGCGCCATCAATATGCACGCCAATTACTTTTAGATTCTCACAACAATTTGTTCTGCCTACCGAGCAGGGATAACAGTGACCACAATAGATATAAGGGTCAACAATTACGCGGTCTCCTTCTTTTATGTTGGCCGGCATACCATTGCCTTCTTTAATAACCACGCCCGTAACTTCGTGACCAATAATACGTGGGTAGGTTACTAAAGGATTAGTTCCGCGAAATGCACCAATATCAGAACCACATATTCCGGCAGCATCAACTTTAATCAGCACTTCATTATCTTTCTTTTCAGGATAATCAACCCAGCGGGTTTCAATTTCACCAGGTTTATTGATGTAAACAGCTTTGACTTTCATTTTCTTTCAATCCTTTATTTTTGACAAATACGAATACCAGGCAGCTGGAAACAATCGCAATAGCACCAGCAAGATAGAATGCGTAATCATATTTACCGCTGAACTGAACGATGAATCCGGTGACCAGTGGGCCAATAATCCCGGAAATATTCGCTAGCCCATGCATGGCTCCGCCGACGCTACCGACTTTATCTTTATGCACTACATCCTGAATAACAGCCCAATAAATTGGCCCGGTCAGATACAGCAGGAAGAGCGAGACAGACATCAGTCCAACGGCGCTGCTGATGGTGGTGACTGTGCCTGAAACGCCAACACAAATCGCCGCACCAGCCAGGCACACGCCGAGAATAAGACGTCGAGAAAGCAGGGCATTTCCTGTAACGCGATAGATAAAATCAGAACATACGCCGCCCAGAACCATACCGATTGCGCCTATCACCCATGGGATCACGGTAGCAATGCTAATTTCTTTAATATCAAGATGTAATGAGTGATTCAGGTAGCTTGGAAACCAGGTCAGGAAGAAAAAGAGTATGTAGTTATAGCTAAAGAAGGCCAGCGTCGTTGCCCACACCATCGGCTGTTTCATGTAGTAGCCAAGAGAAGGCATTGCTTTACCGTCATCCGCTAAAATAATGTCGTCATGGTTTTCAAAATCGACACGCTCTTCCGGGGCAAGGTGTTTACTTTTGGAGGGTTTATCACTGGCAATGAAGTACCAGAGAATGACCCAGGCTAAACCAAACAGGAAGATAATCCCAAATGCCGGACGCCAGCCTAATGAAAGTGCCAACAGGCCAACGACCGGACCAGAAATTGCACCACCTAACGGTGAACCGGCGCTAAAAATACCAATCGCAGTGGCGGATTCTTTACGCGAAATCCAGTTATTGATGATTTTATTGCCGGCTGCGCTAACTGGTCCTTCGGCCATACCAAATAATACGCGTACAGCCAGCATAGTCCATAAACCGGTAACTAAACTGGTCATCCCACAAAATACTGACCAAAGTAATGCGGCGACCAAAAATACTGTCTTAGGACCAAACTTGTCGCTGGCCCAGCCACCGATAAAGTTAAACAGCGCGTAGCCAACAAAGAATGCGCTGAAAATCATACCCATTTCAGCGGCATTAAATCCTAATTCCTTTTCAATGAGTGGAGCGGTGATCGACAATGCTGAACGATCCATATAGTTAAGCATGTAAACTATAAATAGAAGAAAAACGATAATCCATCCCATTGTTTTTCTTTTCATGATATATCCTCTTATTGTGGTCTAGCGGCCTGACCACAATATTTAAATCCTATTTTAAGATCACTATCATTTTGATGTTAATGTGATCAACATAACGAAAAATTAACGTTGAAAATAACGACAAGAAAAGGGAGTTAATCGTAATCTAATGAAATTAAATGACTTTATTTGTACTCTGGTAATTTGTGATAAACCTAATCGTATACTCAAGGTCTATTTATTGCGGATTTGCATTAACGATGCGCCGAGGAAACGACGTATGCTCAGCATACATCTGGTATTAACGCTGAGGGAATGTCCAGCCATCGCATAGAGGCATGCAGGCATCAGCCAGAAATGCCGCGGCAAACGTTATTAATGTAATTATTTGTTAACAATTGTGCTACATATCACAAAATCAAAGTCAACCGGTAAAGTCGCTTTGACACGCTTTCCGTTACCTTCTAGAGTGGAAAAATACAGATTTTAGATAAGAGACTATCTGTGAAATTAAGATGGTCTCTTATTGCATTTTTTTAGCTAATGGCGACCTTCTTCCAAATATTATGAAGGGGAAAGCCATGTCCGCATGCTCATTCTCGAATCCGATAAAAATCCGTGGTGTTGATGATGTTATTAATTTCATCGACTCACACGGAAAAATAAATGACAGAGCCGGTGTTATTTGGTGGTTAGCGCTAGGTGGTCTGTTTCTTGATGCTTTTTCAAATTCAGCCCTCAGTGCTGGATTAAACCCAATGACCCGCAATTTAAATCTGAGCTCGACCGAAGTTGCGCTGCTGACCTCATTTTCATCGTGGGTTGCCATATTATTTAACCCCATCGGCGGCTGGATTGCCGATCGCTGGGGACGTGTTCCGCCGCTGATTATTGCCAAAATAATGGCGGTGATCGGTGCGTTGCTGGTGATGTCGTCCTCCAGTTTCAGCACCATTATCATAGGCCGCTTCTTCGTTGGCGTCTCTTACGGGATGGATTTTGCCGTGGCCATGGCGATGCTAGCGGAGTTCACCCCGGTGAAACTAAAAAGCCGTTTAAACACCTGGCAAGGGGTGTGGTATGTCGCGGTGTGTTTAAACCTGGCATTGGCGCTGATGTTTTATTCCTGGGATGTTGGCGATGCTATCTGGCGTTATTCTATTGCCGTAACAGCATTATGCGGACTAATTGTCCTGTTCTTCCAGTTTCGTTATTTAGTTGAAAGCCCGGTATGGCTGGCGAGAAAATCACGTCTTTCTGAGGCCGTGAACGCTATGAATAAAATATACGGTGAGAATTTTATTCTGGCACCAAAAACGGAGCAAGAACCGGTCATTGGGCAAGCGGGAAAAGGTGCAATAAATGTGCTGCTAATATTCCGTGGTGTTTATTTACCGCGTACGATTCTGGCTTCTACGGTTCAGATCTGTCAATCAATACAATATTTTGGTGTCGGCTGGTATTTACCGGTTATTAGCGCTGCGATGTTCGGTAAGAACTTTGTCTACGCAACATTGTGTTCACTGTTTTTTAACGTTTTCGGTATCATTGGCGGCTTCCTGTCGCCCGCTATAGGTCGCCGCCTGGGCCTGCGTCGTTCGTCGGCGATCGGTTTTGCCGTGGCTTTTCTCGTACTGCTCACGCTGGGACTGTTCAGCGACAGTATGCCGCTGTGGGCCTCTTTGCTGGTCCCTGCGCTGTTTATTCTTTGTCACTCTGGCGGGCCTGGCGCAAATGGGAAAAGCCTTTCATCACTCTCTTTTCGCAGTGAACTACGGGCGGGTGCCAACGGTGTGGTGGGGGCGCTTGGCGCAATCGGTGCGGCTCTTGGGTTGTTTATTTTCCCCGTCTTCCGCGATCTGTACGGTCTGCAAACAACTTTCCTGATCATGTCCGCCGTTCCGCTATTTGCGAGCATCGTCTGTTTTGCGATCCCGTGGGATCCCACTCGCACGACCATCCAGCCGGATAACGAGCCTGGCGCTCCGCAGTTCGCACCATCACAGCCGTCTTATCCAGAGTCGATGGCCCCCGAGTCAAACAGGAGCACGAAATGATTGAATATGAAGATGTAATTCTGGCGATAGATGAAGGGACATCCGGTACGCGCGCGGCAGTGGTGGCGCGAAATAGCCAGGTCCACTGCCTGGAATACCAACCGCTTCAGGTCAGTAGCCAGCGCCATGGCGTTGTTGAACAAGATGCTGATGAAATACTACAGGCCACCATTGCGGTCTGTCGTACTGCGATTGCCAACGCCCAGCGTAGCAAGATGCGCATTGTGGCGCTGGCGATTGCTACGCAACGTTCCACAGCTGTGCTCTGGGATGCAGGCACTGGCAAGGCGCTGGCACCTGCGATGGTTTGGCAGGATGCCCGTTTTACGCATGAACTGGCGCAACTTGCCCCACAATGGGATGCGAAGCTGCTGCCGCTCGTCGGCCGGCCGGTTGGGATACGCTCTCCTTACCTCTGGGCGTCATACCATATCGCCAACACATCGGCAGTGAAGAAGGCGCACCAGGCCGGAACGCTGGTGTTTGGCACCGTTGACAGCTGGTTACTCTGGCATCTGGCGCAAGAAAAAAAATGTGTCACTACCCCCACTAACGCCACGTCTGCTGGGGCGTATTGCCTTAACGAGCATCAGTATCATTTGCCCTGGCTGCAGGCGTTGAATTTCCCGGCGTCATTGCTGCCATCATTACATGATGATGCTGATGATTTTGGCACCACGCGTGAAGATATCCTCGGAATTAGCGTCCCGATCCGGGCCTGTGCCGGAGATCAGTTTGCGGGGGCTATCGGCCTGGGTTGTACTGAGCGCGGACAGGCTTTTTGTATGCATGGGACCGGCAGCTTTGTCGATTTGATGATGGGGTCGACGGTACCGACGCTGAATAAGAGTTGTGAAAGCACGCTCACAATGACGGCACGCCGCCAAAAAGGGCGTTCACACTTCTCTGTAGAAACTTTCGTTCCAACTACCGGTTCGGCTTTGAACTGGGTGTGCGAAAAGCTGCACTGGTTTGACTCGCCCGAACAAATTAGCGAGTTGGCTGCGCAGGCCAGTGATTCTGGCGGCGTGAGCTTCATTCCGGCATTGACGGGTCTGCGTGTTCCTCATCTGCAACCGCAGACCCGCGCCTCCCTTAACGGTATTTCAATCTCGACCACACGCCCTCAGGTGGCTTACGCCATTCTGGAAGGTATTGCGCATTCGGTCGCTGCCTGTATTCGTGCGAATGAAGCGGCAACCGGCATACCCGCGCAAGAACTGGTGGTTGGGGGCGGGTTATCCAATAGCGAGACGTTATTGCAAATCCAGGCTGATGTTAGCGGGATCCCCGTACGGCGGATGGCCGAAACGGCACGGGCCAGCTTACGTGGTGCGGCATTTCTGGCAGGGGCCGATGGGCTGCTGTGGGACTCGTTGCCCGATGCCTGCGCCACGCTGAAAACAGCGCGCCTGTTTGAACCCAAAATCAGTCATGACCTTCGCGAACAAAAAATAAACCGCTGGGAGATGCGTATTGCGCTCGAAATAGATGCCGCCAGCAGCTTCACTTCAGCTAATCAGGAGCGTACCCACTCATGAAGTTTTTCCCTTCGCGAAAGCCCAATAAAACACGTAGTGAAATGTACGGCGCAGAACCGTTGCGTCTGCAGCGACCTGAACAACTGGACCGACTTGAAAGCGAAACCTACGACATCCTGATTGTCGGCGGCGGCGTGACGGGAGCCTATGCGGCGCTGGATGCCAGCCTGCGTGGCTATCGGGTCGCGCTGATTGAAAAAAGCGATTTCGCTTCGGGGACGTCATCCAAGTCATCAAAAATGGTGCACGGTGGTCTGCGTTATATCGAGCAGGGGAACCTGGGGCTGGTGCGTCACTCTTTGCTCGAACGCCAGCGTATGCGCCGGAACGCTCGCCATCTGGTGCAGCGGCTTCCTTTTTTATTTCCGGTGCTTGATAAGAATGGTGTGTTTGATAAGCGCATGTCTTCGGCGTTTGAAAGTCTGCTCTGGACCTACGATCTCGCCGGCGGATGGCGGGAAGGTATCCTTCACCAAAAATTGACTCCGGCGGAAGTACTGTCGCACTGCCCTACGCTGAAAGAGGAACAACTCTCCGGTGGTTTTATGTATTTCGATGCCCGTGTTGACGATGCCAGATTAACACTGGCCCTGGTGCGCACGGCGGCGTTTCATGGGGCGACGGTGACGAACCATGCCGAAGTTATTGAAACCACTCGTGACCAGCACGGCAAAGTCAATGGGGCCATTGTGTATGCCGATGCCCGAGAAATTCAGGTTAAGGCGCGGGTGGTCATTATGGCGACGGGCGTCTGGCTACGTGACTGGAACGGGTTGAAAAAAGGAGAGGCATCTCCTCTGAATATTCGCCCGGCGAAGGGGGTACACGTCGCGATCCCATGGATGAAGATTCGCAATGATTGCACGGTGACCATCCCGGTTGCCGGACGCAGCCGACGCGCGACCATAACGCGCTGGGGTAACGTCTCCTATCTGGGCACCACGGATGAGGACTATCAGGGCGATCTGAACGATGTTCACTGTAATCGCACTGAGCTGGACTTTCTGCTGGAAGGGGCCAACTCGGCGCTGAAAACGGATCTGCGCCCGGAAGATGTGGTGGGAAGTATCGCCGGTTGCCGTCCTCTGGTGGGCGTGGCGGGTGGAAAGACCGTTGAGATGAAGCGTAACCATGAGATCCGGGTTTCAGCGGACGGGCTCATTACCATCGTCGGCGGCAAGCTGACGACATCACGTCATATGGCGGAAGAAACCATCGACGCGGCCAGCAAAATACTGGGTCGTAAGAAGGCCTGCTCAACGAAAACTGCGTATTTGCTTGGCGCGGCTGGCTATGACCCGCAGGCCATTCTGGCTTCAGGTGGTCTGTCTGCGCATCTGGGCGAGCGCTACGGTACTGAAGCCCATTTTGTCAGTGACATTATCCAGGCCGATCCGTCGCTCATGAAGCCTATCGTCGCAGGGCTTCCCTATACCGAAGCGGAAGTGGTGTACGCCGTGCGCCATGAGCTTGCCAGCACCGTTGACGATGTGCTGTCGCGCCGAATTCGTGCTCGCCTTATGGCGCGCGATGCATCAGCCGTTGCAGCTGAACGCGTTGGGGAAATACTGCAACAAGAACTCCGATTACATCCTGAGCACGTGGCTAAACAGGTCGCCAGCTATCAGGCCGCAATTAAACATGAAAAATCAATGCTTATGGGGACATCAGAATGATCAGTAAAGAAGCGATTAAACGTGGTTACAACCGTGGAAATTATACCGTTGGTGCACATACTCGTCCCGCATGGGCAACGGACATCACCCGCAGCGGTGGCGCAAAAGGAATGCAGGTTGATCCCGTTGCAATAAGCGAAGCGACGTTTGACCGTCTGCGGGTCATTGCCGATGAAGTGCTGACGTCTGAGGCCGATGTGATTACCTGGACCCGCGACTGGTGGGCCGGTTCGATGATTGCGGAAACCCAGGGCGCCCCCGCCACCTCAAAAGGGGTGATTGTGCGCGTTTCCACCGTGGAACAGATTCAGGACGTGATGCGTCTTGCCAGTGAATCCGCCATCCCGGTCACGGTTTCTGCCGGGCGCAGTAACGTTACCGGAGCCGCCTTGCCGTTGCGTGGGGGGATCGTGCTGGACGTTTGCGAACTCAACAAATTTATCGACTTTGACCTGCAAAGTCAGATTGTTGAGGTAGAAGCCGGCATGTTTGGCGATGTTTTCGAACAAACCATCCAGAAAGAGTACGGTATGACGATGGGCCACTGGCCGTCTTCGTTTGGCATTAGTACCGTGGGTGGGTGGGTCGCCTGTCGTGGCGCGGGGCAGCTTTCTACTCGCTATGGCAAAATTGAAGATATGGTTTTTGGGATGGATGTGGTGCTTGCCGATGGGCGTTTAATCACCGTGGGCGGTTATGCACGCAGCGCTATCGGACCGGATTTACAGCAAATGTTCATTGGTTCGGAAGGCACGCTGGGTGTGATTGTGCGTGTGCGTTTGAAGCTTCATCGCTTGCCGGATTATGGCCGCGCCATCGCCTGGGGTTTTTCCAGTTTTGCCAGTGGACTGGAGGCATGTCGTGAAATCTTACAGCATGGTGCGAATCCGGCGGCACTACGTTTGTACGATAATCTGGAAAGCGGCGTGCAGTTTGGTCTGCCAGAGACCAATGTCCTGCTCATTGCGGACGAAGGACAGCCAGACATGGTCGACGCGGTGCTGGCTATCAGTGAACGTGTTTGTAAGCAGAGCGGAGAGGAACTTGACGGTGAGGCCATCTTTGAACGCTGGCTGGATACCCGGTATCTGACGGGTAAAAGCGCTGAAGGTTTTAAGAAAAGCCCCGGCCTGGTGGCGGACACGCTGGAAATGGTGGGACGCTGGCGCGATCTCAGTGCGGTATATGATGATGTGGTGGCTGCGATTAACGCTGTACCGGGGACGCTGGCCGGTTCAGCGCACCAGTCCCACGCCTACGTCGATGGCGCATGCCTTTACTTCTCGCTGCGTGGCGATGTGGCGGTTGAGCAACGCGGGGCGTGGTATCGTGCGGCATGGGACGCGGCAAATGCGGTGCTGATTAAACGCAATGCCTCCCTCAGCCATCACCATGGCGTTGGGCTGCTTCGTTCCCCTTATATGCAGGCCTCTTTAGGTGAATCGCTTTCGGTTTTGGCCGATATTAAAAAGGCGCTGGATCCGCAGAATATACTGAACCCGGGCAAACTGGGGTTAAGCGCTAAGTTGCACTCACATCAGGAAGGTCAATAATGATCAAAAACCTTGGCGTGCTTCTGGCACGCCATCCCATCATCATGGCGATTTACGGCATTGAGCAACTGAAAACCGCGCTGTCCAGCAAAGCTGAAGTCTGCATTATTGCCAATATCGATCTGATTAAGCTCCAGCCAGTGATCGAACTGCTGTCGAAGGCGGGAAAGTACGTCATCGTCAATATCGATAGTTGTAATGGGCTGTCGCAGGATAAAGGTGGCATCGATTATGTGGCTGAAACAGGGGCGATGGGGCTGCTCTCTACGCGTTTGCAAACCGTACAGCGTGCGAAAAAATGCGGGCTGGTGACCATGCAGAAAATCTTTGTCACTGACCGTTCCACCTGGCTACGCAGCCTGAAAGCGGTGGAGCAAAGCGAACCTGATTATGTGCAACTGATGCCCGCGCAGATGCTGCCGTTGCTTCCGCAGGCCGATCGTAATGTGTTGCCGCCGATTGTGGCGTCCGGGTTTGTCTGCAATGAGGAGCATGCTCAGACAGCACTGTTGCACGGCGCGATATCCGTCTCAAGCAGCGACAGTGCGTTATGGGATGTGAATCTTCTACGTTAACCACCGGGAGCCCAAAATGGAAAATACGCAGCTGTTTGTTGTCGCACATTATTTTGCCCAACCGACGATGGGCGACAAGGTAAACGATGCGCTCAGCATGCTGGCGGAGGCGACGCGTAACGAGCCTGAAAATATCACCTATGAGTTTTTCCGTTCCACGGAAGACGGCGATCGCTTTGTGATTGTTGAGACTTATCGTTGCGCACAAGGTCTTGAACTTCACCGACAAACGGAACATTTTCAGCGCATTGGTGTTGGAATTATTACTCCGCTGTTGGAGCGTAAAGAGGTGAAAAGCTTTCACATTCCTCCCGATGAACCGCGTAGGTAAACGCTGTCTTTCTTACTACAAGGAATACATCAATGAACCATGTTATGAAGGATTTTGCGTTTACGACGGTAGCGGAGATCATCGTCGAATGGACGGGTGCGGCACGATTAGGAGAGCTCCTTCAGCAGCGTTTTAGCGCGCGTCGTGTATTGCTGGTAACCGACCCTGGACTGGTCAAAGCAGGGATTCTGCCGCCTGTTTTGCATAGCCTGCAAGATGCAGGGTTTCAGGTGACGGTTTATGATCGGGTTCAACCAGATCCGCATGAGCACCTTGTTCGCGAAGCCATACAGGTAGCTCGCGATGGCCACTGTGACATGGTTATTGGCTTGGGCGGCGGCTCCTCGCTGGATGTCGCGAAGCTGGTGGCTGTGTTAATCAACTCTGAACAAGACTTGCCGGAACTTTACGGGGTTGGCAAGGTTGTTGGTCAACGTTTGCCGCTGGTAAATATTCCCACTACGGCAGGTACGGGGTCTGAAGTCACCAATATTGCCATTTTAACGACGCATGATGATAGCAAAATGGGCATTGTCTCCCCGCAACTGTATGGTGATTTGGTGCTACTGGATGCGCAACTGACGCTGGGGTTGCCGCCGGTCCACACTGCTGCTGCCGGGATAGATGCGATGGTGCATGCGATAGAGGCCTATACTAGCAAGCATAAGAAGAACCCGCTTTCGGATGCGTTGGCCCGCGAGGCGTTACGTTTAATCAGTCGCCATCTGGTGACCGCATGTCGTGACGGGAACAACCGTGAAGCGCGAGAAAATGTTCTGCTGGGCGCGATGCTGGCAGGCCAGGCTTTTGCCAATTCCCCTGTGGCGGCAGTGCATGCGCTGGCTTATCCCTTGGGCGCACGACGCCATATTCCGCATGGGTTGTCGAATGCGCTGATGTTGGTTCCAGTGCTGCAGTTTAACGCGTCAGCGGCGGCTCCACTTTATGGTGAGCTGGCAGCCGTCATGGGGGCGAAGGTGACAGGGGACCTGGAAAACGATACCCAGTCGTTTATTGCCGCGATGGAGAACATTATTGCCGCAACCGGCGCGCCGAACAGGCTGCGTGACGTCGATGTACCTGAAAAGGACCTGCCGCTGTTAGCCCACGATGCTATGCAGCAGACCCGTTTACTGGATAACAATCCCGTGACGCTTACTGAAGGCGATGCGTTGCGACTTTATCAGCAGGCTTTTTAAGCACTATAGGTGTCCGGTGAAGGAATTGCCGGGCACGATTTTTTTCCTGCAACATACCTGCTACAACCGAATAGACATATTGAATCCAGGTGTTAGTATTCAATAGACAGCAGTAATGAGTATGCGTGTTTCATTTCCGGCCAGGAACGCTGATGATGACAACATTACTACCCGATATCACAGCATTTTCATCATTCACTTCCTTCGCGGCGCAGGTTGCTTACATGCCTGTCTGCTCTCTGGCCATTGTTTCTCATTCCTTCTTATCCCGGATGGAATCCCCCGCTGAATAGCTGTTCAGTGGGCTTTGTGACACGCATCGTTTGATAACAGGGATTACGGCGGGTCGAATATGGATAAGTTTAAACGTCATATGATGTGGTGGGTGGCGGGCATCCTGGTCGTGGTGGCCGCGATAGCATGGTGGATGCTTCGTCCTGCGGGAATACCGGAGGGGTTTGCAGCCAGCAACGGCAGAATTGAAGCCACTGAAGTGGATATTGCCACCAAAATTGCCGGGCGAATTGACACGATCCTCGTGTCGGAAGGGCAGTTTGTTCGTCAGGGCGAAGTGCTGGCGAAAATGGATACCCGCGTGCTGCAGGAGCAGCGGCTGGAAGCGGTAGCCCAAATCAAAGAGGCCGAAAGTGCGGTGGCGGCGGCGCGGGCGCTGTTAGAGCAGCGGCAAAGTGAAATGCGCGCCGCGCAGTCGGTGGTAAAACAGCGTGAGGCGGAACTGCAGTCGGTCTCTAAACGCCATGTCCGCTCCCGTTCGCTATCTCAGCGTGGGGCTGTGTCTGAGCAACAACTGGATGACGACAGGGCTGCGGCAGAAAGCGCACGCGCTGCACTGGAATCCGCAAAGGCGCAGGTTTCTGCGGCAAAAGCCGCAATTGAAGCCGCTCGTACCAGTATCATTCAGGCGCAAACCCGCGTAGAAGCCGCGCAGGCTACCGAACGTCGTATTGCGGCTGATATTGATGACAGCGAGCTGAAAGCCCCGCGCGATGGCCGCGTACAGTACCGCGTAGCTGAACCGGGCGAGGTGCTTTCCGCGGGCGGTCGCGTGCTGAATATGGTCGATCTCAGCGATGTCTACATGACGTTCTTCTTGCCAACCGAACAGGCTGGTTTACTGAAGATTGGTGGAGAAGCGCGGCTGGTGCTGGATGCTGCGCCGGATCTGCGTATTCCGGCGACCATCAGCTTTGTGGCTAGCGTCGCGCAGTTCACGCCGAAAACGGTCGAAACCAGCGATGAACGGCTGAAACTGATGTTTCGCGTCAAAGCGCGTATCCCGCCAGAGCTGTTGCAGCAGCATCTGGAGTACGTGAAAACCGGTCTGCCGGGCATGGCGTGGGTGCGTGTTGATGAAAGTCGCGCCTGGCCTGACGACCTGGTGGTGAGGTTGCCGCAATGACGCATCTGGCGCTGGTTCCCGTTCCTCCCGTGGCGCACCTTGACGGCGTGAGTCAGCATTACGGGAAAACGGTAGCGCTGAACAATATCACGCTGGATATCCCTGCCCGCTGTATGGTGGGGTTGATTGGCCCGGATGGCGTCGGAAAATCGAGCCTGCTGTCGCTCATCTCCGGCGCGCGGGTCATTGAACACGGCAACGTGATGGTGTTGGGTGGCGATATGCGCGACCCAAAACATCGCCGGGATGTCTGCCCGCGCATTGCCTGGATGCCGCAGGGGCTGGGGAAAAACCTGTATCACACGCTGTCGGTATATGAGAACGTCGATTTCTTTGCCCGCCTGTTTGGGCATGACAAAGCGGAGCGTGAGGCGCGGATTACCGAGCTGCTGAATAGCACCGGACTGGCACCGTTTCGCGACCGTCCTGCCGGGAAACTCTCGGGCGGGATGAAGCAAAAGCTGGGGCTGTGCTGCGCGTTAATCCACGACCCGGAACTGTTAATTCTCGATGAACCCACCACCGGGGTCGACCCGCTGTCCCGCGCCCAGTTCTGGGATCTGATTAACAGCATTCGCCAGCGGCAGACCAACATGAGCGTGCTGGTTGCGACCGCTTATATGGAAGAAGCCGAGCGCTTTGACTGGCTGGTGGCGATGAATGCCGGGGAGGTGTTAGCTACCGGGAGCGCGCAGCAGCTACGTGAGCAAACCAACAGCAACACGCTGGAGCAGGCGTTTATCGCGCTGTTACCTGAAGCCCAGCGCCAGGCGCATAAACCGGTAGTGATCCCGCCGTATCACGCTGAGCAGGAAGAGATTGCCATCGAGGCGAAAAACCTGACCATGCGCTTCGGTAAATTTGTGGCGGTGGACCACGTTAACTTCCGCATTCCGCGCGGGGAAATCTTCGGTTTTCTCGGCTCCAACGGCTGCGGTAAATCCACCACCATGAAAATGCTCACCGGACTGCTGCCCGCAAGCGAAGGCGAGGCGTGGCTGTTTGGACAAGCGGTTGATCCGAAGAATATCGATACCCGCCGCCGGGTAGGCTATATGTCGCAGGCATTTTCGCTCTACAGCGAGCTGACCGTCCGGCAAAACCTCGAACTACATGCGCGGCTGTTCCATATCCCCGAAGCAGAAATCCCTGGGCGGGTGCAGGAGATGAGCGAGCGCTTTTCGCTGACCGATGTCGAAGATGCGCTGCCCGGTGCGCTGCCGTTGGGGATCCGTCAACGCCTGTCGCTGGCGGTGGCGGTGATCCATCGCCCGGAGATGCTCATTCTTGATGAACCGACCTCCGGGGTCGATCCGGTTGCGAGGGATATGTTCTGGCAACTGATGGTCGACCTGTCGCGCCAGGACAAAGTGACCATTTTTATCTCCACCCACTTTATGAACGAAGCGGAGCGCTGCGACCGCATGTCGCTGATGCACGCCGGAAAAGTACTGGCCAGCGGTACGCCGCAGGAACTGGTGAAACAGCGTGGAGCTGCCAGTCTGGAAGAGGCGTTTATCTCCTGGTTGCAGGAAGCGGCAGGCCCGGCGCCGGAAACTCAGTTAGCGCCAGCCAATGTCCCGACAGTGCATGAAAACAGTAAGCCGCCGCGGCAAGGTTTTAGCCTGCGGCGCTTATTCAGCTACAGCCGCCGTGAAGCGCTGGAACTACGGCGCGATCCGGTACGCTCCACGCTGGCGCTGATGGGCACGGTGATCCTGATGCTTATCATGGGCTACGGCATCAGCATGGATGTAGAAAACCTGCGTTTTTCGGTGCTCGACCGCGACCAGACCGTCAGCAGCCAGGCGTGGACGCTGAATCTGGCGGGATCGCGCTATTTTATCGAACAACCGCCGCTCACCAGTTATGACGAGCTGGACAAACGGATGCGTTCTGGCGAAGTTGCGGTAGCAATTGAAATTCCGCCAAATTTTGGCCGCGACATCGCGCGTGGAACGCCGGTGAAGATTGGCGTCTGGGTCGATGGCGCAATGCCAAGCCGCGCTGAAACGGTCAGGGGTTACGTGCAGGCGATGCACCAGACCTGGCTGCAGGATGTGATGGCGCGCCAGCCAAATGCCAGCGGGCAAAACGGGCTGATGACCATTGAAACTCGCTATCGTTACAACCCGGATGTGAAGAGCCTGCCGGCGATTGTTCCGGCAGTGATCCCACTGCTGTTGATGATGATCCCCTCCATGCTCAGCGCTCTCAGCGTGGTGCGTGAGAAAGAGCTGGGGTCGATTATCAATCTGTACGTTACGCCCACGACCCGCAGCGAGTTTTTACTCGGCAAACAGTTGCCGTACATCGTGCTGGGCATGCTGAATTTCCTGCTGTTGTGCGCGCTGTCGGTGTTTGTATTCGGCGTTCCGCATAAGGGGAGCTTTGTGACCCTGACGCTGGCTGCGCTGCTGTACGTCACCATTGCCACCGGGCTGGGGCTGTTAATCTCCACGTTTATGAAAAGCCAGATCGCGGCCATTTTTGGTACGGCGATTATTACGCTGATCCCGGCGACGCAGTTTTCCGGAATGATCGATCCAGTTGCCTCGCTGGAAGGGCCGGGTCGGTGGATTGGTGAAATTTATCCGACCAGCCATTTTCTGACCATCGCGCGCGGAACGTTCTCTAAAGCGTTGGATCTGACCGATCTCTGGCAGCTGTTTATTCCGCTGGCGGTAGCCATTCCGGTGGTGATTGGTCTGAGCGTATTACTGCTGAAAAAACAGGAGGGGTGATGCGCCGATTACGCAATATTTATAACCTCGGTATCAAAGAGTTGCGCAGCCTGCTGGGTGACAAAGCGATGCTGACGCTGATCGTCTTCGCCTTCACGATTTCGGTTTATTCTTCCGCGACCGTCCTGCCGGGTTCGCTGCATCTGGCACCGATTGCTATTGCCGATATGGACCAGTCGCAGTTGTCGAATCGGATTGTGAACAGCTTTTATCGCCCGTGGTTTTTACCGCCGGAGATGATTACTGCCGATGAAATGGATGCCGGGTTGGACGCCGGGCGCTATACCTTCGCCGTAAACATTCCGCCTGATTTTCAGCGCGATGTGCTGGCCGGACGACAACCGGATATACAGGTTAACGTCGATGCCACGCGCATGAGCCAGGCGTTTACCGGCAACAGCTATATCCAGAATATCATCAGCGGCGAGGTGAACAGCTTTGTGGCGCGTTACCGCGATAACAATGAGCCGCCGGTGGCGCTGGAAATGCGCATGCGCTTTAACCCTAATCTGGAACCCGCCCGCTTTGGCGCGGTGATGGCGATTATCAACAACATCACTATGTTGGCGATTGTGCTGACCGGTTCGGCGTTGATCCGCGAACGCGAGCACGGGACCATTGAACATCTGCTGGTGATGCCGGTGACGCCGTTTGAGATCATGATGGCAAAAATCTGGTCGATGGGGCTGGTGGTGCTGGTGGTTTCCGGTCTGTCGCTGATGCTGATGGTAAAAGGCGTGCTCGGGGTGCCGATTGAAGGTTCGATACCGTTGTTTATGCTGGGCGTGGCGCTGAGCCTGTTCGCCACCACCTCGATCGGCATTTTTATGGGCACGCTGGCGCGCTCCATGCCGCAGTTGGGGCTGCTGATGATTCTGGTGCTGCTGCCGTTACAGATGCTTTCAGGTGGCTCCACACCGCGTGAAAGCATGCCGCAGGCGGTGCAGGACATTATGCTGACCATGCCGACTACCCATTTCGTCAGTCTCGCGCAGGCGATACTTTATCGCGGAGCCGGGTTTAGCATTGTCTGGCCGCAGTTTCTGACGCTGCTGGCGATTGGCAGCGCGTTCTTCCTGATAGCACTGCTGCGTTTCAGAAAGACGATTGGTACGATGGCGTAATCATTATTGCCGGGGGCGCTTCGCTTGCCTGGCCTACAAACGGTAACGGACGTAGGCCGGATAAGGCGTAGCCGCCATCCGGCATCCCGCAACGAAACAGGCAATTACTCTTCTTTCGGCAGGCACTGTAGATGGCCGTGGCGCACGCCGCGCTGGGAAATCACGTCATCGGCAAAATGCTGCACATCGCCCATGTCGCCTTTTAGCACGGCGATTTCCAGACAGTCGTCATGGTTGATGTGCACGTGCAGCGTGGCGACCGATAAATCGTGGTGGTGGTGTTGGGTAGAAACAATACGGCTGGCCAGATCACGCTTCTCATGCTCATAAACATACGAGAGCACCGCGAAGCCCTGGGTGCCGTGTTCAAGGGTAGTTTCCTGCGCCAGTGCGCCACGCAGAATATCGCGGATCGCTTCGGAACGGTTGTTGTAGCCACGGCGCTGACTCAGGCCGTCGAGCGTTTCCAGTAAATCGTCATCGAGGGTAATGGTGACTCGTTGCATCTGCAGTTAACCTTTCATGTGGCGCGTTGGCGCACAGGGAGTAAGGGGAATAGCGTATTTTGTAACACACGTCCGGCATCCGGGGAAAAGGTTAATGCTCTCGCAATAAACGCAGCAGAGTACTGACCTGTTCATCCAGCGGAGCGAGAGTATCTTTAACGATCAGATGCAAAGGCGTGGCGCGGCGAGCACCATGGCTTAACGGCAGTGGGCGTAAAAGCCCCTGATCAAGCTGCGTCTGAATACGTTCCTCGGGCAGCCAGCCGTAACCGACCTGATACATCACCGCATCAATCGCGGCATCAATGGTCGAGAAGGTCCAGGCATCGCGCACCGGTTGTTGTGGGTTGTCGCGATCGGCAATGCGAATCAGCGGCCAGGCGCGTAATGCGTCTTCATTCAGCGGCGCATCCAGCATGCAGAGTGGGTGATCGCGGTGGGCCACGGCCACGAAGTCAATATTCATCAGCCATTCGCCGCGTCCGGTGACATCCTGACGCCGGGTCAGGACCATTACGTCCGCATCGGCATGTGCTGCCAGTCGAGCATCGCCATTCTCCAGGACTTCGGTCAGACGCACCTGCGTTTGCGGCCAGGCCTGCTGAAACTGTTTGAGAATGGCAAACAGGCGTTTGCGTGGGAAGATGCTATCTACCATCAAATCCAGCCGCGTTCGCGTACCGTTTTGTAACGTTGCGGCCCGGGTTTCCACCCATAAAAAGGCCTTCAGTAGCGGTTTGACCTGATTGAGCAATAGCTCTCCGGCCGGTGTCAGGACAGCCCTGCGCCCTTCCGGGGTCAGCAGCGTTACGCCAAGTCGCTCCTGTAACAGTGCCAGATTGTAGCTTACCGAAGACTGGCTACGGTTGGTCTCTTCCGCCGCTTTAGCGAAACTGCCCAGCTCCACCACTTTCTCCAATAGGGCCCACTGCTCGAGGGTTGTTTTGTGCATAACTCATCTAATAATTGAATGAATTTGATGCAAACATAGCGTTATTCATCCAATTTTTGAAGCGTTAAGATCCTCGCATCAAGTAAGAGGAGAACGAATATGAGTGCGTTTGATAAACATGATTTAAGCGGATTTGTCGGCAAACATCTGGTCTATACCTACGATAATGGCTGGAATTACGAGATCTACGTGAAAAACGACACTACGCTGGACTACCGCATTCACAGCGGTATTGTGGGGAATCGTTGGGTGAAAGATCAGCGGGCCTATATTGTGCGGGTCGGGGAGAGCGTTTATAAAATTTCGTGGACCGAACCGACCGGGACCGACGTCAGCCTGATCGTAAACCTGAGTGACAAACTCTTTCACGGCACCATCTTTTTCCCTCGCTGGGTGATCAATAATCCGGAAAAAACGGTCTGCTTCCAGAATGACCATATTCCGCTGATGATGTCGTACCGCGATGCCGGCCCGGCGTATCCCACCGAGGTGATTGATGAGTTCGCGACCATCACTTTCGTACGTGACTGCGGCGCGAACAATGATGACGTTATTGCCTGTGCGGCGAGCGAGCTGCCGAAAAACTTCCCGGAAAATTTACGCTAAGGCTTCTAATCGCTGCACGGCGTCTGCGGTCAGGGTAAACGGCGTGGGGGTGCACACCGCCAGGCTCAGGGTATCGAGCTGGCACTGGCTGACGGAGAGTGAGGAAGTTAGCGCGGTACTGTCGACGCTGACGATTTGCCAGGCGCTACCGCCGCGCTGTTTCACGATAGCTTCTTTACGCGTCCAGATGCGCCAGAACGCCGCCAGCTGTTGCTCCGGGCGTTCGGCCTCGACTTCGGCATGTTCACCAAGACTGAATACCGTATTTGCCAGCGTTTGCCAGTTATCGCGCGGGCGCACGACTTCAATATCGCAGCCGACTTCCCCTTCGTCGCTGAGCAGCAGGGCGATATCATCACCGCTGTGGCTGAGATTGAACCACAGCGGCGTGTCAGCAGAAAAGGCCGGTTTTCCTTGCTCGCCATAGATGATGTCCGGTAATGGCGAAAGGGCATGGGAAAGCAGCACGCGACCGGCCAGCCAGCGCGCACGGTGAGCACCTTGCGGCGCTTGCTCACTCAGTGCGGCAGGCAGTGCACCAGCGCTTAAAACAGAAACTTTCCCAAGAACGATCCGGTACATATTAGGGCTAACCTTTAGTAATAATGGGGTTGTGTATCATTCTTCACATGCTGTTTGCAAGTTTATCCCGGTAATCGGCTTTTGGGCCTGCCGGGCCCCAGCAAAATCGCCAGTTTGCTGCCGCCTTTGGTGGTTTCCATCCAGATTTTACACACGCTGGTTAACGGCACGGAGAGCAACATGCCGACCGGACCGAGCAGCCATCCCCATACCAACAGAGAGAGGAAGACGATTAGCGTCGATAATCCCAGCCGATGCCCCATCATTCGGGGTTCGAGAATATTGCCAATCACCATATGCACCACCAGAAACAGTGCGCCAACCAACAGACATTCGTAAATGCCATTAAAAAGCAGTGCCTGGATCATGGGCGGGACGGCGGAAATGACCGAGCCAATGTTGGGCACGTAGTTTAACAGGAATGCCAGTACGCCCCACATCAGAGCAAACTGAATCCCCATCAGTGCCAGTCCCAGCCAGATTATGGCACCGGTCCATAAGCTGAGCAGCGTTTTCAGCGCCAGATAGTGTGACACACCCTTCAGTGCTCGATGTAGCCCCGCAATGTGGATTTGCGGATTATTCAACGCAAAACGCATCTTATAGGGGACATGACGCACCTCAAACAGCATAAAAACTACCGTCATCACCAGCAGAAAGACGCTGGCCATGGCACCAGAAAGACTCGTCATCAGCGTGGTTGTGAAGGTCATCAGCTTGTCAGAGTCCATGCGTTGCAGTATACGTTCCGGGGACATATGCAGATTCAGAAAAGGCACCATCTCTTGCAAATACAGAACCTTGCGCGTTAGCTCCTTATTGTATTTTGGCAGCAGGTCCATGAATTCAGTAATTGACGACGCCAGCACGCCAACCAACGCCGTAAGAACGATCAGCATCACAACCACGACTAAGGTAATAGCGATTGGGCGACCGACTCCCCGGCGGATAAACCAGGTGACAAGTGGATTCAATACAATGGCAAAAAAGAGGGCCAGCAGCAGCTGCACAATGATATCCGCCGCAGCATGGATACCTGCGAGGATCACCACCAGAGCGGCCAGTTTGAGCAAAATGTGCAAACCCGTTTTATCGGGCTGGGTGGTTATCATGTCTTCTTCCTGTTTGCGTTTTTGCATTAAGTGTAGCGGCTGGCTTGCGACTGATATTCCTAAACTGGCTACTGATTTCTGCTCTGCAACATGGTAGAAATGAAACACTGTTGTGAAAACGTGGTGACCCTCCATGCCCGAACCCGTCGCTGAACCGACGCTTAGCGGTTTACGCCTGAACCTGCGTATTGTTTCTGTGGTGATGTTTAACTTCGCCAGCTACCTGACCATCGGCCTGCCGCTCGCGGTGTTGCCTGGCTACGTCCATGATGTAATGGGATTTAGCGCTTTCTGGGCTGGGCTGGTCATCAGCCTGCAATATTTCGCTACGCTGCTGAGCCGTCCGCATGCCGGTCGCTATGCCGATCTGCTGGGGCCAAAGAAGATTGTGGTATTTGGGCTGTGCGGCTGCTTTTTAAGTGGCCTGGGCTATTTACTGGCGGGATCAACGAACGGCTGGCCGTTGGTCAGTCTGCTGCTGCTATGTCTGGGGCGCGTGATTCTCGGGATCGGGCAAAGTTTTGCCGGGACCGGCTCTACGCTGTGGGGCGTGGGGGTGGTTGGCTCAATGCACATCGGACGGGTGATTTCCTGGAATGGCATCGTGACCTATGGCGCGATGGCGATAGGCGCGCCGCTGGGTGTTCTGTTTTATGCCTGGGGTGGCTTACAGGGGCTGGCGCTGACCGTGATGGGCGTGGCACTGTTGGCAATCCTGCTGGCGCTCCCTCGTCCGGCGGTGAAGGCCAGCAAAGGCAAACCGTTGCCATTTCGCGCGGTGCTTGGGCGCGTCTGGTTGTATGGTATGGCGCTGGCCCTGGCCTCCGCCGGATTTGGGGTAATCGCTACCTTCATTACCTTGTTCTATGATGCCAAAGGCTGGGATGGCGCCGCATTCGCGCTGACGCTTTTTAGCTGCACGTTTGTCGGTACTCGTTTGTTGTTCCCAAATGGTATCAACCGTTTAGGCGGGCTGAATGTGGCGATGATCTGCTTTAGCGTCGAGATTGTCGGGCTGTTACTGGTCGGGATGGCTTCGATGCCGTGGATGGCGAAGATCGGCGTTCTGCTGGCCGGGGCTGGGTTCTCACTGGTTTTCCCGGCGCTGGGCGTGGTGGCGGTAAAAGCCGTTCCTCAGCAAAATCAGGGTGCTGCGCTGGCGACCTACACGGTGTTTATGGATTTATCGCTGGGGGTTACCGGGCCGCTGGCCGGGCTGGTCATGACGTGGGCGGGTGTGCCGGTTATCTATCTGGCAGCGGCAGGGCTGGTAGCGGTGGCGTTATTGCTGACCTGG
>NZ_SZWU01000080.1:30981-65180 GCF_005280935.1 Citrobacter sp. wls757 | reverse complement strand
AAAAAACGGCCTCAGGTGGTGTCACCGGAGGCCGCGTCATCGTCTTAACCGTTACTGGATAACCAGCGTGTTAATGATGTTTTCTGCGGTAGTCTGCGCTTTTTGCTGATCGTCAGCAGGCAGCGTGATTTGCAGCGTCAGCAGTTGGTTGTCCACTTTACCCAACACCACGGAAGAGTATGCGGTCTGGCCTTTGGCCGAGATGATGCTGTCTAACTGCTGCAGCGTGTGGCCTTTCAGCTCAATAGATTTATTGGTGACGACCTGCAGCTGCGGATCACGGCTACGCTGCTGATCTTCGAGACGTTTTGCCAGCACGGCCAGATCTTCGTTGGTGTTGTCGCCAACAATCACAATCACCGCTTTCTGGCCGGTTGCGTCAGAATATACGTGCATATTGTTCGCCTGGGTGCCCAGCTTGCCGCTCTGATCGGTCATATCCGCTGGCAGGGAAAAACTGAGTTTGCCGTCCAGCAGGCTGACCGGTTGTCCGGTGGCGTTACTTTCTGCGGCAGCACCCTCGGCTGGCGCTTTTGTATCGCTATTATCACAGGCCGCAAGCCCCATAACCAGCAGGCCAATACCGACATATTTAACCAGATTGCGCATTGACTTCTTCCTTTCGATAAACGGCCATAACGGCTCATTCGTCCATCTTATCACAACTCGGAAAATGAACCTTTAACTCGTCTGCAATGCAGAGATTTCAGATTTATCTGCCAGCCTTTTCAGTAACATATTCAGCAACACGCCATACATTGGCAGGAAGAAAATAATGCTGATCAGCACTTTGAAGCAGTAATCGACCAATGCGATTTCCATCCAGTGCTCGGCCATAAAGGCATCCGGGCTACGCCAGAAAGCGATAAAGAAGAAGGCCAACGTATCGCTGATATTGCCAAACAGCGTGGACGCCGTCGGTGCCAGCCACCAGCGACGGTTCTGACGCAGGCGGTTAAAGACATGCACATCCAGAATTTGTCCCAGCGCGTAGGCCATAAAGCTGGCGGCGGCGATACGGGCGACAAACAGATTAAAGTGCAGCAGTGCGCCGAATCCTTGCCACGATCCCATATAGAACAGCGATGAAACGACATAGGAGATCAGCAGCGCGGGGATCATAACCGCAAAGATGATACGTCGAGCCAGCGGCGCGCCAAAAATACGCACGGTCAGGTCGGTCGCGAGGAAAATAAACGGAAAGCTAAACGCGCCCCATGTGGTATGGAAACCAAAAATGGAGATTGGAAGCTGCACCAGATAGTTGCTGGAGGTGATCACCAGCAGATGAAATAGCGATAGCCAGAACAACGCTTTTACGCGCTGAGCTTGTGTAAACGGAGTCATATTGTGACCTTTTTGTTGGATGGGGTGAGGGAACCCAATAAAAAACCGTCGCATGATACTGCTTTAAGAGCACATTGCAATGGTTGTTTTTCACGCAATCGTTAACCTGATTGGCTTACGCCACAACAGAGCGTAAAATAACGCCGTTTTTGTATGAATGAGACGACGATGAGCGACCTGTTTACTTCCCCCGACCATACTCTTGATGCCCAGGGGCTGCGCTGCCCGGAACCGGTAATGATGGTACGTAAAACCGTACGCGGCATGCAGGCCGGTGAAACGCTGCTGATTGTCGCCGACGATCCGGCAACAACCCGCGATATTCCTGGCTTCTGTACCTTTATGGAACATGAGCTGGTGGCCAAAGAGACCGACTCGCTGCCGTACCGCTATCTGGTGCGCAAAGGCCAGTAATCTTGTTATGCCGGATGGCGCTAACGCTTCTCCGGCCTATAAAGACTGAGTAATCTGTAGGCCTGATAAGCGAAGCGCCATCAGGCGAGAAACAGGCACTACCCTTTACGCAACAACCGCAGCGCGTTCGCGGTCACCAGCACCGTCGCCCCCGTATCCGCCAGCACCGCCAGCCACAGTCCGGTTATCCCGAGCAGCGTGGTGACGAGGAAAATCCCCTTCAGACCCAGCGCAATCGCAATGTTCTGGCGAATATTGGCGTGGGTGGCCCGCGCCAGCTGAATCATTTGCACCAGACCACGCAGACGGTTGTGGGTCAGAGCGGCATCGGCGGTCTCCAGCGCGACGTCGGTCCCGCTTCCCATCGCAATACCAATTGTGGCCGCTTTCATTGCCGGAGCGTCGTTGATGCCGTCGCCGACCATCGCCAGCGGCGACTGTTGGTTAAGATGGGTAACGGCCTGCACCTTATCTTCCGGCAAGAGTCCCGCTTTGAATTCGAGGCCCAGTTCACCGGCAATGGCGGCGGCCGCACGCGGGTTATCACCGGTCAGGATCACGCCTTTCACGCCAATCTGATTAAGCTCGCTGATGGCGCTGCGAGCGTCATCGCGCAGCGTGTCTTGTAGGGCCAGTACGCCGAGTACAGTATCGTTACGCAGCACCAACACCACCGTTTGGCCCGCGCTTTCCAGCTCGCTAATCTGCCCGGCAAAGGCATCGGCAGGCTGCTTACCAGCGGCGCAAATCAGTACGCGTTCGCCGTTGACCAGCGCTTCAATTCCAGAGCCAACCAGCGCCCGTTGCTCTTTTGCGACAGGAATAGTCAGCTCGCGCGTTTGTGCTTCTCGGACAATCGCTTGTGCCAGAGGGTGTGTCGCGCCTTGCTCTACCGCTGCCGCCAGTGCCAGCAGTTCAGCCTCACCAATACCGCTTGCCGGATGAATCGCCGTGACGCGTGGTTTACCGACGGTCAGGGTGCCGGTTTTATCAAACGCCACCTGAGTGACTCTACCCAACTGTTCCAGCGCGGCTCCGCCTTTGATTAACGCCCCACGACGCGCCGCAGCGGCCAGACCAGAGGTAATGGCTGCGGGCGTTGAAATCACCAGAGCGCAAGGACAGCCAATCAGCAACAGCGTCAGCCCTTTGTAAATCCACTCCTGCCAGGATGCAGCAAACAGCAGTGGCGGCACGAGGGTGACCAGCAGCGCAACCGCCATAATAGCTGGGGTATAAATTCGGCTGAAACGGTCAATGAAGCGCTCAATGGGAGCGCGGCGTTCTTCCGCTTCTTCAATCAGCTTCAGAATACGGTCAATCGCGCTGGCACCCGGTTCTGAGAGCACTTCCAGCGTTACCAGACGATCCACGCTGGTGGCACCCGCTGGGACTTTCTCGCCGGTGGCGCGTTCAACCGGGATCGATTCGCCGGTCAGGGCGCTCTCATCAAAGCTGGCAAAGCCGGAGACCAGTTTGCCGTCGGCAGGTAAACGCCCACCCGCGGCAACTTCAATAACATCGCCAGGCCGGAGGGTATTGATAGCCACCTCTTCGCGTTCGCCGTTACGCAGGCGTGTGGCGGTTTCCGGTTTGAGCGCCATCAGAGCGCTGACCCCTTTACGGGCGCGGCTGGCGGCCCATCCTTCCAGACGCTCGCCAATTAAAAACAGTAGCAGCACCATAGCGGCTTCCGCCGTCGCGCCGATAAACAGTGCACCAATGGCGGCGACGCTCATCAGCGTTTCAATGGCAAAGTAGCTGCCGGTTTTCATCAGACGCAGGGCCTGACGGGCAATGGGATACAGGCCGACCAGCGTGGTGGCGATAAACGCTATCTGACCGAAGGGATGATTGAACTGCTCCAGCCCCCAGCTAATCGCCATCATGATAATCAGCGAAATCAGCGGCAGGTTTTCTTTAAAACGTGACTCGGGGGCGGCGTCCGTCGTGTGCTCATCGCGCAGGGTATAGCCTGCTTTTTGCACCGCGTTTTCAACTTGCTGGCGGATATCGGAACCGGCATCGACCACCAGTTTTTCAGTGGCGAACAGAACCTGGACCTGGTTGACGCCGCTGACCTGGCGGACCGCATTCTCTACTTTGCGGGCGCAAGCTGCGCAGTCCATGCCTGCCACTTTCCAGGAATAGCGGGTACCTATTACGGTATCGGATACGGTTGGTGTAGTGGAGCAACTTCCTTCGCAGCAGCAGTCATCCGCCTTTTGTGGTGCAGGCGCTGGCTTGAAAGAAGAGAATTGTGGGACTTTTTTGCCACGGGTATCGGGTGTCGACATGGCATCCTCCGGTTGATAATCATTTCGTATTAACCGGAGGATACACTCTGGAGTCGACTCCAGAGTCAAGCGTTTTAAAGATACAACGAACGAACAATCAGGAAATGTCCGGCGAAGTAGCAGGCGGCGGCAATGGCGTTATCGGCGCGGAAGCGGCGACGGTAATGGCTACCCAGCCAGACAATGTTGCCGATGAACAGGAGGGATGCGCCCATAAATGCCGACAGCGCCGGGGCGGTCGGGCGGAAGAACCACAGCTCACCGGCCATCCAGACCATCATCAGCGTGATGCCGATAAAGGTGCAGATAGCGACACGCAGCTCTTCCAGACGCGTCCAGATCACGGCGATCAGCAACGCCCCCAGCACTACCAGCACCAACGGCAAAGGCCAGAAGAACGACAGCGTCATTTGGCTGGCGAAGTAAATGGTATACAGCAGATGCGACAGGAAGAATGCCCCCACGGCGTACAGCAGGCGTTGGCGCGGTAACAGCGTCAGCGCATCGCCCAGCAGCGAGGCAAGCAGGCCAGCCAGCACCAGATAGCTGATAGCGTTAAACATTGGCGCCTGCCAGGCCAGCAGTGCCAGCAGGAGTAACGTCAGGGGCTTAAAGACCCAGCGTTGCCAGGCAGGTCCACGATAGGAAGCATCCACGAACAACCATGCGGAAAGACAGACAGCGATAAACGACCAAAGCATCTTAGTTCCTTGAATTCGTTATTTTTTCGTAAGCGGGGTGCTCACGGCTCTACTGTCCAGTGTAGAGGTCGACACAGCCAGATGACAACACCATAACAGGCGATGTATGCTTATTTCCGCATTTTCTGATGGGTTAATAATATGAGCAAACCACCACTTTTTTTCATTGTTATCATTGTCTTAATCGCTGTCGCTGCGTCGTTTCGCTTTGTTCAGCAGCGGCGAGAAAAAGCCGATAATGATGCGGCGCCGCTGGTGCAAAAGCAGGTGGTGGTAAGTAATAAACGGGAAAAACCGCTAAACGATCGGCGATCCCGCCAGCAGGAAGTGAGCCCGGCAGGAACCAGCATGCGCTATGAAGCCAGCTTTAAGCCACAAAACGGGGGGATGGAGCAGACGTTTCGTCTGGATACCCAGCAGTACCACGCGTTAACGGTCGGGGATAAAGGCACGCTGAGTTACAAAGGTTCGCGATTTGTTGATTTTACGCTTGAACGCTAAAGTGTCATCTGACTGATGCCGGATGGCGGCTTACGCCTTATCCGGCCTACAGATTTTTCGCCCCGGCCCGCAACGTGCCGCCGGGCGAAAAGATCACAGCTACTTCTTCAACTGATCTTTAATCTTCTTCTGCCACACCAGTAGCTCAAAGACGCCGAACAGAAAAATACGGATTTTCTCTCCGTTGGTCATCTGCGGGCCATCTTTAGGCATGGTGCTTTTTAGCAGCGCCAGCTGCATGCCATGCATCAGCACCATAAATATCAGTGCGACGTTAACGAAGATGTTAAGCGGGCGTGGAAAGGGTTGGAAAATATTCAGTAGTAAAAATGCCCAGACGCACAGCATCAACAGGCGTCCCAGGTTAATCAGCATCGTGTTCTCCTCGTGCTTCACGTTGGTACAGGCGATAGGCGACCTGTCCGGCGACTTTCTCACGGTATAGCGACCAGTTCACTGGAACCGGCGGTAAGCCGTTTTCTACTTCGCTTTCAACGTAAATATACGCTTCATTTGCCAGCCAGCCATGAGTTTCCAGAAGAGTTAATGTTTCTTCCAGTAATCCTTTGCGAAACGGCGGGTCAACAAATACCACGCTATGCGGCGTACCTGCCTGAGCCAAAAATGTCAGCGTATTGGTATTGACGACGCGGGCATGGGAGGCTTTTAGCGTGGCGAGATTCTTTTGTAGCTGCTGAGATACCGCGCGATCCATCTCCAGAAGCGTCGCATTTGCCGCATAGCGAGAGAGGGCTTCCAGCCCCAGCGCGCCGCTGCCGGCGAAGCAGTCCAGACAGTGAGCATCGACCATTACCGGGGCCAGCCAGTTAAACAACGTTTCGCGCACACGGTCGGTGGTCGGACGTAAGCCGGGGCTGTCCGGAACCGGGAGTTTACGGCCACGCCATTGCCCGCCAATAATGCGGATCTGGCCGCTACCAGAGTGATTCGGTTTTTTCATTTCAATTATTGCTCAATCCGCTGCTGACGTGTCATTCCAGGCGGTGATGTGAGTTAAGTTAAGTGATAGACTATTTCATCATTTTTTTAGCTGCTATGTACATAGCGTTGACGCTGTGCCATGAAGCAACAGCGGGGGAGTGTAGTCGCAAATGGCGAAAGAGAAAAAACGTGGCTTTTTTTCCTGGCTGGGCTTTGGTCAAAAAGAGCAGGCACCGGAAAACGAGACAGAAGTAAAAAATGAAGAACAACAACCGGTTGCTGAAGAAACTACCGTCGTTGACGAACAACCGCACGTCGAGGAAACCCGTAGCGAGGCTGAAACGCAAGCCTTTGCAACTGAAGTCGTTGAAGTAACTGAACAGGTTGCGGAAATCGAAAAACTGCAGCCGGAAGAAGAACCTGTCGCCGAACAAGTGCAGCCGGAGATTGAGCCGGTTGCTGAACCCGTTGCTGAAACTGTAGTGGAAACGCCAGCAGCGGTGGTTATCGAACGCGAAGAATTGCCGCTGCCGGAAGAGGTGAAAACTGAAGAAGTTTCTGCCGAAGAGTGGCAGGCCGAAGCGGAAACCGTGGAAATCGTTGAGGCGGCTGAAGAAGAAGCTGAAAACGAACCGCAACTGACCGACGAAGAGCTGGAAGCACAGGCGCTGGCCGCTGAGGCTGCTGAAGAAGCGGTTATGGTGGTGCCGGTAGAAGAACCTGCTGTAGAAGAACCTGTAGAAGAAGAGGTGGTCCAGGAGCAGGAAAAACCAACCAAAGAAGGTTTCTTTGCGCGTCTGAAACGCAGCCTGCTGAAAACAAAAGAAAACCTCGGTTCCGGATTTATCAGTCTGTTCCGTGGTAAAAAAATCGACGATGATCTGTTTGAAGAGCTGGAAGAGCAGTTGCTGATCGCTGATGTGGGTGTAGAAACGACCCGCAAGATCATTGCGAATCTGACGGAAGGCGCCAGCCGTAAGCAGCTTAAAGATGCGGAAGCGCTGTACGGTCTGTTGAAAGAAGAGATGGGCGAGATTCTGGCGAAGGTTGACGAACCGCTGAATGTTGATGGCAAAACACCATTTGTTATCTTAATGGTTGGCGTCAACGGCGTGGGCAAAACCACCACTATTGGTAAGCTGGCGCGTCAGTTTGAGCAGCAGGGTAAATCGGTAATGCTGGCGGCAGGTGATACTTTCCGTGCGGCGGCGGTAGAACAGCTGCAGGTTTGGGGTCAGCGTAACAACATCCCGGTGATTGCTCAGCATACTGGCGCGGATTCCGCGTCCGTTATCTTTGATGCCATCCAGGCGGCGAAGGCGCGTAACGTAGACGTGCTGATCGCTGATACCGCAGGGCGTTTGCAGAATAAATCGCACCTGATGGAAGAATTGAAAAAAATCGTTCGCGTCATGAAGAAGCTGGACGAAGATGCGCCGCATGAAGTTATGCTGACTATCGACGCCAGCACCGGGCAGAATGCGATAAGCCAGGCCAAACTGTTCCATGAAGCGGTGGGCTTAACCGGTATCACCCTGACCAAGCTGGACGGTACGGCGAAGGGCGGGGTTATCTTCTCGGTTGCCGATCAGTTTGGCATCCCTATCCGCTATATCGGTGTGGGCGAACGTATCGAGGATTTACGTCCGTTTAAAGCGGACGATTTTATAGAGGCACTTTTTGCCCGAGAGGATTAACAATGATTCGCTTTGAACATGTCAGCAAGGCCTATCTCGGTGGGAGACAAGCGCTGCAGGGAGTGACCTTCCATATGCAGCCTGGCGAGATGGCGTTTCTGACCGGCCACTCCGGCGCGGGGAAAAGTACCCTGCTGAAGCTGATTTGTGGAATTGAACGGCCCAGCGCCGGGAAAATCTACTTTAGCGGGCATGACATCAGCCGTTTGAAAAACCGTGAAGTGCCGTTTCTGCGTCGCCAGATTGGCATGATTTTTCAGGATCACCACCTGTTGATGGACAGAACCGTGTTTGACAATGTGGCAATCCCGCTGATCATCGCGGGTGCCAGCGGGGACGATATTCGTCGTCGCGTGTCAGCGGCGCTGGATAAGGTCGGGCTGTTGGACAAAGCGAAAAACTTCCCGATTCAACTCTCCGGCGGTGAACAACAACGCGTCGGCATCGCCCGCGCGGTGGTGAACAAACCTGCGGTGCTGCTGGCGGATGAACCAACGGGGAACCTGGATGACGCGCTGTCAGAAGGGATCCTTCGCCTGTTCGAAGAGTTTAACCGCGTCGGGGTCACGGTATTAATGGCCACGCACGATATTGGCCTGATCTCCCGTCGCTCCTATCGCCAAATGGTTCTGAGCGATGGACATCTGCATGGAGGCCTGGCGCATGAATAGACGTGACGCTATTAACCAAATCAAACAGTTCGGTGGCCGACTGGATCGCTTTCGTAAATCGGGCGGTGCGTCGGGTGACGGCGGTCGCAACGCGCCAAAGCGTGCGAAAGCCGCGCCAAAGCCGAACTCGCGTAAAACTAATGTCTTTAACGAGCAGGTACGTTATGCGTTTCAGGGCGCGTTACAGGACCTGAAAAGCAAGCCGCTGGCGACGTTTCTGACGGTGATGGTCATTGCCATCTCCCTGACGCTGCCAAGCGTATGCTACATGGTTTATAAGAACGTAAACCATGCGGCAAGCCAGTATTATCCGTCTCCGCAGATCACCGTTTACCTGCAAAAAACGCTGGATGATGATGCGGCGGCGCGGGTGGTTGGTCAGTTGCAGGCCGAGCAGGGCGTGGAGAAAGTGAATTATCTTTCTCGTGACGACGCGCTGGGCGAATTCCGTAACTGGTCTGGCTTTGGCGGCGCGCTGGATATGCTGGAAGAGAACCCGCTTCCGGCCGTGGCGGTTGTTATCCCGAAACTGGACTTCCAGGGTACGGAGTCGCTGAACACGCTGCGTGACCGCATCGCACAAATCAACGGTATTGATGAAGTGCGAATGGATGACAGCTGGTTCGCTCGCCTGGCGGCGCTGACGGGCCTTGTCGGACGCGTTTCCGCGATGATCGGCGTGCTGATGGTGGCGGCGGTCTTCCTCGTCATCGGTAACAGCGTGCGTCTGAGTATTTTTGCGCGACGCGATACCATTAATGTGCAAAAACTGATTGGCGCGACGGATGGATTTATCCTGCGTCCGTTCCTCTACGGCGGTGCACTGCTCGGTTTTTCCGGTGCATTTCTTTCACTGATTTTGTCAGAAATTTTGGTGATGCGTCTGTCGTCAGCGGTGACTGAGGTGGCACAGGTATTTGGAACCAAGTTTGATATCAATGGCTTATCATTCGACGAGTGCCTGTTATTGCTGCTGGTGTGCTCAATGATTGGCTGGGTGGCAGCCTGGCTTGCCACGGTTCAACATTTACGCCACTTTACCCCCGATTAAAAAATCTCTGGTATAATCTTTCCCTGCACTGAGTAGTTCGCTCTGCAGGGAAAGAGTCCCTGTGATCTCTTCCCGGCGTATTCATTGTGATGTCACATTTTGTGCGTAATCTATACACATTACGACATGGAACTTGTGGATAAAATCACTGTCTGATAAAAGATTGAATGATATTCTCGTTGCTCATAAGCTCTGGCATGGTTGTTGCTACTGGTTTTTTGTTAATTAGTTTTTAGCCAATGCGCCAGATGAAAAGATTGAGAGGATTTGAATGACCAAAGAAATGCAAAATTTAGCTTTAGCCCCTGTTGGTAACCTGGAATCTTACATCCGGGCTGCGAACGCGTGGCCGATGTTGTCGGCTGACGAGGAGCGGGCACTGGCTGAAAAGCTGCATTACCAGGGCGATCTGGAAGCAGCTAAAACGCTGATCCTGTCTCACCTGCGCTTTGTTGTTCATGTTGCTCGTAATTATGCGGGCTATGGCCTGCCGCAGGCGGATCTGATTCAGGAAGGTAATATCGGCCTGATGAAAGCTGTGCGCCGTTTCAACCCGGAAGTGGGTGTGCGCCTGGTTTCCTTCGCCGTGCATTGGATCAAAGCTGAGATCCACGAATACGTTCTGCGTAACTGGCGTATCGTTAAAGTTGCGACCACCAAAGCACAGCGTAAGCTGTTCTTTAACCTGCGTAAAACCAAACAGCGTCTGGGCTGGTTTAACCAGGACGAAGTTGAAATGGTTGCTCGCGAGCTGGGTGTTTCCAGCAAAGACGTGCGCGAAATGGAATCCCGTATGGCGGCACAGGACATGACGTTTGACATGTCTTCAGACGATGAGTCTGACAGCCAGCCGATGGCCCCGGTGCTGTATCTGCAGGATAAATCTTCTAACTTTGCCGACGGCATTGAAGAAGATAACTGGGAAGATCAGGCCGCGAACAAACTGACCCACGCAATGGAAGGTCTGGACGAGCGTAGCCAGGACATCATTCGTGCCCGTTGGCTGGACGAAGACAACAAGTCGACGTTGCAGGAACTGGCCGATCGCTACGGCGTTTCCGCTGAACGTGTTCGTCAGCTTGAAAAGAACGCCATGAAAAAACTGCGCGCGGCGATCGAAGCGTAATCTTCGCGCATTGCCAATGAACCCTCGAATGTGAATTCGGGGGTTTTGTTTTTTGTAGGCCGGATAAGGCGTTTACGCTGCCATCCGGCAACACCTTTGCCCGATGGCGCTTTGCTTATCGGGCCTACGACCTTTCCTCCCCTCCCCAGATACGAATTTGTTATCTGGATGTAAATTTAGCTATTCCAAAATAATAAAAATCGGGTATGTTTTAGCAGAGTATGCTGCTAAAGCACGGGTGGCTATCCAATAATCGAAATAAAGTGCTGAACAACAACATCACAACACACGTAATAACCACAATAATGGGGATTGTCAGGATGAATATGAAGGGTAAAGCGTTATTGGCAGGATGTATCGCCCTGTCTTTGAGCAATATGGCGTTTGCTAAGGATATTAAAGTTGCCGTCGTCGGCGCGATGTCCGGTCCGGTAGCGCAGTATGGCGATCAGGAATTTACTGGCGCAGAGCAGGCGATTGCAGATATCAACGCCAAAGGCGGCGTGAAAGGCGACAAACTGGTCATGGTGAAATATGACGATGCCTGTGACCCGAAACAAGCGGTAGCGGTAGCTAACAAAGTGGTCAACGACGGGATTAAATATGTTATCGGCCACCTGTGCTCGTCTTCCACTCAGCCTGCGTCAGATATCTATGAAGACGAAGGCATTCTGATGATCACCCCAGCGGCAACGGCGCCTGAGCTGACCGCGCGCGGTTATAACCTGGTGATGCGTACCACCGGTCTGGATTCCGATCAGGGACCAACCGCTGCCAAATATATCGTTGAAAAAGTGAAGCCGAAGCGCATTGCGATCGTTCACGACAAACAACAGTACGGCGAAGGCCTGGCGCGTTCCGTGCAGGACAACCTCAAGAAAGCCAACGCTGACGTGGTGTTCTTCGACGGGATCACCGCTGGCGAGAAAGATTTCTCTACGCTGGTGGCGCGTCTGAAGAAAGAGAATATCGATTTCGTTTACTACGGTGGTTACCACCCGGAAATGGGACAGATTCTGCGCCAGGCACGCGCTGCGGGTCTGAAAACCCAGTTTATGGGACCAGAAGGGGTAGCGAACGTGTCGTTGTCTAACATCGCGGGTGAGTCTGCAGAAGGCTTACTGGTAACGAAACCGAAGAACTACGATCAGGTTCCGGCGAACAAACCGATCGTGGACGCGATAAAAGCAAAGAAACAGGATCCGAGCGGCGCATTCGTATGGACCACCTACGCCGCGCTGCAATCCTTGCAGGCAGGTCTGAACCAGTCTGACGACCCGGCTGAAATTGCCAAATACCTGAAAGCAAACTCAGTGGAAACCGTAATGGGGCCGCTGTCATGGGATGCGAAGGGCGATCTGAAAGGCTTCGAATTCGGCGTGTTTGACTGGCATGCAAACGGGACGGCGACCGACGCCAAATAATTTTCCTGGCGCCTTTCGCGCTGCAAATGCGTTGGCTACGTTATTCAACCCCGGTCACTTACTTATGTAAGCTCCCGGGGACTTCATAACTTGCCGCCTTCCTGCAACGTGAAATTCTTGGAAAATTGCGAGGTGGTTTTTTATTTTTTGCTCCCAGCATGTAGGCCGGATAAGCGTCAGCGCCATCCGGCTTTTTTATCTTTTTTCCCAGCCATTCTCCTGGGCTGTAAACCCTAACGCCTGCATAAACGCGGCCATCACGCTGCGGTTTTCAACGCTGACGTCGGCCATCCACCATGAACTCACGTCAGGGTTTTCCCGGATGACTTCTTCGATCAAATACTGCCCGACGCCGCGACGGCGGGTGATATCGCGTACGCGCAATGAATCTAATGCACCTTGCGTGCCGCTCAGGGTTACGCGAACTGCGCCTAACAGACGCTCGTTAAAGCGTGCGGCGTAGATCCGGTGCGTTTCATCTACGCTTAACGATGAGGCGGAATATTCCGGCCAGATTTTGCCCAGATCAATCTGGTCCTGGTCGCTAAAGTTATCTAAACGAACGATGGTCAGCTTCATTAACAGCATGTCCAAATCACAAAAGATGGAATGAGTGTACCGAAATAATTCGCCCGGATGCTTTCTCTTTTTTATGTGAATAACCAGATTAATAATTTTGTAACAACGGTAATGACAGTTTGAAACCGTAGAGATTGAAAAACAGGCAGAATAATACCCTGGAATGCAGCATTTTATTCGGCTCTTTGTACCGTTATTTTATGCTGACAAACGTGCTTTTTTTTGTTTATCTATAGTGAAAAGCAGAATATTATCTTTTCTTAATCGACTGAAAAATAGAGATTTTAGCCTGATTTTGCTTAAAAAACTGCGCTAAACCATTAATGAGACTGGTAAAAATAGTGCAGTTCAAAAAAAGCACAGACTGCTTTTTAACCACATAAATACAAAATATTAATTACGTCACGAATGGGGATTCAGGTAATGAAACGGAATGCGAAAACAATCATCGCAGGGGTGATAGCACTGGCAATGTCACACGCGGTCATGGCGGAAGATATCAAGGTCGCTGTTGTCGGCGCGATGTCCGGTCCGGTCGCGCAGTGGGGCGATATGGAATTTAATGGCGCACGTCAGGCCATTAAAGATATCAATGCCAAAGGCGGGGTCAAAGGCGACAAACTGGTCGCTGTGGAATATGACGATGCCTGCGATCCGAAACAGGCCGTTGCGGTAGCGAACAAAATCGTCAATGACGGCATTCAGTACGTTATTGGACATCTGTGCTCATCTTCCACGCAGCCCGCATCAGATATCTATGAAGATGAAGGCATTCTGATGATTTCTCCGGGTGCCACAAACCCGGAACTGACCCAGCGAGGTTACGCTCACATTATGCGTACAGCGGGCCTGGACTCCTCTCAGGGGCCGACCGCCGCGAAATACATTCTGGAGAAGGTGAAGCCACAGCGTATCGCCATCATTCACGATAAACAGCAATACGGTGAAGGTCTGGCGCGTTCGGTGCAGGACAGCCTGAAAGCGGGCAAAGCCAATATCGTTTTCTTTGACGGTATCACCGCCGGGGAAAAAGATTTTTCTGCGCTGATCGCTCGCCTGAAAAAAGAAAATATCGACTTTGTTTATTACGGCGGCTACTACCCGGAAATGGGGCAAATGTTGCGTCAGGCGCGTTCCGTCGGGCTGAAAACCCAGTTTATGGGACCCGAGGGCGTCGGCAATGCGTCGCTGTCTAACATCGCCGGTGATGCTGCTGAAGGCATGCTGGTAACCATGCCAAAACGCTATGACCAGGATCCGGCGAATAAGGCTATCGTCGATGCGCTCAAAGCTGACAAGAAAGATCCAACCGGACCATACGTGTGGATCACTTATGCAGCCGTCCAGTCATTGGCGACAGCAATGGATCGCAGCGGTAGTAAAGAGCCGCTGGACCTGGTGAAAGATCTGAAAGCACACGGGGCTGATACCGTGATTGGGCCGCTGAAATGGGACGAAAAAGGCGATTTGAAGGGATTTGAGTTTGGTGTCTTCCAGTGGCATGCAGACGGTTCTTCGACCGTCGCGAAGTAATACCTGAAGACGAGTTATCCCACCGCCCGTGCAAAACGGGCGGGTTTAAAAAGGTTACCTTATGTCCGAGCAGTTCCTCTATTTCTTGCAGCAGATGTTTAACGGCGTCACGCTGGGAAGCACCTACGCGCTGATCGCCATCGGTTACACGATGGTGTACGGCATTATCGGCATGATCAACTTCGCCCACGGCGAGGTGTATATGATCGGCAGCTATGTCTCCTTTATGATCATCGCAGCGCTAATGATGATGGGCATCGATTCCAGCTGGCTACTGGTCGCGGCGGGCTTCGTCGGCGCGATTGTCATTGCCAGCGCCTACGGCTGGAGCATTGAACGCGTGGCGTATCGGCCCGTGCGCAGCTCCAAGCGCCTGATCGCGCTGATTTCCGCTATCGGGATGTCCATCTTCCTGCAAAACTACGTCAGCCTGACGGAAGGTTCGCGCGACGTGGCGCTGCCCAGCCTGTTTAATGGCCAGTGGACTGTCGGCAGTAGCGATAACTTCTCTGCTTCCATCACCACCATGCAGTTGGTTATCTGGATCGTAACCTTCCTGGCGATGCTGGCGCTGACGCTGTTTATCCGTTACTCCCGTATGGGCCGCGCCTGCCGTGCCTGTGCCGAAGACCTGAAGATGGCCAGCCTGCTCGGCATTAACACCGATCGCGTGATTGCGTTGACCTTTGTGATTGGTGCGGCAATGGCGGCGGTAGCGGGTGTGCTGCTCGGTCAGTTCTATGGCGTAATTAACCCATACATCGGCTTTATGGCCGGGATGAAGGCCTTTACCGCGGCGGTACTGGGCGGCATCGGCAGCATTCCAGGGGCGATGATCGGCGGCCTGATTCTGGGCGTTGCGGAAGCGCTCTCCTCTGCTTATCTGAGTACCGAATACAAAGACGTCGTTTCATTCGCGCTGCTGATTCTGGTGCTGCTGGTGATGCCGACCGGTATTCTGGGTCGCCCGGAGGTAGAGAAAGTATGAAACCGATGCATTTTGCAATGGCGCTGCTCTCTGCCGCTATGTTCTTCGTCCTGGCGGGCGTTTTTATGGGCGTTCAGTTAGAGCTGGACGGTACCAAGCTGGTGGTCGATACCGCTGCGGATATCCGCTGGCAGTGGGTGTTTATCGGCACTGGCGTGGTCTTTCTTTTCCAACTGCTGCGTCCAGCCTTCCAGAAAGGCCTGAAGAGCGTCTCCGGACCAAAGTTTATTCTGCCGGCGATTGATGGCTCCACCGTTAAACAGAAGCTGTTCCTGGTGGCGCTGCTGGTGATTGCCGTGGCGTGGCCGTTTATGGTGTCACGCGGTACGGTGGATATCGCCACGCTGACGATGATTTATATCATCCTCGGCCTCGGCTTAAACGTGGTGGTAGGACTTTCGGGCCTGCTGGTGCTGGGCTACGGCGGCTTCTATGCCATCGGCGCTTACACCTTCGCGCTGCTGAACCACTATTACGGACTCGGCTTCTGGACTTGTCTGCCGCTGGCGGGACTGGTTTCCGCTGCTGCGGGCTTCCTGCTCGGCTTCCCGGTACTGCGCCTGCGCGGTGATTATCTGGCGATTGTGACCTTAGGCTTCGGCGAAATCGTCCGCATCCTGCTGCTCAACAACACCGAAGTAACCGGCGGTCCAAACGGTATTAGCCAGATCCCGAAACCGACCTTTTTCGGTCTGGAGTTCAGCCGTACCGCCCGTGAAGGCGGCTGGGATACCTTCAGCAACTTCTTTAACGTCAAGTACGATCCGTCTGACCGCGTCATTTTCCTCTATCTGGTGGCGCTGCTGCTGGTGGTCTTCTCGCTGTTTGTTATTAACCGTTTGCTGCGTATGCCGCTGGGTCGTGCGTGGGAAGCGCTGCGTGAAGATGAAATTGCCTGTCGCTCGCTGGGCTTAAACCCTACGCGCATCAAGCTGACAGCCTTTACCATCAGCGCCGCGTTTGCCGGTTTTGCCGGTACGCTGTTTGCCGCGCGCCAGGGCTTCGTCAGCCCGGAATCCTTCACCTTTGCCGAGTCGGCCTTTGTGCTGGCGATTGTGGTACTGGGCGGAATGGGCTCACAGTTTGCGGTGATCCTCGCAGCTATCCTGCTGGTGGTGTCACGCGAGCTGATGCGTGATTTCAACGAATACAGCATGTTAATGCTGGGTGGTTTAATGGTACTGATGATGATCTGGCGTCCGCAGGGCTTGTTGCCGATGACCCGTCCACAGTTGAAGCTGAAAAACGGGGAAGCAAAAGGAGAGCAGGCATGAGTCAGCCATTATTATCCGTTAACGGCCTGATGATGCGCTTCGGCGGTCTGCTGGCGGTAAACAACGTTGAACTGGAACTGCGACCGCAGGAGATTGTCTCGTTAATCGGCCCGAACGGTGCGGGGAAAACCACGGTCTTTAACTGTCTGACCGGTTTTTATAAGCCGACCGGCGGGACGATTAAGCTGCGCGACCAGCACCTGGAAGGGCTGCCGGGTCAGCAAATCGCGCGTATGGGCGTGGTACGTACTTTCCAGCACGTGCGTCTGTTTCGCGAAATGACGGTGATTGAAAACCTGCTGGTGGCGCAACATCAGCAACTGAAAACCGGCGTCTTCTCCGGCCTGTTGAAAACCCCGTCGTTCCGTCGCGCGCAGAGTGAAGCGTTGGATCGCGCTGCTACCTGGCTTGCGCGTATTGGCTTGCTGGAGCACGCCAACCGTCAGGCCAGTAACCTGGCCTATGGCGATCAGCGCCGTCTGGAAATTGCCCGCTGCATGGTGACCCAGCCGGAAATCCTGATGCTCGACGAACCCGCTGCTGGACTCAACCCGAAAGAGACCAAAGAGCTGGACGAGCTGATTGCTGAACTGCGTAACCATCACAACACCACCATTTTGTTGATTGAGCACGACATGAAGCTGGTGATGGGGATTTCCGACCGTATTTACGTGGTGAACCAGGGCACGCCGCTGGCAAATGGGACGCCGGAACAGATTCGTAATAACCCGGATGTTATCCGCGCCTATTTAGGTGAAGCATAATGGGGGCGAGGATTAATATGGATAAGGCGATGTTATCGTTCGACAAAGTCAACGCCCACTACGGCAAGATACAGGCGCTGCACGACGTCAGCTTGTATATCAACCAGGGTGAAATCGTTACTCTGATTGGTGCTAACGGCGCGGGAAAAACCACGCTGCTCGGCACATTGTGTGGCGACCCGCGAGCGACCAGCGGGCGAATCGTCTTTGATGGTAAAGACATTACCGACTGGCAGACGGCGAAAATCATGCGCGAAGCGGTAGCGATTGTGCCGGAAGGGCGTCGCGTGTTTTCCCGCATGACGGTGGAAGAGAACCTGGCGATGGGCGGCTTCTTTGCCGAAAAGGACCAGTTTCAGGAACGCATCAAATGGGTGTATGACCTGTTTCCCCGTCTGCATGAGCGTCGTATTCAGCGTGCGGGAACGATGTCCGGCGGTGAACAGCAGATGCTGGCGATAGGCCGTGCGCTGATGAGCCAGCCGAGGCTGCTGCTGCTTGATGAACCGTCGCTGGGTCTGGCGCCGATTATCATCCAGCAGATTTTTAACACCATCGAACAGCTGCGCGAGCAGGGGATGACCATCTTCCTCGTCGAACAGAACGCTAACCAGGCGCTGAAGCTCGCCGATCGCGGCTACGTGCTGGAAAACGGTCATGTGGTGCTGGAAGACACCGGTGATGCGTTACTGGCTAACGAAGCGGTGCGTAGCGCGTATCTGGGCGGTTAATCATTCTCTGAATAGACAAGGGGCCCGCTGTGGCCCCTTTTTATTGCTCTATGTTATTATTGAGAATAGTTATCAATAATAAAAATGAACATGGAGAAAGGATGATTCGTTCAGGTACCTGCATGATGATTGGCAGTTTGTTTTTGACGCTTTCACTAACCACCCAGGCCTCAACACCGCCAGCGTTTGACCCGCGCGATCCCGCTATCTGGGAAGAGAAACCGGACAACCCGTTAGCGCAATCGGATTCGCCCTGCGAAGTGTTTACCAGCTCGGTATGCCCAGGCTGGGATGATGATAAATCGGATATCCAACGTGAACGTGAGCGGCGAGAGCAGCAGCGTTTACAGAATGAATATGAGCGACGCTGGCGCAGAGATTAATCTTCCTTGCTGGAGCAGCAGATAACGCCATCCAGGCCGGAGAAGGTATAGCGATATCCGGCTTTGTTGTGCACCACCCCGCATTTTCCTGTCACTACGCTTTCACCGCCTTGCCATCTGTTTGTCGCCTTACTATCTTTTTTTTGTAATAAAAAAGTTATTTTTCTGTCATTCGAGCATGTCATGTTACCCCCGCGAGCATAAAACGCGTGATATCGCGCATCCGGCACAACAAGAGAGATAACCGATGATATCGTTACGACATACAGCTTTAGGACTGGCACTTAGCCTGGCATTTGCAGGTCAGGCACTGGCGGTCACCACTATCCCGTTCTGGCACTCAATGGAAGGCGAACTGGGTAAAGAAGTTGATTCACTGGCGCAACGTTTTAATGCAGCCAATCCCGACTACAAAATTGTTCCGCAGTACAAAGGCAACTACGAGCAGAGCCTGAGTGCAGGAATTGCCGCTTTCCGTACCGGAAACGCGCCTGCGCTGCTGCAGGTTTATGAAGTGGGTACGGCAACCATGATGGCCTCAAAAGCCATTAAACCGGTCTATGAAGTATTCAAAGAGGCTGGCATTAACTTCGATGAGTCTCAGTTCGTACCGACCGTTTCCGGTTACTACACCGACTCTAAAAGCGGACACTTGCTCTCCCAGCCGTTTAACAGCTCCACTCCGGTGCTGTACTACAACAAAGATGCCTTCAAAAAAGCCGGTTTAGACCCGGAGCAGCCGCCGAAAACCTGGCAGGATCTGGCGGAATATACCGCGAAGCTGAAAGCCGCAGGTATGAAGTGCGGTTACGCCAGCGGCTGGCAGGGATGGATTCAGATTGAAAACTTCAGCGCCTGGAACGGTCTGCCGGTAGCAACCAAAAACAATGGCTTTGACGGTACCGACGCGGTGCTGGAGTTCAATAAACCGGAACAGGTGAAACACATCGCTCTGCTGGAAGAGCTGAACAAAAAAGGTGATTTCAGCTACTTCGGGCGTAAGGACGAATCCACCGAGAAGTTCTACAACGGGGATTGTGCCATTACCACCGCCTCTTCCGGTTCTCTGGCTGACATCCGTCACTACGCTAAATTCAACTATGGCGTCGGGATGATGCCGTACGATGCTGATGTGAAGGGCGCGCCGCAGAATGCGATTATCGGTGGGGCCAGCCTGTGGGTGATGCAGGGTAAAGACAAAGCAACCTACGAAGGCGTGGCGCAGTTCCTCAACTTCCTGGCGAAGCCTGAAATTGCTGCCGAATGGCACCAGAAGACCGGCTATCTGCCGATCACCACCGCTGCCTACGACCTGACCCGTGAGCAGGGCTTCTATGAGAAGAACCCTGGGGCTGATATCGCCACCCGCCAGATGCTGAACAAGCCGCCGTTGCCGTTCACCAAAGGGCTGCGTCTGGGCAATATGCCGCAGATCCGCACTATTGTGGATGAAGAGCTGGAAAGCGTCTGGACCGGGAAGAAAACCCCGCAGCAGGCACTGGATGCCGCCGTTGAGCGTGGCAATCAGTTACTGCGCCGCTTTGAGCAATCGACCAAGTCTTAAGTGTATAAGTGCCTGATGGCGCTGCGCTTATCAGGCCTACAAGTTCGTAGTTTGTAGGCCGGATAAGGTGCTTGCACCGCCATCCGGCACCTTCCAGGAAAAGAACCTACATGTCTTCATCCCGTCCGGTATTCCGCTCGCGTTGGCTTCCCTATTTGTTGGTGGCTCCGCAGCTGGTTATCACCGTTATTTTCTTTATCTGGCCCGCCGGTGAAGCGCTGTGGTACTCGCTACAATCCGTTGATCCGTTTGGTCTTTCCAGCCAGTTTGTCGGACTGGAAAACTTTGTCGCGCTGTTTCATGACCCGTACTACCTCGACTCATTTTGGACCACCATTAAGTTCAGTACGTTAGTCACGGTAAGCGGTCTGCTGGTGTCGTTATTTTTTGCGGCGCTGGTGAATTACGTGGTGCGCGGCAGCCGTTTTTACCAGACGCTGATGCTGTTGCCCTATGCCGTCGCGCCTGCCGTCGCCGCCGTATTGTGGATCTTCCTGTTTAACCCAGGACGCGGGCTGATTACCCATTTTCTCGGTGAGTTTGGCTATGACTGGAACCATGCGCAAAACAGCGGTCAGGCAATGTTTCTGGTGGTGTTCGCGTCGGTCTGGAAGCAGATTAGTTACAACTTCCTGTTCTTCTTTGCCGCACTGCAGTCTATCCCGCGATCGCTGATCGAAGCTGCTGCGATTGATGGCGCAGGGCCGGTTCGCCGCTTCTTTAAGCTGGCGCTGCCGTTGATAGCCCCGGTCAGCTTCTTTCTGCTGGTGGTGAATCTGGTTTATGCCTTCTTTGATACCTTCCCGGTTATTGATGCCGCCACGGCGGGTGGGCCGGTGCAGGCGACGACCACGCTGATTTATAAGATCTACCGTGAAGGGTTTGTCGGGTTGGATCTGGCTTCTTCCGCCGCACAATCGGTGGTGCTGATGTTCCTGGTCATTATTTTGACGGTGGTGCAGTTCCGCTATGTGGAAAGTAAGGTGCGTTACCAATGATTGAGAACCGTCGTGGGCTGACAATATTCAGCCATGCCATGTTGATTATGGGGATCATGGTGATCCTGTTTCCGCTGTACGTCGCGTTTGTCGCGGCGACGCTGGACAACAAAGCGGTGTTTGAAACGCCGATGACGCTGGTTCCCGGCACGCAGTTGCTGGAGAACATGAAATACATCTGGGTCAACGGTGTGGGCGTCAACAGCGCGCCGTTCTGGTTGATGATGCTTAACAGCTTCATCATGGCGTTCAGTATTACGGTAGGGAAAATCACCGTCTCCATGCTCTCCGCATTCGCCATCGTCTGGTTCCGTTTTCCGCTGCGCAACCTGTTCTTCTGGATGATTTTTATCACCCTGATGCTGCCGGTTGAGGTGCGAATCTTCCCCACCGTGGAGGTTATCGCCAACCTGAAAATGCTCGACAGCTATGCGGGTCTGACGCTGCCGTTGATGGCATCGGCTACTGCGACCTTCCTGTTCCGACAGTTCTTTATGACCCTGCCGGATGAGCTGGTTGAGGCCGCGCGAATTGACGGTGCGTCACCGATGCGTTTTTTCCGCGATATCGTACTACCACTGTCAAAAACCAATCTGGCGGCGCTGTTCGTTATCACCTTTATCTACGGCTGGAACCAGTATTTGTGGCCGTTGTTAATTATTACCGACGTCAATTTGGGCACTGCGGTGGCGGGTATCAAAGGCATGATCGCCACCGGTGAAGGCACCACGCAGTGGAACCAGGTAATGGCTGCCATGCTACTGACGCTCATCCCTCCGGTAATCATCGTGTTAGCCATGCAGCGCGCCTTCGTACGCGGTCTGGTCGATAGTGAGAAATAAAAATGGCTGGTTTAAAACTACAGGCAGTAACCAAAAGCTGGGACGGCAAAACCCAGGTAATTAAACCGCTGACGCTGGACGTCGCGGACGGGGAATTTATCGTGATGGTTGGCCCATCCGGCTGCGGAAAGTCTACGCTGTTGCGGATGGTGGCCGGGCTGGAAGGGGTGAGCGGTGGCGATATCTGGATTGATAATAAACGCGTCACCGAGATGGAGCCGAAGGATCGCGGCATTGCGATGGTCTTTCAAAACTACGCGCTCTACCCGCATATGAGCGTGGAAGAAAACATGGCCTGGGGGCTGAAAATCCGCGGGATGGGCAAGGAGCACATTGCTGAACGGGTAAATGAGGCGGCGCGTATTCTCGAGCTGGGTGAGCTGCTCAAACGTCGTCCGCGCGAACTTTCTGGCGGTCAGCGCCAGCGCGTAGCGATGGGGCGAGCGATTGTGCGTGACCCAGCGGTATTCCTGTTCGATGAGCCGCTTTCTAACCTCGATGCCAAGCTGCGCGTGCAGATGCGTCTGGAGTTACAACATCTGCATCGCCGCCTGAAAACCACTTCGCTATATGTGACGCACGACCAGGTTGAAGCGATGACCCTCGCCCAACGGGTGATGGTGATGAACAAAGGCATTGCCGAGCAGATAGGTACACCGGTTGAGGTGTATGAAAAGCCTGCCAGCCGCTTTGTGGCGAGTTTTATCGGCAGCCCGGCGATGAACCTGCTGGACGGGTGCATCAGTACCTCGGGCACCCATTTTGAACTGGAGGGCGGCATGACGTTACCCATCGGCAGAAGCGCGAGAGAGTCTATTGGGCGTAAAATGACGTTGGGTATCCGCCCAGAGCATATTGCGCTAAGCTCGCAGGCCGAAGGCGGCGTGCCGTTGGTTGTTGATACACTGGAAATGCTGGGCGCAGATAACCTGGCACACGGACGCTGGGGCGAGCAAAAGCTGGTGGTGCGACTGGCGCATCAGCATCGCCCAACGGCAGGCAGCACGCTGTGGCTGCATCTGCCGGAAAATCATCTGCATCTTTTTGATGGCGAAACAGGACAACGCGTATGAGTAACTGGCCTTACCCCCATATTGTCGCCCATCGTGGCGGCGGTAAGCTGGCCCCGGAAAACACCCTGGCGGCGATCGACGTGGGGGCGCGATACGGGCATACCATGATCGAGTTTGACGCTAAATTGTCGAAAGACGGTGAGATCTTCTTACTGCATGATGACAACCTGGAGCGAACCAGCAACGGCTGGGGCGTGGCAGGCGAGCTGAACTGGCAGGATTTATTGCGCGTGGACGCCGGCGGCTGGTTTAGCGGTGAGTTTAAAGGTGAACCGCTGCCGCTGCTCTCGCAAGTGGCCGAGCGCTGCCGTCAGCACGGTATGATGGCGAATATTGAAATTAAACCCACAACCGGCACCGGAACGTTAACTGGCAAAGTCGTGGCGCTGGCCGCGCGGGAGCTGTGGGCGGGAATGACGCCGCCACTATTGTCATCCTTTGAAATTGATGCACTTGAAGCGGCGCAGCTGGCGGTACCTGAACTGCCGAGAGGCTTGCTGCTTGATGAATGGCGCGAGGACTGGCGCGAGCTGACCACGCGGCTTGGCTGCGTCTCTATTCATCTTAATCACAAACTGCTGGATAAAGCGCGTGTGGATGCGCTGCGCGATGCGGGGCTACGTATTCTGGTATATACCGTCAACCGACCCCAGCGCGCGGCGGAACTGCTGCGCTGGGGCGTGGACTGCATCTGTACCGATGCCATTGATACGATTGGTCCGGATTTCCAACCTTTTTAAGGCCCAATCGTTTTTAACGGAACGTTAGGCTGCGGCGTGCTGGAGGGCTTCAGCATGTCGCCGTTCTTTTTCTCTGACAGCATATGTTGCTTATTCAGAGAGCTGTCCGGGTTACGGGTTCCACTCAACATCCCACCGTTGCTGTTGGGCAGCATTTGCTGCTGGCTGGGATTCAACTCGCCTGGCTGAGACTGAAGGACCCGCTGGGAGTTGGTGTTAATTTGGTTTTCCAGATGCTGTTGCTGCATACGCGTCTGCGTTTGCAACTGTTGGTTGAGCATCCCTTTCTGCTGAATTTGCTGCGTTTGCATTTGGGTTTGCATACGCTGCTGACTCGGGATCTGATAACCGGGTTGGTTCGGGTTATTCATGGTGTTGATGGGCTGTGTAAAGCCTGCAAACGGCAACAGCATGGCTAAAAGTAAGAGTCGTTTCATCGCTTTTCTCCTCTCGGGGATCTCTTAAGTTTACTCCTTTCTCGCCGTTACGATGATTATTTCAGAGTTATGCACCAGGCTTAGTGGGGGCAGACCCCCATACATCTGGAGAATAACGATGATAAAACCGACGTTTTTACGCCGGGTAGCCATTGCTGCTCTGCTCTCAGGAAGTTGTTTTAGCGTTGCTGCCGCGCCGGCTGCGCCACCGCCGGTATCTTACGGAGTCGAGGAAGATGTGTTCCATCCCGTACGTGCTAAGCAAGGGATGGTGGCCTCTGTGGATGCTTTAGCTACCCAGGTTGGTGTGGACATTCTTAAACAGGGCGGGAATGCTGTTGATGCCGCCGTGGCCGTTGGCTATGCGCTGGCGGTGACGCATCCCCAGGCGGGCAATCTGGGCGGCGGTGGTTTTATGCTGCTGCGTACCAAAGACGGTAACACCACCGCGATCGATTTTCGTGAAATGGCGCCTGCTGGCGCGACCCGTGACATGTTCCTCGATGAGCAGGGCAACGCCGATGCGAAAAAGTCGCTGACGTCGCATCTGGCATCCGGTACGCCGGGTACAGTGGCGGGTTTCTCGCTGGCGCTGGAGAAATACGGCACGATGCCGCTGAACAAAGTGGTGCGCCCGGCGATGAAGCTGGCGGAAGAGGGCTTTGTGGTTAATGACGCGCTGGCCGACGATCTGAAAACCTATGGCAGCGAAGTGCTCCCTAATCACGAGAACAGCAAAGCCATTTTCTGGAAGGACGGCGAGCCGCTGAAAAAGGGCTACAAGCTGGTGCAAAAGAATCTGGCGAAAAGCCTGGAAATGATTGCCGAGAATGGTCCGGATGCGTTTTATAAAGGGGCGATTGCCGATCAGATAGCCGGGGAAATGCAGAAGAACGGCGGGCTGATGACCAAAGAGGATTTAGCCAGCTATAAAGCCGTGGAGCGCACGCCGATCAGCGGTGACTATCGCGGGTATCAGGTCTTCTCCATGCCGCCGCCGTCCTCTGGCGGTATTCACATCGTGCAGATCCTCAATATTCTCGAAAACTTCGATATGAAGAAGTACGGATTTGGCAGCGCCGATGCTATGCAGGTTATGGCTGAAGCGGAGAAATATGCTTACGCCGACCGTTCAGAATATCTGGGCGACCCGGATTTTGTGAAAGTGCCGTGGCAAGCGCTGACCAACAAAGCCTATGCTAAAACGCTTGCCGATCAGATTGATATCAACAAGGCTAAGCCCTCCAGCCAGATCAAACCTGGCAAGCTCGCCCCGTATGAAAGCAACCAGACTACGCACTTCTCGGTAGTGGATAAAGACGGCAATGCCGTGGCGGTAACGTATACCCTGAATACCACCTTCGGGACCGGCATCGTGGCGGGTAACACCGGTATTCTGCTGAATAACGAAATGGATGATTTCTCCGCTAAGCCAGGCGTGCCGAACGTTTATGGACTGGTGGGCGGTGATGCCAACGCGGTTGGACCGAAGAAGCGTCCGCTGTCGTCGATGTCGCCGACTATCGTGGTAAAAGACGGGAAAACCTGGCTGGTTACCGGCAGCCCAGGTGGAAGCCGAATCATCACTACCGTACTGCAAATGGTGGTCAACAGCATTGATTTTGGGATGAACGTCGCCGAAGCGACCAACGCACCGCGCTTCCATCATCAATGGTTGCCGGATGAACTGCGCATCGAGAAGGGCTTCAGCCCGGATACAATCAAGCTGCTGGAGCAAAAAGGACAGAAAGTAGCGCTGAAAGAGGCGATGGGCAGCACGCAGAGCATTATGGTTGGACCGGATGGCGCACTGTATGGTGCTTCTGACCCGCGTTCCGTGGATGATTTAACGGCGGGGTACTGATTTTTGATTAATAGCCCGGTGTCAGGCACCGGGCGTTTTGTTGGCTATGCCGTGAGTAACCGCGCTGGATTATCAATACAGAGCTTGCGAAGAGTATCGTTGTCTACTCCACGGGCAGCCAGATAGGCGAGGAAAACATTCGGGACAAACCCCCAACCGTTCCCCCCATTTTTTGCCCACATCTGTTTGAGAAAAACATCATGGCTTAAAACTATCTGATCGGCGTAACCCAGTTCAATCAGATGAGCTACCGCATCTGCGGTCTCCTGAACGCCTGGGGCGATACCTTCTTTAGGGAAAGTGATGTCCAGGCCAATCATGTCAAATTCAAGCCATACGCCGCGGTCGAGCATTTTACGTTGATAGGCAACATCTTTTCCTGACGGGTCCGAGTGTGCCAGCGAAACTTTTGCCGGAGAGACGTTCATCTCTTCAAGGACAATATCCAGCACCTCATCACCCAGTCGCAGCCACCCTGGCATATGGATATTCATCGCCGTATGGGGATTATTACGTTGTGCCAGAGACGCTGCCCGCAGACTGTTACGCTCCGCTTGGGTAAATGCGGGTGACACGCCAATTTCACCGATCATACCGGCGCGAATATCTGTCTCGCCAATCCCTTGATTCAGTTCCTTATCAATCAGTGCGGCTAATGAATCGACAGGTTTATGGATCCTGGTGCTTTCAAACTTCTCCAGATAAGGTCCTGATGAAGCAACGATATTCAAACCGGTTTTTATTGCCACTTCCCGTAACGATGAAGCGTCCCGACCGATAGACTCAGAACCCGTCGCGTCGACAATCGTCCTGCCTCCTAGTGACATAAAATTATTGATTTCAAAGATGACATCATCAATCTCTTTTCTGTCCATGTTATCGGCGCAGCAGTATGGGTCGTGTTTCAGTCCCCACTGTAGGTCAGCACTGACTTTTTTTCCTACCAGTTGCTGTGAAAAAGCATAATGTGGTTCATCAACAACGGATGACAGATCGTTAAACAGATGCTCATGCGGGAGCGTTAGCCCCATATCAGTGTGCGCCACTGGGCCTGTCACGGTTTGCAGGAAACCTTTCATCCTGACACCTCCATTTTTTGCGCCATTTTGGATGCTCTGTATTCAGGAATGGTGGTAACAATTGCGCCCACTAACGCGAACAACGTGCCGATGATGGTGACCAGATAGACCGTATTGCCTAAGGATGGGATCAATTCATCAATCAATACCGACCCAAGCAACTGGCCTGCGGTAGATGCTACACCCAGCATTAGCAGACCTAAGCCTCTGACCAGAATCGCCATCAGCCCGATGGACAGCAGACCCAGCGGGCCACCGAGATACATCCACCACGTATCGGGTAACTGGACGGTGACATGGCCTAATGCGACACGTATTGCCAGTGCAGCGCCCAGCACACAAAAGCCGACAATGAAGTTCCAGGTAATGGAAACCAGCATAGAGCCCGTGGCCTCGGCAACTTTGGCATTTCCAGCAGGCTGCCAGCCAGCGAGTAATCCTGCCAAAAATGGAAGGATAGCGAGCAGGATAAAGGAGGTTGAATGCCATTGTGGCGACACGACAAAAATCGTGGCAATAACCGCGAACAATGCGCCAGCAACGCGCCATGGCGTAAAATATTTCTTCTCATCGACACCGACGCCAAATCGGTCGCACAGCAGGCCGGAAAGGAGCAGGGCGGAAATTAATGCAGTTTGAAAGGTGGCCACGCCCAACGCGCTGGCAGATGCGCCTTCAGAAAATACGACCATCGCACCGCATAATCCTGCAAACCAATTCCATAGCGGGATTTTTCTCTTTTTAATCAGCGTAGGGATCGAGGCGAATTGCTGGCGTGTTTCTTTGCGCGCAACAATAATAAAAAACATGACGACCAGACCGCTGGCAAACGAGATTACTGCGCAAGCATTACCGTCTTGTAACCAGTGTCCTAACTGCCCATTAACGGCAGACTGCATCGGGGAGAGCATACCGGCTAAGATGGTTGCAAGCATCAGTAAGGGAGTTGAGTACTTATTTTTGTTCATACATCAATCCTTGTATTTTATAAAAGGAGTAACTTTCGTTACTCCATTGTTTTTTATTTTCTGGCGATGAATTGAAGCGTGTTAACCCACAGGTCGGTATAAAACGGCCAGGACATAAATTGCTGTGTTCCCCAGTGTGGCGAACAGTCGCTCATGAAGCAGGCGGTTTTACCCTGTTGGTATTCACCGAACACTAACAGCGGGTCATTATTTATTGTTAAAACGACATCGGCATCTTCTCTGGCGACAACCTGGTTATATCCAAGAAATACCGGGTAGTCTGAGAATCCGTTAACGACAGGATGTTCCGGGGAGATAGCCTCAGCGTAGATACCCTCTGGTTTTTCTACCCGGTCATCGCCGTCAAGCATAATAACTGGCAAAACCTCGGCAAGAATGGTGTTCTTGTAATTAGCTTTGGCCTCAATGCCCATAAATGACAGATAACCGCCAATCATGAGCAGACCACCACCATTTCTGACATACTCTTTAATTGATTCCAGAGCATTTGGCTTTATTTTTAGCTGATAGAACGTCTCGTTTTGCAACAGGAACGTATTGCTTCCGATATCGCTAATGACAATGACATCATAACGGTTTAGTTCATCAATGCTTTCTGGAAATGCAATTTGCACGGTGTGAGCCGGCATATAATCAATTTCTACACCACCTTTCTTTAAGCATTCAAGCAACCATGTAGCACCTTCTTCATATTTACTGGAGGTAAAACTGTCATAGCCTTTTGAATGAATCATGTGAATATGCCAGGATTCTCCAATAAAGAGCACCTTTAGTTTTTTCTGCGTATTGTTCATAGTCTGCTCCTTGATTTAGTGAGTAGAGATAGTTTGTTTGTAATGTGAGCCCTGAATGCGATGAAGAACGGATTCGTTTTCTGGCATGTCAGAGGCATTCGGTGTTTCAACAGCAAGCGAGGCGAATGCGCTGGCGTAGCACAATGCAGATGCCAGTGATTTTCCTTTAGCAAGGCCAGACGCGAGTGCGCCATTGAAGGCATCGCCAGCGCCAGCAGTATTTTTTACAACAGCCGGAAATGCCGGAGAATAGATGAATTGCGTTCCGTCATAAGCGAGAGAACCTTTGCTACCCAATGTGATAATGGTATTTTTGACGCCTTTCTGATGAATAATCTTCGCTGCACATTTGGCTGATTCAATATCGTTGACGGACATGTTTGCCAGCAGACCAGCTTCAGTTTCATTTGGCGTAATATAATCGATATCATCAATGATGGTATTAACCATTTCATTATATGGCGCTGGATTGATAATGACCGGGATATCATTTTTCTGTGCGAGACGAATGGTTTGTTGAAGTGCCTCGTAATTTGTCTCCAGTTGTACGAGAACAATATCTGAATGAACGATGGCTTCTTTTTGTATGGTTATTTCATCAGGTGAAATTGTCATGTTAGCACCTGGATAGATAGCGATGACGTTATCCCCGGTATCTCCATTCACCATAATAGTCGCTGTACCTGTTTGTGTTTCTTTGGTCTGATAGATAACGCTGTTATGGATCTTTGATGAGTTTATAAAATTAATGGCGTAATCACTGAAATGGTCTGATCCTACTTTAGTAATAAAATGCACATCAGAATCGGCATAGCTTGCCGCTAATGCCTGATTGCATCCTTTACCTCCGGGCGAAAAAATAAATTTATCGGCAAGTAATGATTCGCCTGTCGAGGGTAGCCTCGGTAGGTAACTGATAATATCAACATTGAACGAGCCAATAACACATACATTATTCTTCATGGCAGAGAGACCTTTTTTTATTTTCTGCGCTGATTCATATTTTTCCAGCACATAAGCAATTTCGTTTTTTGCTACGTTATCAAGAGAGTCAAGGGTAATAAATGCACCACCATGACAGCGAGTGAGATATCCCTGCCCGGCAAGTTCATTGAGATCTGAGCGAATAGTTTCCTTTGTTACCTTGAGACTTTTCGCCAGATTTGAAACTTTTACAACTCCCGAAATACTGATTTCTTTCAATATTCTATGATGGCGTTCAAATTTCATTTTTTACCTCACCGTGGTTAAGTTAGTCCCAGGGGAAGTATATTGTTGTGATTGTCACCATAAAGTGATGGCAGAAACCAAAAAAAAACAAAAATGTAATATTAATATTATTAAAGTTACGAAAAATAGCGATTCAGATAGAAAGCTGAATAACCATATAATTCAGGTGGTTGTTAAGCCGGAACATGGCGGTGGGGGAAGGCGATAGGCTGTAATCAACAACTCTATGCCAGGACTGGATGGCGCTTCCGTTCTTGAATTTTTCGGTGGGATATAAAATAGATTGGCCTACAGCGTTCTGAAGGATGTAGGCCTGACCGGTAGGTTATGGTGCATATCGCTGCAGTGATTCGGACCAGCGGAATATTTGGCTGCTTTTATCCTGTAGGTTAACGCGCTCTAAGTCATAAAATCCGTGCGTCTTTGCCGAGCGCATTTTGAGAATGTACTTACTTTCGCTGATGTCGTGCTGCCTTGTGCCGTCTTTATTCCAGTCTCCGGCAATGTCTGAATAGTAATAAACAAGGTCAGAAAACACGTTGATTATTTTGCTGTCTTTGATGGTGTAGAGTTCCAGCACTTCATAAAATGCGCCGCCGCCGGAATACGCATCAGAGTATCCACCCCGCACCCCGAATGCCAGGGTATCGGGTGCTATCCGGTACGGTGCCAGATCCAGCTTTGTATAATAAGCCAGCGGTCTGACGGACTCATCATCGCTCTCTTTTTCAGCGGTTTTATTCCACTCTGAGAGCTGGTTTAACGGTTTTTCCGAGCGTGCAATCGGCACTAGCTGTTGGTTCTGCCAGGAAAAAACGCCGAGATATAATTTATTGGCGCGCCCGTTGCTGTAGTTTTCCGGGCAGGTGTAATCCGCGTATTTTTTTGCTTGCTCGGCGTCAGCCTTATTATCGGCAAAACAAGCAATGCCAATATATTTACCGTCTTTTCCCCAAGATTTAGCACCGGTCAGGATCAGGTTGTCAGGATCTTCATTCGGTGCAACCCATGCAATCCACTGCTTTTCAGATAAGCCCTGAGGAAGCTCACCAAATCCTTTCGCAGGGGTTGCTCCTGCCATTTGCTCAGCAAAAATCTGTTTACCTTCAGGATGTTGGATAGCACTGGCTACGGAATCGAGATTTTGTACGGTAGTGGCAAAAGCAGGGGATAGCGAGGCCAGCAAAACCAGGGGAAGAAACTTTTTCACTATTGCGTCCTTTCAATAAGCAGGGCGATAAGGCTCGCCCTTAAATTTATTTCACGCGCGCCATAAAGTAGGCATCAACATACTCACCGTTGCGCAGGCCGTATTTCTTACCGGTGCCTTCGATTTCAAAGCCGTACTTCTTATAGACTGCTACAGCAGGCTCATTATCAACAAATACCGTCAGCTCAATGCGCTCGACGCGCAGCCAGTTGTCGCACATGTCGATCATCGTACGAATCAGCGCGCTGGCAACGCCACGATTGTGCCACCTGCCATCCACGCAGATACCAAAATCGGCCACGTGGCTGCGGCGCGGGCGCTGCGCGACCTCAATACAGAGATGCCCCACGACGATATCATCAATGCAGGCAACCAGCTGTTTGACACCGGCTTGCTCGGTTAGCCGCGCTTGCCACATTTCGAGAGAAGGATGAGGAACCTGTAGCGTGTTGTGGTACACCTCCGGCTGGGCGTGGATCTGACGAATTGCGTCGTAATCTTTCGGTTCAGCGTGGCGTATCACCATCTCACTCATTCCTTATCTCCTGCAGGGTTAATTGTGCATTTACACTCGCTGAGAAAGAAAAATCCGTCAACTGCATTTTTTTGCAAAAAGAAGTAGACAAGTGCGAATGAGAATGATTATTATTGCTCTGCGTTCAGGGGAACCCCTACGGAGAACCTGAAAGCACGACATTGCTCACATTGCTTCCAGTATTACTTTAGCCAGCTTTTGCTGGCTTTTTTTTTGGCTGGGTTTCGGGCTAGTTTGCTTGCCAGCTTAATCCCGGGCTGTGCTCGCAATCCTCACGTACTCTGTGTACGCTCCGGTTGCTGCGCGCAGGCCGTGAATAATCTGCCTACGCCACTTACGCCCGATCTTTTGGCTGTATAATGCGGTAGGCCGGATAAGGCAACGCCGCATCCGGCACGATGACAGGATGGATTCAGTCTCCAGCCGCTTTGCGCTATGGTGTAGACAATCACCTTCAAAAGGATCGTCTCATGACCTTACACTGCGCATTTATTGGTTTTGGTAAAAGCACCACCCGCTACCATTTGCCGTACGTCCTCAACCGCAAAAATAGCTGGCACGTCGCGCACATTTTCCGCCGCAACGCCAGGCCGGAAGAGCAGGCGCCGCAGTATTCGCATATTCACTTCACCAGCGACCTCGACGAGATCTTAAACGATCCGCAGGTGAAACTGGTGATCGTCTGTACCCATGCTGACAGCCATTTTGAATATGCTAAACGCGCGCTGGAAGCGGGTAAAAATGTGCTGGTTGAGAAACCCTTCACGCCGACGCTTGCGCAAGCAAAAGAGCTGTTCGAACTGGCGCGAAGCAAAGGACTGACCGTTACGCCGTATCAGAATCGCCGTTTTGACTCCTGCTTCCTCACCGCGAAAAAAGCCATTGAGAGCGGCAAGCTCGGCAAGATTGTTGAGGTTGAAAGCCATTTCGATTACTACCGTCCTGAAGCAGAAACCAAGCCGGGACTGCCGCAGGACGGCGCGTTTTATGGTCTGGGCGTACACACCATGGATCAGATTATCTCGCTGTTCGGACGTCCCGATCATGTGGCCTACGATATCCGCAGCCTGCGCAACAAAGCGAACCCGGACGATACTTTTGAAGCGCAGCTGTTTTACGGCGACCTGAAAGCCATTGTTAAAACCAGTCATCTGGTGAAAATCGACTATCCGAAGTTTATCGTCCATGGCACCAAAGGCTCGTTTGTGAAGTACGGCATCGACCAGCAGGAAACCAGCCTGAAGGCTAATATCATGCCGGGTGAGCCAGGTTTCGCTGCTGATGATTCCATTGGGATGCTGGAGTACGTCAACGATGACGGCATCACGGTAAAAGAAGAGGTAAAGCCGGAAGTGGGGGATTACGGTCGCGTGTATGACGCGCTGTACCAGACGCTGACCACCGGTACGCCTAATTACGTCAAGGAATCTGAAGTTCTTACCAACCTGGAGATCCTCGAACGCGCCTTTGAACAGGCAACGCCTGCCACGATAACCCTCGCCAAATAGCCTGCACAGACTCCTCTGGGCTTGTTCATATTTTTTGAACAGAGGAGTCAATTTTCACCCTCTATGATCCCAGACGGATTGAGTCCACACTTACTCCATCGAAAACATCTGGGGGTGAACACAATGATCTACTTACGCAAAGCTAACGACCGTGGCCACGCTAATCATGGCTGGCTTGATTCCTGGCATACCTTCTCTTTTGCCAACTACTATGACCCGAACTTTATGGGGTTCTCGGCACTGCGCGTGATTAACGATGACGTGATCGATGCAGGTCAGGGATTTGGTACTCATCCCCATAAAGACATGGAAATCCTGACCTACGTGCTGGAAGGCGCGGTAGAGCATCAGGACAGCATGGGCAACAAAGAGCAGGTTCCGGCCGGTGAGTTTCAGATTATGAGCGCCGGGACGGGGATCCGTCACTCGGAGTACAACCCGAGCAATACTGAGAAGCTGCATCTGTATCAGATCTGGATCATGCCGCAGGAGAACGGTATTACACCGCGCTATGAACAGCGTCGTTTCGATGCCGCTCAGGGTAAACAACTGGTGCTGTCGCCGGATGCCCGTGATGGTTCACTGAAAGTGTACCAGGATATGGAGCTGTACCGTTGGGCACTGGTCAAAGATGAGCAGTCGGTGCATCAGATTGCCGCGGAACGCCGCGTTTGGATCCAGGTGGTAAAAGGCAACGTGACGATTAACGGCACCAAAGCGACCACCAGCGACGGTCTGGCAATCTGGGATGAACAGGCAATTTCTATTCATGCCGACAGCGACAGTGAAGTGTTACTGTTTGACCTGCCGCCAGTCTAAAAATACACGTCATCCTTCAAGCCGCATCTGTGTTGGCTTTATTACTCGGCCCATCCATAGGCCTCGCCCCTTCGGGGCCGCTGTATGCAGCGTT
>NZ_SZWU01000080.1:26815-30943 GCF_005280935.1 Citrobacter sp. wls757 | reverse complement strand
CTCCCGGCAGATTTGTCGCTCACCCCGGTCGCGTACTTAATGTACGCTCCCGGGGATTCACTGCGTCGCCGCCTTGATGCAACTCGAATGATTTTGTGTATTTATCACAATAAAAACTCCTTTTTTTCTCTGCAAAGGTTCACGCACGTCCGTGGTAAACTGGGAGAATCTATCCCTTTTTAACGCTTCAGGACGATGAAAAAGAAAAGACCCGTACTTCAGGATGTAGCCGACCGCGTGGGCGTGACCAAAATGACGGTCAGTCGCTTTTTGCGTAACCCGGAGCAGGTCTCCGTGGCGCTGCGGGGCAAAATTGCCGCTGCACTTGATGAGCTGGGTTATATTCCCAATCGCGCTCCTGATATCCTTTCTAACGCTACCAGCCGCGCTATCGGCGTGCTGTTACCGTCTCTCACTAACCAGGTTTTTGCTGAAGTGCTACGCGGCATTGAGGCTGTCACCGACGCCCATGGTTATCAAACGATGCTCGCGCACTACGGCTATAAGCCTGAGATGGAACAAGAGCGCCTGGAATCGATGCTGTCGTGGAATATCGATGGCCTGATCCTCACCGAACGTAGCCATACGCCCCGTACGCTGAAAATGATTGAAGTTGCCGGTATCCCGGTGGTTGAGCTGATGGACAGCCAGTCTCCGTGTCTGGATATCGCCGTCGGTTTCGACAACTTCGAAGCCGCGCGTCAGATGACTGCCGCTATTATCGCCCGCGGGCACCGTCATGTAGCCTATCTTGGCGCTCGTCTTGATGAACGTACTATCATCAAACAGAGAGGCTACGAGCAGGCAATGCGCGATGCCAGCCTGGTGCCGTACAGCGTGATGGTGGAACAGTCTTCTTCCTACTCCTCCGGTATTGAACTCATCCGTCAGGCGCGGCGTGAATACCCGCAGCTCGACGGCGTTTTCTGTACCAACGATGACCTGGCGGTAGGGGCGGCCTTCGAATGCCAGCGTTTAGGGCTGAAAATCCCGGATGACATGGCGATTGCCGGATTCCACGGTCACGACATCGGGCAGGTGATGGAGCCGCGTCTGGCGAGTGTACTCACGCCGCGTGAACGGATGGGCAGCATTGGCGCAGAACGCCTGCTGGCGCGCATTCGTGGTGAAGCAGTCACGCCTAAAATGTTAGATTTAGGTTTCACCTTGTCACCGGGCGGATCTATTTAGGCCAACAAGTTTGAAGTAGCTCACACTTATACACTTCGAGCACGAATGGATATTGCTTCTCTATTTATCCGGCTGGACAATGTTACCGATAACAGTTACCCGTAACAATTTCCTGATTCTTGTACCAGTGGGGGCAACGCTTTGAGCACGACTAATCATGATCACCACGTTTACGTTCTGATGGGCGTATCGGGCAGCGGTAAATCTGCTGTCGCCAGCGAAGTGGCGCATCAACTGCAGGCCGCGTTTCTTGATGGCGATTTTCTCCATCCGCGCAGCAACATCATGAAAATGGCTTCCGGTGAGCCACTCAATGATGACGACCGTAAACCGTGGCTACAGGCGCTGAATGACGCCGCTTTTGCGATGCAGCGTACCAACAAGGTTTCGCTGATCGTCTGTTCTGCCTTGAAAAAAGTCTACCGCGACCAGTTGCGCGACGGTAACCCGAACCTCTCTTTCATTTATCTGAAAGGGGATTTTGACGTTATCGAAAGCCGTCTGAAGGCGCGTAAAGGCCACTTCTTCAAAACGCAGATGCTGGTTACCCAGTTTGAAGCGCTGGAAGAACCGGGTGCGAATGAAAACGATGTACTGGTGGTCGATATCGATCAACCACTGGACGGTGTGGTCGCCAGCACCATTGAGGTTATTAACCAAGGCAGTAAGTAGTGAGCACATTAACGCTTGTTTTAACAGCAGTAGGGTCCGTTTTATTACTGCTGTTTTTAGTGATGAAGGCGCGTATGCACGCCTTCGTTGCTTTGATGGTGGTATCCATTGGTGCAGGTCTCTTTTCCGGTATGCCGCTCGATAAAATCGCGGCGACCATGGAAAAAGGGATGGGAGGCACGCTCGGTTTCCTGGCGATTGTGGTGGCGCTGGGGGCGATGTTCGGCAAGATTTTGCATGAGACCGGCGCGGTCGATCAGATTGCCGTCAAAATGCTGAAATCCTTCGGTCACAGCCGCGCACATTACGCGATTGGCCTGGCCGGTCTGATTTGCGCGCTGCCGCTGTTCTTTGAGGTGGCGATTGTGCTGCTGATTAGCGTAGCGTTCTCAATGGCGCGCCATACCGGTACTAACCTGGTTAAGTTGGTCATTCCGCTGTTTGCGGGCGTGGCGGCTGCCGCAGCGTTCCTGCTGCCGGGGCCTGCGCCGATGCTGCTGGCCTCTCAGATGCACGCCGACTTTGGCTGGATGATCCTGATTGGCCTGTGCGCCGCGATCCCGGGCATGATTATCGCCGGGCCGCTGTGGGGTAACTTCATCAGCCGTTACGTTGAGCTGCACGTACCGGAAGACATTACCGAGCCGCATCTGGGCGAAGGCAAAATGCCCTCCTTTGGCTTCAGCTTATCGCTTATCCTGCTGCCGCTGGTGCTGGTTGGTCTGAAAACCATCGCTGCACGCTTTGTTCCGGTCGGTTCTTCAACCTACGAATGGTTCGAGTTTATCGGTCATCCGTTTACCGCGATTCTGGTTGCCTGTCTGGTGGCGATTTACGGTCTGGCGGTGCGCCAGGGCATGCCAAAAGACCGCGTGATGGAAATCTGCGGCCATGCGCTGCAGCCAGCGGGGATTATTCTGCTGGTGATTGGTGCGGGCGGCGTGTTCAAACAGGTACTGGTAGATTCCGGCGTTGGTCCTGCACTGGGCGAAGCGTTAACCGGTATGGGCTTGCCGATCGCTATCACCTGCTTCGTGCTGGCGGCGGCGGTGCGTATCATTCAGGGGTCCGCGACAGTGGCCTGCTTAACGGCGGTCGGTCTGGTGATGCCGGTGATTGAGCAACTGAACTACTCCGGTGCCCAGATGGCGGCGCTGTCTATCTGTATCGCGGGCGGCTCTATCGTGGTCAGCCACGTTAACGACGCTGGTTTTTGGTTGTTCGGTAAATTTACCGGCGCGACCGAAGCGCAAACGCTGAAGACCTGGACGATGATGGAAACCATCCTCGGTACGGTCGGCGCGATTGTCGGTATGATTGCTTTCCAGCTGTTGAGCTGATGGCATTGCCCGGTGGCGCTAGCGCTTACCGGGCCTGGAAACGAGCACATATCGACACCGTAGGCCGGGTAAGGCAAAGCCGCCACCCGGCTTTTTTACAGCACCATCACACCATCCTCGGTTTTCAACCAACGCGGCGCTTTTAACGTATCGGCGAAATAGCCTACCAAATCCTGCAGTAAATCGCCCGCCACGCGTTCCATCTCGTCAGACAGCGTTTTGCTCATCAGTAAATGCGTTAAAAGCTGGCAGTAACGCCCCATCTGATCTGGTTCGGGTTCAAAGAGGGGAGAGCGGGTCGGTAAGGTTTCTACCGTCAGGCTGGCCTGTAGATGCTGCGGTACAGGTTCCGTTAAGGTTGGTTGTAGTAGTGCCAGACAGGCCGACAGGCGCGCACAAATCGCCAGTTTTTCAACAGGGTCATGACATTCAACAAGCCCTTCGACAAACGCTCACAGTTATCTGCCAGCTCGGTGAAATCCGTTGCATGGCTAAAGGGCAGGGTAAATAAAGAGTGTGAAAAGAGAGGGGTAGTCGCCATAGGGCAGCCTCCAATGAGTGAAATTTACCACCACCGAAGGGACCAACCTTTTGGTGGCGGGCTGAACGGAGTTGGTCCTACCGGCCTCATTGGATACCGGTGCGTCTTGTGACGCCACCGTCCAGCCCACCATTGAGGTGTAGCTGGTCGCACGACAAAAGTGAATTTTATCGCGAATGAGGTAATCAGGGGACCAATCCTGGCACCTGATTTTGCAAGTGCAGCGAGAAGATAATGCTAATCCGCGATGCTGACAAGAGCGTATTCCGGAAGGCGCTTCGCAGAAATGAAAATACGTTTTCTCAGCGGTTTAAAAGCATAAGGAACACCTGGTATTACAGTGCAATGCCGTTCAGTTAAGCATGTAGGGTGAACATGTGATTA
>NZ_SZWU01000080.1:0-26630 GCF_005280935.1 Citrobacter sp. wls757 | reverse complement strand
CGGGTCGGGGCCGAGCCTGCATCCTTGCAGGCCGTCCCCTCTGCCCGCATCCCTGCGGGCAGACCCGGTCAGCCGTCAACACCTCATCGATTTTCAGCCGGACCAGGGTGTCGCTTCAGCGCTCTGGCTTTCAGCTATATCCGTTTTGCTGTTCACAGGTATTCAAGTAAAAGCTCAGGTGGTCAGGTGTGGGCTGGTCCGGCTGAAAATTGCCGACGCGTTTCAGTAAGGCCGGGAGAACCCGCAGGGATGCGGGTTCAGGGCGCGTTTTGCATGGACGCTGCCTCGCGCCCGGCCCGGTAGCCTGGAGGAATAAGTGGAGGGAACCACGAAGTGGCAATTTTCCTGCCGGGAGCCGGGATTGTTAAGGGGGCTGCGTAGCCCCCTTAACACGTTCACTGGTGACGAGATCTCAGAGAAGCAATGAACATAACGTGAACGGAGTCGTTCTCTGAAATGCCATGCTCTCCAGCTTCAAAACGGTTACCCCTTCATCCACATCCGCACGCCATCGAGGAACATCTGGGTTGCCATCATCACCAGAATTAGCCCCATCAGGCGCTCCAGCGCGTTAACCCCTTTCTCTCCCAGCAGACGTAAAAACAGCGAAGACTGCAGCAAAATCACGAATGTACCGCCCCAGGCGATCAGCAGCGCAATCACCAGATGCCCCATCTGGTTTGGGTACTGATGCGACAACAGCATTAATGAGGCCAGGATTGTCGGACCGGCGACCAGCGGAATCGCCAGCGGTACGATAAACGGCTCTTCACCAGCCGGAAGCCCGGTGCTATTCCCGGTGGCGCTGGGGAAAATCATCTTAATGGCGATCAGGAACAGAATGATGCCCCCGGAGATCGATACGGTTTCCGCACGCAGGTTAAGAAATGCCAGAATTTTCTCGCCCGCAAACAGGAATATCAGCATCACCAACAGCGCAATAAACAGCTCGCGAATCATAATCGCGCGGCGACGTTTTGGTTCGGTATGTTTCAATACGGACATGAAAATGGGCAGGTTTCCGAGCGGATCCATAATCAGGATCAATAAAACTGCCGCTGAAATGATTTCATTCATAACTCAAATTCCCTGATAATTACCGCGGACTTTCTGCTTGCTTGCGCAGCGGGATAAGTCGCATTACTGATGGCTTCGCTATCATTGATTAATTTCACTTGCGACTTTGGCTGCTTTTTGTATGGTGAAGGATAGGCCAGTAGGATACTGGTTAGCATACACAGCACACATCTCTGCAGGAAAAAACGCTATGAAAAATGTTGGTTTTATCGGCTGGCGCGGTATGGTCGGCTCTGTTCTCATGCAACGCATGGTTGAGGAGCGTGACTTCGACGCCATTCGCCCTGTTTTCTTTTCTACTTCCCAGCTCGGGCAGGCGGCACCGACGTTCGGTGGCACCGCGACCGGCACACTTCAGGACGCTTTTGATCTGGATGCGCTGAAGGCGCTCGATATCATCGTGACCTGTCAGGGCGGCGATTATACCAACGAAATCTATCCAAAGCTTCGTGAAAGCGGTTGGCAGGGTTACTGGATTGACGCAGCCTCTTCGCTGCGTATGAAAGACGATGCCATCATTATTCTCGATCCGGTTAACCAGGATGTCATCACCGACGGCCTGAACAAAGGCATTAAGACCTTTGTCGGCGGCAACTGTACCGTTAGCCTGATGCTGATGTCCCTCGGTGGCCTGTTTGCCAATGACCTGGTTGACTGGGTTTCCGTAGCGACCTATCAGGCGGCTTCCGGCGGCGGCGCGCGCCATATGCGTGAACTGCTGTCTCAGATGGGTCATCTGTATGGCCATGTGGCCGAGGAACTGGCGACCCCTTCCTCTGCTATTCTCGACATCGAACGTAAAGTGACGACCCTGTCCCGCAGCGGCGAACTGCCGGTTGATAACTTTGGCGTACCGCTGGCCGGTAGCCTGATTCCGTGGATCGACAAACAGCTCGATAACGGTCAGAGCCGTGAAGAGTGGAAGGGACAGGCGGAAACCAACAAAATTCTCAACACGTCTTCCGTGATCCCGGTTGATGGTCTGTGCGTGCGCGTCGGCGCGCTGCGCTGCCACAGCCAGGCGTTCACCATTAAACTGAAAAAAGATGTGTCTATTCCGACCGTGGAAGAACTGCTGGCGGCGCACAATCCGTGGGCCAAAGTTGTACCAAACGATCGGGATATCACCATGCGTGAGTTAACCCCGGCGGCCGTTACCGGCACGCTGACCACGCCAGTAGGCCGTCTGCGTAAGCTGAACATGGGACCGGAGTTCCTGTCAGCCTTTACTGTGGGCGACCAGTTGCTGTGGGGGGCTGCGGAGCCATTGCGCCGTATGCTGCGCCAATTGGCGTAATAGTTTGTTAATGATCAAGGGGTGAGGAATCACCCCTTTTTTTGCGTAATACAGGAGTAAGCGCAGATGTTTCATTTTTTACCAGGAGTAAGATAAAGCATTGGCTATTCTTTAAGGGTGACTTAGTACCGGAGGTATTAAGTTGTTGCCTGAAGGTGGGACGACGCAGAGAGGATGCACAATTGTGCTGCGCCGTTCAGGTCAAAAAAAGTGTCACTACCTGATGTCGAAAATCAGTTGGAAGGGGTGACGCCATAAAACAGGATGACAACCATGTCCGTTCGTATCGATAGAGACGTGATTAATGCGCTAATTGCAGGCCATTTTGCGGATCCTTTTTCCGTACTCGGTATGCACCAAACTGATGCTGGACTTGAAGTCCGCGCCCTATTACCTGACGCCACCGAAGTGTGGGTGATCGAACCCAAAACCGGACGCAAAGTCGGCAAGCTGGATTGCCTCGACTCTCGCGGTTTTTTCTGTGCTGTACTTCCCCGCCGTAAAAATTTCTTTCGCTACCAGTTGGCCGTTGTCTGGCATGGACAGCAGAATCTGATTGATGACCCTTATCGTTTTGGCCCGCTGATCCAGGATATGGATGCCTGGCTGTTATCTGAAGGTACGCATCTGCGACCTTACGAAACGCTGGGTGCGCATGCGGATACCATGGATGGCGTAACCGGTACGCGCTTCTCAGTCTGGGCGCCTAACGCTCAACGCGTGTCAGTGGTTGGGCAGTTCAACTACTGGGATGGCCGTCGCCACCCAATGCGCCTGCGCAAAGAAAGCGGTATCTGGGAGCTGTTTATCCCCGGCGCGCAGCATGGTCAGCTGTATAAATACGAGATGATCGATGCGAACGGTAAGCTGCGAATCAAAGCGGACCCTTACGCCTTCGAAGCGCAAATGCGTCCGGAAACCGCGTCGCTTATCTGTGGTCTGCCGGAAAAAGTAGTGCAAAGCGAGGCGCGCAAAAAAGCCAACCAGTTTGATGCACCGATCTCTATCTATGAAGTTCACCTGGGGTCATGGCGTCGTCATACCGATAACAACTTCTGGCTGAGCTACCGCGAGCTGGCGGATCAGTTGGTGCCGTACGCCAAATGGATGGGCTTTACCCACCTCGAACTGTTGCCGATTAACGAGCATCCGTTCGACGGTAGCTGGGGCTACCAGCCTACCGGCATGTATGCGCCGACCCGTCGCTTCGGGACGCGCGATGATTTCCGTTATTTCGTGAATGCCGCGCATCAGGCGGGGCTGAACGTTATTCTCGACTGGGTGCCGGGCCACTTCCCGTCGGACGACTTTGGTTTGGCTGAGTTTGATGGCACCAACCTGTATGAACACAGCGACCCGCGCGAAGGATATCACCAGGACTGGAACACGCTGATCTACAACTATGGTCGCCGTGAAGTCAGCAACTACCTGGTGGGCAACGCCCTGTACTGGATTGAACGCTTTGGTATTGACGCGCTGCGCGTGGATGCCGTGGCGTCGATGATTTATCGCGACTATAGCCGCAAAGAAGGGGAATGGATCCCAAACGAATTTGGTGGTCGTGAAAACCTCGAAGCCATTGAATTTTTGCGCAATACCAACCGCATTCTTGGCGAGCAGGTGCCTGGAGCGGTGAGCATGGCGGAAGAGTCGACTGATTTTGCCGGCGTTTCAAGACCACAGGATATGGGCGGTTTAGGGTTCTGGTATAAGTGGAACCTCGGCTGGATGCACGACACGCTGGACTACATGAAGCTGGACCCGATTCATCGTCAGTACCATCACGACAAGCTGACCTTCGGCATGCTGTACAACTACACCGAAAACTTTGTCCTGCCGCTGTCGCATGATGAAGTGGTACACGGTAAAAAATCCATTCTCGATCGCATGCCGGGAGATGCATGGCAGAAGTTTGCCAACCTGCGCGCCTACTACGGCTGGATGTGGGCCTTCCCGGGCAAAAAACTGCTGTTTATGGGCAACGAGTTTGCGCAGGGACGTGAATGGAACCATGACGCCAGCCTCGACTGGCACCTGCTGGAAGGTGGCGATAACTGGCACCACGGCGTACAGCGTCTGGTGCGCGATTTGAACCACACCTACCGTCATCACAAAGCGCTGCACGAGCTCGACTTTGACGCCTATGGTTTTGAATGGCTGGTGGTGGATGACAACGAACGTTCGGTGCTGGCTTTCGTGCGTCGTGACAAGGTCGGCAATGAAATCATCGTGGTCAGCAACTTTACGCCTGTGCCCCGCCACGGCTATCGCTTCGGTATCAATCAACCAGGCAAATGGCGTGAGATCCTCAATACCGACTCGATGCATTACCACGGTAGCAATACCGGCAACGGCGGTGCGGTGCACAGCGATGAAATCGCCAGCCATGGTCGTCAGCACTCACTGAGCCTCACGTTACCGCCGTTGGCAACGATCTGGCTGGTCAGGGAGGGGTAATGACGCAACTGGCAACCGGCAACGCCACCCCCCATGGTGCAACGTATGACGGCCATGGTGTCAATTTCACACTCTTCTCAGCCCACGCTGAACGCGTTGAATTATGCGTATTCGATGAGCAAGGGTGCGAACTTCGCTATGACCTGCCGGGGCGTAGCGGTGATGTCTGGCACGGCTATCTGGCCAACGCCCGGCCCGGTCTGCGCTATGGCTATCGTGTTCATGGCCCATGGCAACCGCAGCAGGGCCACCGGTTTAATCCGGCCAAGCTGCTGCTTGACCCTTGCGCCCGTCGGGTGGATGGCGAGTTAAAAGATAACCCGCTGCTGCACGGTGGGCTAAATGAACCGGATCATCATGATAATGCCACCATCGCGCTGAAGGGCGTGGTGGTGTCCGATCATTATGACTGGGAGGATGATACCCCGCCGCGCACGCCGTGGGGCAATACCGTGATTTACGAAGCGCATGTCAAAGGGTTGACGTATTTGCATCCTGAGCTGCCGGAAGAGATTCGCGGAACCTACAAAGCGCTGGGCCATCCAGTGATGATCGATTACTTCAAGCGCCTCGGCATTACCGCGCTGGAGCTGCTGCCGGTGGCGCATTTTGCCAGCGAACCACGGCTTCAGCGGCTGGGGCTGTCGAACTATTGGGGCTACAACCCGGTAGCGATGTTCGCGCTGCATCCGGCCTATGCCTGTTCGCCGGAGAGTGCGCTTGATGAGTTTCGCGACGCGGTAAAAGCGCTGCACAAAGCGGGGATTGAGGTCATTCTCGATATCGTTTTGAACCACAGCGCCGAGCTGGATCTCGAAGGCCCCGTCTTCTCGCTGCGCGGAATTGATAACCGTAGCTATTATTGGATCAGGGACGATGGTGATTACTACAACTGGACCGGTTGTGGGAACACCCTCAATCTGAGCCATCCGGGTGTTGTGGAATACGCATGTGAATGCCTGCGCTACTGGGTTGAAACCTGCCATGTGGATGGTTTTCGTTTTGATTTGGCTTCCGTCATGGGGCGTACACCTGCGTTTCGTCAGGATGCGCCACTGTTTACCGCGATCCAAAACTGTCCGCTGCTCTCACGCGTTAAGCTGATTGCGGAACCGTGGGATATTGGTGAAGGCGGGTATCAGGTGGGGAATTTCCCCCCGCCGTTTGCCGAGTGGAATGACCATTTCCGCGATGCGACCCGACGCTTCTGGCTCCAGCGTAATCTCTCGTTGGGTGAGTTTGCCGGGCGTTTTGCCGCATCAAGCGACGTGTTTAAACGCGATGGTCGCAAACCCAGCGCGACGGTCAATCTGGTGACTGCGCACGACGGTTTTACGCTACGCGACTGTGTTTGCTTCACAAATAAGCACAATGAAGCGAATGGTGAGGAAAATCGCGACGGCACTAGCAATAACTACAGCGACAATCATGGTAAAGAAGGATTAGGCGGCACGCTGGACCTGATTGAGCGGCGGCGCGACAGCATTCATGCGCTGTTAACCACGCTGTTGCTTTCCCAGGGGACGCCGATGTTGCTGGCGGGCGATGAGCATGGTCATAGCCAGCACGGCAACAATAACGCTTACTGCCAGGATAACGCCCTGACCTGGCTGGACTGGCAGCAGGCAAACAGCGGACTAACCACATTTACCGCTGCCCTGATCCATCTTCGCCAGCAAATTCCTGCACTGACGGGTGATCGCTGGTGGGAAGAGGGCGATGGCAATGTTCGTTGGCTGAATAAGTACGCACAACCCTTAAGTGCGGATGAGTGGCAAAACGGCCCGAGGCAGATGCAAATCCTGCTTTCAGACCGTTTTCTGATTGCAATAAATGCCACGCTTGAGGTGACAGATATCGTTTTACCTGAAGGGGAATGGTGCGCCGTTCCCCCATTTGCCGGAGAGGATAATCCGGTGCTTACGGCTGTCTGGCAGGGACCTGCGCACGGACTGTGTGTGTTCCAGAGAAGATAAAAAAGGAGTTAGTCATGGTGAGTTTAGAGAAAAACGATCGTGTAATGTTGGCGCGCCAGCTGCCATTAAAATCTGTTGCCCTGATCCTGGCCGGTGGCCGCGGTACCCGCTTAAAAGATTTAACCAACAAACGTGCCAAACCTGCTGTGCACTTTGGCGGTAAGTTCCGCATTATCGATTTTGCCTTATCCAACTGTATTAACTCCGGGATCCGCCGTATTGGCGTGATCACCCAGTACCAGTCCCACACGCTGGTGCAGCATATTCAGCGCGGCTGGTCGTTCTTTAGCGAAGAGATGAACGAGTTTGTCGATCTGCTGCCTGCCCAGCAGAGAATGCAGGGTGAAAACTGGTATCGCGGTACGGCGGATGCGGTGACCCAAAACCTGGACATCATTCGACGCTATAAAGCGGAATATGTGGTGATCCTCGCGGGCGATCATATCTACAAGCAGGACTACTCACGCATGCTGATCGACCACGTCGAGAAAGGCGCGCGTTGCACCGTGGCCTGTATGCCAGTGCCTATTGAAGAGGCCAGCGCGTTTGGCGTAATGGACGTGGACGACACCGATAAAATTATCGAGTTCGTTGAAAAACCCGCCAACCCGCCAGCCATGCCAGGCGACCCGACCAAATCTCTTGCCAGTATGGGGATCTACGTTTTCAACGCCGATTATCTGTATGAATTGCTGGCGGAAGATGACCTCGATGAAAACTCCAGTCACGATTTCGGTAAAGACATTATCCCGAAAATCACCGAAGCTGGCATGGCGTATGCACATCCATTCCCGTTGTCCTGCGTGCAGTCTGACCCGGAATCCGAGCCGTACTGGCGTGACGTGGGTACGCTGGAAGCCTACTGGAAGGCGAACCTCGATCTGGCTTCGGTGACGCCTGAACTGGACATGTACGACCAGGATTGGCCAATCCGTACGCACATGGAATCGCTGCCACCGGCGAAATTTGTTCAGGACCGTTCCGGCAGCCACGGAATGACGCTGAACTCGCTGGTTTCTGGCGGATGCATAATTTCAGGTTCGGTGGTGGTGCAGTCCGTTCTGTTCCCGCGAGTGCGGGTGAATTCATTCTGTAACATTGATTCGGCAGTGTTGTTACCTGAAGTGTGGGTGGGACGTTCGTGCCGCTTACGTCGTTGCATTATCGACCGCGCCTGCGTTATTCCCGAAGGCATGGTGATTGGTGAAAACGCGGAAGAAGATGCGCGTCGTTTCTACCGTTCAGAGGAAGGTATTGTGCTGGTCACGCGTGAAATGCTACGCAAACTGCAGATCAAACAGGAGCGATAATGCAGGTTTTACACGTTTGTTCAGAGATGTTCCCCCTGTTAAAAACCGGGGGACTGGCGGATGTTATTGGGGCGTTACCCGCAGCGCAAATAGCGGACGGCGTGGATGCCCGCGTGCTGCTCCCGGCGTTTCCTGATATCCGTCGCGGCATTCCCGATGCGCAGGTCGTAACGCGTCGGGATACCTTCGCCGGACGTATCACGCTGCTGTTCGGGCATTTCAACGGCGTGGGTATTTACCTGATTGACGCGCCGCATCTCTATGACCGCCCCGGTAGCCCGTATCACGACACTAACCTGTTTGCGTATACCGATAACGTGCAGCGTTTTGCATTGCTGGGCTGGGTTGGCTGTGAAATGGCCTGTGGCCTTGACCCATTCTGGCGCCCGGATGTGGTGCATGCGCACGACTGGCATGCGGGTCTGGCTCCGGCGTATCTGGCGGCGCGCGGCCATCCGGCGAAATCGGTGTTCACCGTCCACAACCTGGCGTATCAAGGCATGTTTTATGCAAAGCATATGGATGACATCCAATTGCCATGGTCGTTCTTTAATGTGCACGGACTGGAGTTTAACGGGCAGATTTCGTTTCTGAAGGCAGGGTTGTACTACGCCGACCACATTACGGCGGTCAGTCCGACCTACGCGCGGGAAATTACCGAGCCGCAGTTTGCCTACGGCATGGAAGGTCTGTTGCAGCAACGTCATCGCGAAGGCCGTCTTTCCGGCGTGCTGAACGGCGTTGATGAAAAAATCTGGAGCCCGGAAACCGATCTCCTGCTGGCATCGCGATATACGCGCGACACGCTGGAGGAGAAGGCAGAAAACAAACGTCAGCTTCAGATAGCGATGGGACTTAAGGTCAACGATAAAGTACCGCTGTTTGCCGTGGTGAGCCGTCTGACCAGTCAAAAAGGGCTGGATCTGGTGCTGGAAGCGCTGCCGGGGTTGTTAGAGCAGGGTGGACAGCTGGCATTGCTAGGCGCGGGCGATCCGGTATTACAGGAAGGATTCCTCGCCGCAGCGGCGGAACATCCAGGACAGGTGGGTGTGCAGATCGGCTATCACGAAGCCTTCTCGCACCGCATCATGGGTGGGGCCGATGTGATATTGGTTCCCAGCCGTTTTGAGCCGTGTGGCTTAACGCAGTTGTATGGACTGAAGTACGGCACGCTGCCGCTGGTGCGGCGCACCGGTGGGCTGGCTGATACAGTCTCTGACAGTTCGCTGGAAAACCTGGCGGACGGTATCGCCAGTGGGTTTGTATTTGAAGATAGTAATGCCTGGTCGCTGTTACGCGCGATCCGGCGTGCTTTCGTATTGTGGTCCCGGCCTTCGCTTTGGCGGTTTGTACAACGTCAGGCCATGACCATGGATTTTAGCTGGCAAGTCGCGGCGAAGTCATACCGTGAGCTTTACTATCGCTTGAAATAGATATCCAGGAATCACCTATATGAATGCTCCATTTACTTATGCATCGCCCACACTCAGCGTAGAGGCACTTAAGCATTCTATTGCCTATAAGCTGATGTTCACGATTGGTAAGGACCCGGTCATTGCCAATAAACATGAGTGGCTGAACGCCACGTTGTTCGCGGTGCGCGACCGTCTCGTGGAGCGCTGGCTGCGTTCTAACCGTGCGCAATTATCTCAGGAAACTCGTCAGGTGTATTACTTGTCTATGGAGTTTCTGATTGGCCGCACGCTTTCCAATGCACTGTTATCGCTGGGCATTTATGACGATGTCAAAAATGCGCTGGAAGGTATGGGGTTGGATCTTGAAGATCTGATCGACGAAGAAAACGACCCGGGTCTTGGCAATGGCGGTCTCGGGCGTCTGGCGGCCTGCTTCCTGGACTCTCTGGCAACGCTGGGATTGCCGGGACGCGGTTACGGTATTCGTTATGACTACGGCATGTTCAAGCAGAACATTGTTGATGGCCGCCAGAAAGAGTCGCCGGACTACTGGCTGGAATACGGTAACCCGTGGGAATTCAAACGCCACAACACGCGCTACAAAGTGCGTTTTGGCGGGCGTATTCAGCAGGAAGGTAAGAAAACGCGCTGGATAGAAACCGAAGAGATCCTCGCGGTCGCCTACGACCAGATTATCCCCGGCTACGACACCGACGCCACCAACACGCTGCGCCTGTGGAATGCCCAGGCCAGTAGCGAGATTAATCTCGGTAAATTTAACCAGGGCGACTACTTTGCGGCGGTGGAAGATAAAAACCACTCCGAGAACGTCTCCCGCGTACTGTACCCGGACGACTCCACCTATTCAGGACGCGAACTGCGGTTGCGCCAGGAGTATTTCCTGGTCTCCTCCACGGTGCAGGACATTCTGAGCCGTCATTACCAGCTGCACAAAACCTACAACAACCTGGCGGATAAAATCGCCATTCACCTCAACGACACCCATCCGGTGCTGTCGATCCCTGAGCTGATGCGACTGCTGATCGATGAGCATAAGTTCAGCTGGGATGATGCGTTTGAGGTCTGCTGTCAGGTCTTCTCGTATACCAACCACACTTTGATGAGCGAAGCGCTGGAGACCTGGCCCGTCGATATGCTGGGCAAAATTTTGCCGCGCCATCTGCAAATCATCTTTGAGATCAACGACTACTTCCTGAAGACGTTGCAGGAACAGTATCCGAACGATACCGCTCTGCTGGGGCGGACGTCGATTATCGATGAGTCTAACGGCCGTCGCGTGCGTATGGCATGGCTGGCGGTGGTGGTGAGCCACAAGGTAAACGGCGTTTCTGAGCTGCACTCCAACCTGATGGTGCAGTCGCTGTTTGCTGATTTTGCGAAGATTTTCCCGACTCGCTTCTGCAACGTCACCAACGGCGTGACGCCGCGTCGCTGGCTGGCGCTGGCCAACCCGTCGCTCTCTGAAGTGCTGGATGAGAACATTGGCCGCACCTGGCGAACCGATCTCAGCCAGCTCAGCGAGCTTGAGCAGCACTGCGATTACCCACTGGTAAATCAGGCGGTGCGCCGCGCGAAGCTGGAGAACAAAAAGCGTCTGGCCACGCTCATTGCCCAGCAGCTGAACGTGGTGGTGAACCCGAAATCGCTGTTTGATGTGCAGATCAAGCGTATTCACGAATACAAACGCCAGTTGATGAACGTGCTGCATGTGATCACCCGCTACAATCGCATTAAGGCCGATCCTGATGCTGAGTGGGTACCGCGTGTGAATATCTTCGCCGGTAAAGCGGCTTCGGCTTATTACATGGCGAAACACATCATTCACCTGATCAACGACGTCGCCAAAGTGATCAACAACGATCCGCAAATTGGCGACAAGCTGAAAGTGGTGTTTATCCCCAACTACAGCGTCAGCCTGGCGCAGGTGATTATTCCTGCCGCCGACCTTTCTGAACAGATTTCTCTGGCCGGGACCGAAGCCTCCGGTACCAGTAATATGAAATTTGCTCTTAACGGTGCGCTGACCATCGGGACGCTGGACGGTGCCAACGTTGAGATGCTGGAGCATGTGGGCGCAGAAAATATCTTTATCTTTGGTAATACGGCGGAAGAGGTCGAGGCTTTACGCAGCCAGGGCTACAAGCCGCGTGAGTATTACGAGAAAGACGAAGAGCTGCACCAGGTGCTGACGCAGATCGGCAGCGGCGTATTCAGCCCTGAGGAGCCGGGACGCTATCGCGACCTGGTGGATTCGCTGATTAACTTTGGCGACCACTATCAGGTTCTGGCGGATTATCGCAGCTACGTTGATTGCCAGGATAAGGTTGATGAACTGTATCGTCACCCGGAAGAGTGGACCACCAAATCGATGATTAATATCGCCAACATGGGGTACTTCTCGTCGGACAGGACGATCAAAGAGTACGCCGAAAACATCTGGCATATTGATTCGGTGCGGTTGTAACACACGATGCCGGGGGCGCTTCGCTTGCCCGGCCTACGTTTATGCACTCTTGTAGGCCGGATAAGGCGCTAGCCGCATCCGGCATTTTTATCAGGACGCCAGCGACAGCTGGTGTTTTTCAATGTACTCCGCCAGCCACTGGGTCATACGCGACTGCTGCTCAGCATTCAGCCACATACCTTCTTTCGTGCGACGCCACAACGCATCTTCCGCACGACGAACCCATTCATGATCGACCAGATATTTCAGCTCGGCCTCATAAAACTCATGGCCAAAGTCTTCACCTAACTCGGCAAGCGAGGTGGCTTCGCCGATAACCCATTCGGTGTTGCTGCCGTAGGTGCGAGAATAATGGCGTGCCAGCGACTCGGTAAGGAACGGGTAGCGACGGCGCAGTTTGGCCGCGTAATCTTCGCGATCGCCGCCAATGTCACCGCCTGGCAGAATGCACTCTTTCGTCCATGCCGGACCAATTCCTTGGTAGTACGATGCCAGTTTTTCCATCGCGTGCTCAGCCAGCTTACGATAGGTGGTCAGCTTACCGCCAAAGACCGACAGCAACGGCGCTTTGCCGTTTTCGTCGTGGATATCCAGCGTGTAATCACGGGTGATCGCCTGCGGTGAGTCAGACTCGTCATCGCACAGCGGACGCACGCCTGAGTAAGTCCAGACGATATCATCACGGCCCAGCTGCTTCTTAAAGTGCGCGTTGTAGACCTTCAGCAGGTAATTGATTTCGCTTTCATCAATTTTCACTGCTTTCGGATCGCCTTTGTATTCAACGTCTGTCGTCCCGATGATCGAGAATTCGTCCATCCATGGGATAACAAACACAATACGCTTATCTTCGTTTTGCAGAATATAAGCTTGCTTCTGGGTATGTACGCGCGGCACTACGATGTGGCTGCCTTTAATCAGGCGAATGCCGTACGGTGATGGCAGGTGCATACCGTCGTCGAAGAACTCTTTCACCCACGGACCGGTGGCGTTGACCAGGCCACGCGCCTGCCAGGTGTATTTTTTGCCGGTATCGATATCTTCAGCTTCAACAATCCACAAACCGTTTTCACGGCGAGCAGAAGTGGCGCGAGTGCGGGTTAATACTTCTCCGCCTTTACGTACAACCATTTGGGCGTTTGCCAAAACCAGTCGCGCATCGTCTACCCAGCAGTCAGAATATTCGAAACCGCGCACAATCTCAGGTTTCATTACGGAATCTGCGCCAAAACGCAAACCGGTAGAACTTGGCAAACTAGTGCGTTTGCCCAGATGATCGTACATAAACAAACCAATGCGGATCATCCACGCCGGACGCAGGTGCGGGCGGTGGGGCAGACGAAAGCGCATCGGGAAGGCGATATGCGGTGCCATTTTCAACAGCACTTCACGTTCGGCCAGCGCTTCGCTTACCAGACGAAATTCGTAGTGTTCCAGGTAGCGCAGGCCACCGTGGATGAGTTTGGAGCTAGCGGAAGAGGTGGCGCAGGCTAAATCCTGCGCTTCCAGCATCAGCACGGATAAACCGCGTCCAGCGGCATCTGCCGCGATACCGGCACCGTTGATGCCTCCACCTATCACAATCAGATCTTTGGTTTCCATGCTGGCCTCTCGCACTTTCGTTATAGCTCATTAATGTTCGTTATCGAGCATAATAGCAAAGAATCGCGCCATTGGTAACATCGGATAAACAATTTACAGTGATACATATAACATTATGGCGTTTAACTGCCGTCGGGACGTACACTAAGCAGTAACATGTCCGAAAAGCATCACCTGCCATATAAAGAAGAGAGAGCAATGGATCAGTTTGAATGTATTAATGTCGAAGAAGCGCATCAGAAGCTGCATCAGGGGAGCGCGGTGTTAGTGGATATCCGTGATCCGCAAAGCTATGCCATGGGGCATGCCCCGCAGGCGTTTCATCTGACGAACGACACGCTGGGGTCATTTATGCGCGAGCATGATTTCGACACCGCTGTGTTGGTGATGTGTTATCACGGCAACAGCAGTAAAGGCGCGGCGCAATATCTTCTTCAGCAGGGCTATGACGCGGTTTACAGCGTTGACGGCGGCTTCGACGCCTGGCATCGACATTTTCCGGCAGAAGTGGCATACGGTTCGTAAGCTAACAAAGATGCAGCCTGAAACGGGCAGGATATATATACTGTCCTCTTTTGTGTGGAATAAGCGACAGCAACCATGTTGATGATTACCTCTTTTGCTAACCCCCGCGTGGCGCAGGCATTTGTTGATTATATGGCGACACAGGGCGTTATCCTGACGATTCAACAACATCAGCAAACGGATGTCTGGCTGGCGGATGAGTCCCAGGCCGAGCGCGTGCATGCTGAACTGGCGCGATTTCTGGAGAATCCGGGCGATCCGCGCTACCTAGCGGCAAGCTGGCAGTCGGGTCAGACCGACAGCGGTCTGCACTACCAGCGTTATCCGTTCCTGGCCACATTGCGCGAACGCGCAGGCCCGGTAACCTGGTTCGTAATGGCCGCGTGTGTGCTGGTGTTTATCGCGATGAACGTGCTGGGCGACCAGGCGGTGATGCTTTGGCTGGCATGGCCGTTTGACCCTTCGCTGAAATTTGAATTCTGGCGTTATTTCACCCACGCTTTTATGCACTTCTCGCTGATGCATATTCTGTTCAACCTGTTGTGGTGGTGGTATCTCGGCGGTGCGGTTGAAAAGCGTCTGGGCAGTGGAAAACTGATTGTAATTACCGTGATCAGCGCCCTGTTGAGCGGCTATGTTCAGCAGAAATTTAGCGGCCCGTGGTTTGGTGGACTGTCTGGCGTGGTATATGCGCTGATGGGCTACGTGTGGTTGCGCGGCGAGCGCGATCCGCAAAGCGGTATTTTCCTGCAGCGTGGTTTGATTATCTTTGCTTTGATCTGGATTGTTGCCGGCTGGTTTGATCTATTCGGCATGTCGATGGCGAATGGCGCTCATATCGCCGGGTTGGCCGTGGGTCTGGCAATGGCGTTTGCCGATACGATGAATGTGCGGAAACGAACTTTGTAGGCCGGATAAGCGTTAGCGCATCCGGCAAAATTTCAGGGAACACTAATGAAGCAAACACAACGACATGACGCGATCATCGAGCTGGTAAAAAAACAGGGATACGTCAGTACTGAAGAGCTGGTGGAGCATTTCTCCGTCAGCCCGCAGACGATTCGCCGCGATCTTAACGATCTGGCCGATCAGAACATGATTTTGCGCCATCACGGCGGCGCGGCGCTGCCATCCAGCTCGGTCAACACCCCGTGGCATGACCGTAAAGCGACGCAGACGGCGGAAAAAGAGCGCATTGCCCGCAAAGTTGCCACGCAAATCCCGAACGGCTCTACGCTGTTTATTGATATCGGAACCACGCCGGAAGCGGTGGCTCACGCGCTGCTTAATCACAGCAATTTACGCATTGTGACCAACAACCTCAATGTGGCGAACACGCTGATGGCGAAAGAGGATTTCCGCATAATCCTCGCTGGTGGTGAACTGCGTAGCCGCGACGGCGGTATTATGGGCGAAGCGACCCTCGACTTTATTTCTCAGTTCCGTCTGGACTTCGGCATCTTAGGGATCAGCGGCATCGACAGCGATGGTTCTCTGCTGGAGTTTGATTATCACGAAGTTCGTACCAAGCGCGCGATCATTGAGAATTCACGGCATGTGATGCTGGTGGTGGACCACTCGAAGTTTGGGCGTAACGCGATGGTGAATATGGGCAGCATCAGCATGGTGGATGCGGTGTATACCGACACGCTGCCGCCTGCTGGTGTGATGCAGGTGATTGCTGACCATCATATCCAGTTAGAGCTGTGCTAAGGTAATTCCAGGCCTGATAAGCGTTGCGTATCAGGCATTAACTAAACGCCGTACCCCATCATCTTCAGCAGCTTCTGCGCATGTTGCACCGCATCCTGGCGATGTGCGACGCCGAGCTTTTGGTACAAATTGCGGATGTGCGTCTTGATGGTCGTTGCCGCGACGGCCAGCTCTCCGGCGATCTGTTCGTTGCTGTAGCCCGAATAAATCAGTCCCAGAACCTGCCATTCGCGCTGGGTCAGCGGGCTGGTGCGGATAAGCTCCGGCACTTCCGGGTGAGTAAGCAGACGCTCAACGAATCCTTCATCGAAGTGGGCAAATTTATGGCGGTGGTGCTGGTTAATCTCACGCAAAATGCGCTGGGCGCGGTGCTGATCGAGTTCCGGTAAGGTATTGAGCTGAATCAGCTGACGCAGTTGTTGCGCCATGGCCTCGCCTTCGATAACAAAGTGGCTGATGAATCCGGTGCGGTTCGCCAGCTGTAGGGCGTCGAGTAACACACGCTGGGCGTCATTTTTGCGTCCTGCCTGCCAGTAGAGCTGATTAAGCAGCAACAGGTTGCGGTTCAGATCGCTCATCAGGCGCAGGTTGCGCGCATTTTCATTCAACTCTTCCAGCACAATCTCAGCCGGTTCAAACTCGCCGAGCAGGATTTGTGCACGAGCGATGTTGCGCCACTGGCTTTGCAGGAAGTGGTTATTGGCGAATTCTGGTTTCGGCGTGTGGCGCAGCCAGTTGGCGGCCGAGTTTTTGTCGCCCACCATTTGCCAGTAAATCACCCGCACCTTATCGGCGTTGGAGATCCAGTCGCTGTGATAGTGACCGTTACCCAACAGGTTTTCCAGACGGTTGAGCAGGCTGCGAGCGTTATCGAGATCGCCCCGTGCCAGTGAACACTGAACCAGCAACGCCAGACACTGTAGCTGTTGCTGCGGCTGGAAAGTGGAAAGCAGTTCAATACCGCTACGGGCAGAGGCTTCTGATTCGTCCAGACGCGCCCATGCCCACAGTAGTTGTGCGCGAATACGTACCAGGAATTCGTGCATCGGCAGCTGTTCCAGGTGCTGCTCTTTGATCAGCTGGAACGCTTTTTCCTGAGTTTCCCAGGCGGCCTGTAAAAAGCCCTGGGCAAACAAAATTTCGCTTTGCTGGATAAGACTCCACAGTGCGTAATGCCAGACGTCATGATGGCGCGCCATTTGCTCGGTTTGCTGCATCAACGCCAGAGAGCGCGTGAGATCGCCCTTACAGTGCAGGACTTCGCCGTGCACCGAGGTGGCGACGATCCGGCTATAGAACCAGGCGATGGGCAACTCATCCAGCGCCAGTTTCGCCAGGCGTTCGGCTTCGTCAGGGTTGCCGTCGTTAATCGCTACTTGCGCCCGTAAAGCGTTGAATTCGGCGTGCAGTGTCGGCTCCATGTCGCCTTTCATTTCCTGCTCTGCGCGCGCAAGCAAGGTGTTAACCTCTCCGTAGCGGTGCTGGCTTTGCATCAGCCAGGCTTGCAACAGAACCAGACGCGGATTTTCCAGCAGGCTTTCCCACGGCAGGGCTTTCAGCGACTCTTCCAGTAACGTCAGCTCGCTATGGTTAAACAGTCCCCACGCATGATTAAGCAGGATATCGCGTAGCATATGGGCGTCGCCGGCCGCCAGCGCGTGGTGGATAGCTTCGCTGGGGAAGCCTTGCGCCATCCAGCTTTCAGCTGCGGCGCGGTGTATTTCGGGCAGTTCGTTCGCCAGCTCCCATTGGCAGCGCTGGCGTAAAAAGCTGCCAAACAGCGGGTGATAGCTGAACCACTCGCCAACGTCATCCATTCGCTGCAGGAATAACCCCTGGCGCTCAATTTCTTCCAGCCGCATCTGGCCGTTTTCTTCCCCGGTAACGCGGACGATCAGCGCATCGTTCATGGAGCGCAGAATGGCGCTTTTCAGCAGGAAGTGACGGGTGCCGAGGTCGACGCTGTCCAGCACTTCATCAACCAGATAATCGGACAAATGGCTGGCGTTGATCCCCGCGAGGCGTCGTGCTGACTGGTGCGCGGAATGATTGTTCTGGCGGGCGGAAAGGGCGATCAATTGTAATGCCGTGGCCCAGCCAGCAACGTCATCGCACATCCGGCTGCTTTCAGCCGCTTCGATGGGGGAGGACAAACGTCGGTCGAAAAATTGTTTGGCTTCCTGATGGTTAAAGGCCAGCTGTTGGCTGCCTATCTCCAGCAGTTGATCGCGTACCCGCAGGTTGGCAATACCCAACTGCGGCAGGTTGCGCGACAGCACGACCAGCGTGAGGTTCTCAGGCTGATGACGCAGGAAGAAACGCATCGCTTCGTGAATGGCCGGATTAGAGATCAGATGATAATCATCTACTACCAGGTAGAGCGGGCGGTGCCACTCGGCCAGTTCGATAAATAGCTGGGCAAACAGTGACGTCAGGCTGGCATACTGACGTTTTTGCACCATCGCTTCGCTGGTGGTGCAGTGTCCACCGGTTGCCTGTTGGATAGCGGCGATCAGATAACTGGCAAAGCGCTCTTGCTGATTATCGCCCTCATCCAGAGAATACCAGCCTAAATCATTTTTCCCTGCCGCCCATTGTGAAACCAGCGTCGTTTTTCCATAACCAGCAGGACTTGTTATCAGGGCAAGCCTGAAATTGTTCGCGCCGGAAAGTTTAGCCAACAGGCGCTCACGAACCACCGTATGGTCGAGTCGAACCGGACGACTTAATTTAGACGGAATCAACATAAGTTAGTCACTTCACTGTGTGAAAATAGGGAAGAATGATTTTTTTTGCGCTTCGTAATTAATAGATATAAGGTCGGCCAGATTGGTGTTTTATGCAAGCTAAGCGGACTTTTTGTGTGTCTGATTTTGCACTATGTCACAAATCTATACATCTATTGCAATAAATGCTTTAAAGAGTCGCAACAGGCGTGGCGACTGGATCCGTCGTTATTTTAACTGTGTTGAAAAATCCCTCTCTTTTTATATGGTTACTCAAATAGCTAATGAATATCACCGAATTTTGTGGCCGACTTAAAAGTTTTATGTGAACTATCTTATCCGGCACAGATATTTCAGGTTAGAAACTATTTCCCTATTTACACATTGTTTCTCATCGTCATATCGCTATTTGATATTGTCGATTAATCCTTTGTTACTAATGCGTCATCCGAAGAGCGTTATGCGGGGTTTGCGCGAATTTACGGGCAATTACCTCCCCTTTAAGTGGCAGCGATCACACTTTTATGCTCATCCCCGCTCCTCCTCCCTCCCTAATCCGTGCCAGGATGAGGAATGTCAACAACGAGCCAGGCAAACTAGCGATAACGTTGTTTTATTACCTAAGGATCTGGAACCCCTATGTCACAGCCTACTTTCAACAAAGATCAATTTCAGGCTGCCCTGACGCGTCAGTGGCAGCGCTTCGGTTTACTGTCGGCTCAAGAAATGACGTCGCGCCAGTGGTGGCAGGCAGTGAGTGGGGCGTTGGCTGAGTTACTCAGCGCCCAGCCTGCGGCGAAACCGGCAAAAAATCAGCGTCACGTTAACTACATCTCGATGGAGTTTTTGATTGGTCGCCTGACCGGCAACAATTTACTCAACCTCGGCTGGTATCAGGCGGTGAGCGATGAGCTGAAAGCGCATGACGTCAACCTGACTGATCTGCTGGAAGAAGAGATCGATCCGGCGTTGGGTAACGGTGGATTGGGACGCCTGGCGGCCTGCTTCCTTGATTCGATGGCGACAGTCGGCCAGTCGGCGACGGGCTATGGCCTCAACTACCAGTACGGCCTGTTCCGTCAGTCGTTTGCCGATGGCCAACAGATGGAAGCCCCGGATGACTGGCATCGTGGCAGCTACCCGTGGTTCCGTCACAACGAGGCGCTGGATGTGCAGGTTGGGATTGGCGGCAAGGTCACCAAAGAAGGGCACTGGGAGCCAGGGTTTACTATCACCGGCCAGGCCTGGGATCTGCCGGTTCTCGGTTACCGTAACGGCGTAGCGCAACCGCTGCGTCTGTGGCAGGCCAGCCATGCGCACCCGTTTAACCTGACCAAATTTAATGACGGCGATTTCCTGCGCGCAGAACAGCAGGGCATCGACGCTGAAAAACTGACGAAAGTGCTGTACCCGAACGATAACCACACCGCGGGTAAAAAGCTGCGCCTGATGCAGCAGTACTTCCAGTGCGCCTGCTCCGTAGCCGACATTCTGCGCCGCCATCATCTGGCAGGGCGTAAGCTGCACGAACTGGCTGATTACGAAGTTATTCAACTTAACGATACTCACCCGACTATCGCGATCCCTGAACTGCTACGCGTGCTGATTGATGAGCACCAGATGAGCTGGGACGATGCGTGGGCGATTACCAGCAAGACCTTCGCTTACACCAACCACACCCTGATGCCGGAAGCGTTAGAGTGCTGGGATGAGAAACTGGTGAAAGCACTCCTGCCGCGCCACATGCAAATCATCAAAGAGATTAACGACCGCTTTAAGACGTTGGTTGATAAAACCTGGCCGGGTGATGCTGAAGTCTGGGCGAAGCTGGCAGTGGTGCACAATAAACAGGTGCGTATGGCCAACATGTGCGTGGTCAGCGGTTTTGCGGTCAACGGTGTGGCGGCGCTGCACTCCGATCTGGTGGTGAAAGATCTGTTCCCGGAATATCACCAGCTCTGGCCGAACAAATTCCATAACGTCACTAACGGGATTACTCCGCGTCGCTGGATTAAGCAATGCAACCCGGCGCTTGCCGCACTGCTGGATAAATCGCTGAAAAAAGAGTGGGCTAACGACCTCGACCAGCTGATTAACCTGGAAAAATACGCGGACGATGCGAAATTCCGTCAGCAGTATCGTGACATCAAGCTGGCGAACAAAGAGCGTCTGGTGAAGTTTATTAAAGCGCGTACCGGTATTGAAATAACGACTAACGCTATCTTTGATATTCAGATTAAACGTCTTCATGAGTACAAGCGCCAGCACCTGAATCTGCTGCATATTCTGGCGTTGTACAAAGAAATCCGTGAGAACCCGCAGGCAGATCGCGTGCCGCGCGTATTCTTGTTTGGCGCAAAAGCTGCTCCGGGTTACTACCTGGCGAAAAATATCATCTTCGCCATCAACCAGGTTGCACAAACCATCAATAACGACCCGAAAGTCGGTGACAAGCTGAAGGTTGTCTTCCTGCCGGATTATTGTGTTTCAGCGGCGGAAATGCTGATCCCGGCGGCGGATATCTCTGAGCAGATTTCAACCGCAGGGAAAGAGGCTTCCGGCACCGGTAACATGAAGCTGGCGCTGAACGGTGCGTTAACCGTAGGTACGCTGGATGGCGCAAACGTCGAAATCGCCGAGAAGGTGGGTGACGAGAATATCTTTATCTTTGGTCATACCGTGGAAGAGGTGAAGGCGCTCAAAGCCAAAGGCTACGACCCGGTGAAATGGCGTAAAAAAGACAAAGTGCTGGATGCTGTCCTGAAAGAGCTGGAAAGCGGGAAATACAGCGATGGCGACAAGCATGCCTTTGACCAGATGCTGCACAGTATCGGCAAGCAGGGCGGCGATCCGTATCTGGTGATGGCGGACTTCGCGGCCTACGTTGAAGCTCAGAAGCAGGTTGACGTGTTGTATCGTGACCAGGACGCCTGGACCCGGGCGGCGATTCTGAATACCGCGCGTTGCGGCATGTTCAGCTCGGATCGCTCCATCCGCGATTATCAGGCTCGTATCTGGCAGGCGAAACGTTAAGGAATCGCGATGGAAAGCAAACGTCTGGATAATGCCGCGCTGGCGGCGGGGATCAGCCCCAATTACATTAATGCCCACGGTAAACCGCAGTCTATTGGCGCCGAAACCAAACGGCGTTTGCTTGACGCCATGCATCGCACCACCGCTGCCACTCAGGTGGCGGTAACCCCGGTGCCGAATGTCATGGTCTATACCGCTGGCAAGAAAATGCCGCTGGCGGTTGAGGGAAGCGGAGAGTTTAACTGGCTGCTGACCACCGAAGAGGGCATGCAGCACAAAGGGCATGCCGTCGGCGGTAAATCTTTTAACCTTCCGGCGAAGCTGCCGGAGGGGTATCACACGTTGACCCTGACCCAGGGCGAGCTGCGTTCCCATTGTCGTATCATCGTGGCACCAAAGCGCTGCTATGAACCGCAGGCGTTGTTAGCCGGGCAGAAGCTGTGGGGCGCATGTGTTCAGCTCTACACCTTGCGATCGGAAAAGAACTGGGGGATTGGCGATTTCGGCGATCTCCGCACCATGCTGGTGGATGTGGCGCAACGCGGCGGCGCGTTTATCGGGCTTAATCCGATTCACGCGCTGTATCCGGCGAATCCGGAGAGTGCCAGCCCGTACAGCCCGTCGTCACGCCGCTGGTTGAACGTTATTTATATTGATGTAAACGCCGTAGATGATTTCCGTCTGAGTAAAGAGGCGCAGGCGTGGTGGAAGAAACCCGCGACTCAGCAAGCTCTGCAACGCGCCCGCGATGCCGAGTGGGTTGATTATTCTGCTGTTACCGCACTGAAGATGACGGCGCTACGTATGGCGTGGAAAAGCTTCTCTGCGCGTGATGATGAGCAGATGGCGGCATTTCGCCAGTTTGTGGCTCAGGAAGGGGATAGCCTCTACTGGCAGGCGGCCTTTGATGCGCTGCATGCGCATCAGGTGAAAGAGGACGCATTGCGCTGGGGCTGGCCGGTGTGGCCAGAAGCTTTTCAGTCAGTGGACTCGTCAGAGGTAAAACGCTTCTGCGAAGAACATCGTGATGACGTAGATTTCTACCTGTGGTTACAGTGGCTGGCGTATACCCAGTTTGCTGACTGCTGGAAAACCAGCCAGGGCTTTGCAATGCCAATAGGGCTGTATCGCGACCTGGCCGTTGGCGTGGCCGAAGGCGGGGCGGAAACCTGGTGTGACCGCGAGTTGTATTGCCTGAAAGCTTCAGTTGGCGCACCGCCGGATATTCTCGGTCCGCTTGGGCAAAACTGGGGACTGCCGCCGATGGATCCGCACATCATCACGGCACGCGCTTACGAACCGTTTATCGAACTGCTGCGTGCCAATATGCAGAACTGCGGCGCGTTGCGTATCGACCATGTCATGTCGATGCTGCGTCTGTGGTGGATCCCTTACGGTGAAACAGCCGATCACGGTGCCTACGTGCATTATCCGGTCGACGATCTGCTGTCAATTCTGGCGCTGGAGAGTAAACGTCATCACTGCATGGTGATTGGTGAAGATCTGGGTACCGTGCCGGTGGAGATCGTCAGCAAGCTGCGTGACAGTGGCGTCTACTCCTACAAAGTGCTTTATTTTGAGAATGACCATGAGAAAAACTTCCGTGCGCCGAAAGCGTACCCGGAACAATCAATGGCAGTCGCGGCGACGCATGACCTTCCTACGCTTAAAGGTTATTGGGATAGCGGCGATCTGACGCTAGGTAAAGCACTGGGCCTGTATCCGGATGAAGTCGTGCTGCGCGGGTTGTATCAGGACCGGGAACTGGCGAAACAGGGGCTGCTGGACGCGCTGCACAAATACGGCTGCCTGCCAAAACGTGCCGGTCACAAGGCGTCCCTGATGTCGATGACGCCGATTCTGAATCGCGGCATGCAACGCTACATCGCTGACAGCAACAGTGCGTTGCTGGGCCTGCAACCGGAAGACTGGCTGGATATGGCTGAGCCGGTCAACATTCCGGGAACCAGCGACCAGTACAAAAACTGGCGGCGTAAGCTCACCGCCACGCTGGAGCAGATGTTTGCCGATGAGGGCGTGAATAAGCTGATTAAGGATTTGGATAAGCGGCGAAAAGCGGCCGCGAAGAAGAAGTAAGAAAGCCGGGGATTTCCCCGGCTTTTTTGTGGTGATGGCTCGTAGCACGTAGGCCTGATAAGCGTAGCGCCATCAGGCTCAGTTTTATCAGACCACCATACCCAGCAGCAGACACCCTACCAGACCGCAGACGGAGATAATGGTTTCCAACATTGACCATGACTTGATGGTTTCACCGATGGTCAGGTTGAAGTACTCCTTGAACAGCCAGAACCCAGGATCGTTCACGTGGGAGAAGATGACGGAACCGGAACCAACCGCAATAACCATCAGCTCAGGGCTTACGCCGGTCGTTGCAATCAGCGGTGCCACAATCCCACCTGCAGTAATCGCTGCAACGGTTGCGGAACCCAGTGCGATACGCAGTACTGCAGCGATAGACCATGCCATCAGCAGCGGAGAAACGTTAGAGCCGTGCATCATTGAAGCGATGTATTTGTCTACGCCGCTATCAACCAGAACCTGTTTGAAGGCACCGCCACCACCGATGATCAACAGCATCATCGCGATGATTTTGATTGAGGACACCAGCGTGTCGTTAATCTGATCCATCGAACGTCCGCGGTTCAGACCAAAAGTGAACATCGCAATCAGCACCGCAATCAGCGTTGCCATGACCGGGTCACCGAGGAATTCTGCAACCGTCAGGAAAGCATGGCCTTTCGGCAGAATCATCTCCGCCACGGCGCGCATTGCCATCAGGATAACCGGGACCAGAGAGGTCCAGACGCTGACGCCAAAGCCTGGCATCTCTTCTTCAGTGAAGGTTTTTGCGCTGTACAGACCTTCCGGGATTGGCTTATCGATGCCTTTCAGGAAACGCGCGTATACCGGACCGGCGAGAATAACGGTCGGGATTGCCAGAATCGTACCAAACAGCAGAGTTTTACCCATATCTGCGTGGAAAATGGTGGCAATAGCGGTTGGACCCGGGTGCGGTGGCAGGAAGCCGTGAGTAACGGACAGCGCAGCCGCCATCGGCACACCAACGTACAGCAGCGGGATGTTAGCAGCGGCAGCAATGGTGAATACCAGCGGCAGCATCAGCACGAAGCCGACTTCGTAGAACAGGGCAAAACCGACGGTGAATCCGGTTAATACCACCGCCCACTGAATGTGTTTTTTGCCGAATTTAGCAATCAGCGTGGTTGCGATGCGCTGTGCGCCGCCGCAGTCCGCCAGCATTTTGCCCAGCATGGCGCCAAAACCCATAATCAGGGCGAGGCTGCCAAGGGTTCCGCCGACGCCGGCTTTAATCGAACCGATGACTTTATCCAGTGGCATCCCTTGCATCAATCCGACAGCAAGCGCCACCAGGACGAGAGCGATGAAGCCGTTCATTTTGAAACGGATCATCAGGAGGAGTAACAAGATTACACCGATAGCAACGATGACTAATGGCATGATTTACCTGGCCTTTACTTTGTTATGGGTAACGTCAGTGTTTAGATGACAAATTCCGATTGTCCCGACCGGGAACAGAGTATTCTCAGCACCAATGCTGGTTGCCTTCAAAACTAATCAGTTTAACTGGCTATTATGTGTGTGTTAGGTGCTGACACGAATGATACGGGTAACATGCTACGCTTGAAAATCACCTGGACAGGCAAAATTTAAAATATGAGAAGCTGGTCAAATTATGCGGGGGATTGTTGCAGGGCACAGGCAGAGAAATGCAGTGTTGTAGGCCGTTACGCTGCCATTCGGCAGCAATGCCCGATAGCGACGCGGGTGCGTCTTATCGGGCCTACGGATACTCTACAGGTTCGGGCGTTAGTAGTAAGAGTGCTCGCCGCGCTGGTGTTCGGTTAAATCGCGAACGCCTTTCAGTTCAGGGAATTCAGCCAGCAGCTGCTTCTCGATACCTTCTTTCAGCGTTACATCTACCATTGAACAGCCGTTACAGCCGCCGCCAAACTGCAGAATGGCGTAGCCTTCATCGGTGATTTCCATCAGAGAGACACGACCACCGTGGCCAGCCAGCTGTGGGTTTATCTGCGATTGCAGCATGTACTCCACGCGTTCCATCAGCGGCGCATCATCGGCAACTTTACGCATTTTGGCGTTTGGTGCTTTGAGGGTCAGCTGGGAGCCTAACTGGTCGGTAACGAAATCGATTTCTGCATCTTCCAGATACGGTGCGCTCAGTTCATCAACATATGCGGTCAGCAGGTCAAATTTAATGGCGGTGTCGGTTGCTTCCACGGCGTCCGGCGGACAATAAGAAACGCCGCATTCAGCGTTAGGCGTGCCGGGATTAATCACAAATACGCGGATTTGTGTCCCTTCTTCCTGATTTGCCAGCAGTTTGGCAAAGTGCGCTTGTGCAGCATCGGAAATATGGATCATAGTAATGGCCTAATAGTTGACTATTTTACTTGGTTATAATACGCCCATCATCGAGGCTCTACAAGGTTCGACACAGGCACCATACCTGGACAGTCGCCGCGCCGTTGCGTAAAAGCAGCTGCGCGATTTCCGCGACGGTACTTCCGGTAGTGACGACATCATCCACAATAACCATATGGAGTCCCTGCACCGGCAATTCAAGGCGAAAGGCATTTTTCAGGTTACGTTTACGTAATCGGGCGCTGAGATGGTGCTGTGTGGCGGTTGCCCGAACCCGCGAGATGGTCCGGCTGTCCCAGTCGCAACCCAGCCAGCGTGCCAGCGGGCGGCACAGTAAATCGCTCTGATTAAACCCTCTGCGCCAGTGTCGACGTTGCCAGAGCGGGACGCTGACCAGCCTGTCCGGTAGAGGAAGGCCGCTGGTGCGCCGGGTCTGTAGTACCTCCAGCAACAACAAACGTGAAAGAGCTGAGGCTGTTTCGCTGCGTCGTGAAAACTTGAGCTGGTGGATAAGCCCGCTCAACGGCGGAACATAGTCGCTGACGGTAACCAGCCGCTGCCACGGCGGCGG
>NZ_SZWU01000079.1:7085-28352 GCF_005280935.1 Citrobacter sp. wls757 | reverse complement strand
AGGCCGGATAAGGCGTTTACGCCGCATCCGGCAATAACTACGCTAATACAGCTTATTTTCCCGCATAAACGACTCACCACCTAACTGGCGCATTTGGCGCATAATCCAGGCCTGGCGGTTACGCACATAACCAGAAGGCGCATTCGCCTTAAAACGCAAAGGATTGGGCAATACTGCCGCCAGCAAGGCCGCTTCAGACAGGCTCAACCGACTGGCCGGTTTATGAAAATACCGTTGCGCCGCCGCCTCCACGCCAAATATCCCATCGCCAAACTCGGCGATATTCAAATAGACGGTCAGAATACGTTTCTTACTCCAGACGGTTTCCATACCCAGCGTTAGCCCGGCTTCAAGGCCCTTACGCACCCAGCTACGTCCATCCCACAAAAAGAGGTTTTTCGCCGTCTGTTGCGATAACGTCGACGCCCCGCGAATGCGGTTTTCATTGCGTTCATTGTGCGCCAGCGCTTTCTCTATGGCGGTGACGTCAAACCCCCAGTGGTCTGGAAACTTCTGGTCCTCTGCAGCAATCACCGCCAGTCCCATCCACGGTGAGATCTCATCCATACTCACCCAGTCCGAGTGCGCCACATAGCCGAAATCACCGGACAGCCATGCGCCCAGCTGTCGCTCGACCATTACCGCCGAGAAAGGCACAGGCATCACGCTGAAAAGTGCAATGCCTCCGCCCCAGAATACGGCGAGGACAACCACCGCCCGCAGAAAAATACGTCGCAGAAAGGCGGTTACTCCTTTTCTCATTCAGTCAGCACCAGCACACGCGATACCAGTTTATCGATGCCACTCGCAGCCTGAGCGATGTCCTGCGCCAGCATATAGGCAGGCGTGGTGACGATTTTGTTGTCTTCATCGACGACAATGTCATCAACCGGACAAGGCACATGCTCAGCGCCCATCTCTTCCAGCACCTCTGCCGTGTCGATATCAGTGCCGATGGTCAGACGCAGCGGGAAGTCAAAAATTTTAGGTAACATGGCAGGCGCAATGCACATAAACCCCAACGGCTTACCCGCCTGATGCATGGCCACCGCCAGCGCGGCTAAATCGCTGTCAACCCGGCATTCGCTGCCCTGACTGGCAAAATTGCTCAGATTTTTGGCCGCACCAAACCCACCCGGCACGATCAACGCATCCAGTTCCGATGAGACTGCCTGCGCAAGTGGGCGAATATCGCCACGTGTGATACGCGCGGCTTCAATCAGCACATTGCGAGTTTCCAGCATCGGCTCGCCGGTCAGATGATTAATCACATCCGCTTGTTGTTTATCTGGTGCGAAACAGACAGCCTGAGCGCCGTTGCGGGTAATGGCCAGAAGCGTGAGAACAGTTTCATGGATCTCTGCACCGTCATACACGCCGCATCCGCTGAGCACTACACCCACTTTTTTCATCGTAATACTCCTTTCTCAACTGGCTGAAACATATTAGTTATTATGATTTAAATGCTACGCTTCACACATTTAACTGATTCATGTAACAAATTATTTAAGATTTGCTATCTTAACTGCGTGCGGCCTGAAAATTAGGGCTGCGCCCTTGTAAACAATGATAATAATTTACGGCGCAGCCACGATTTCCCTGGTGTTGGCGCAGTATTCGCGCACCCCGGTCAAGCCGGGGTCATTTTTTTTCCACACTCGCCACCCAGGCTTTTAATACTGCCACGTCGTGCTGCCACTCCTGCTTCATCTCTTCAATCCATTCAGCAACATTATCTTCCCAAGCAGGAAGATCCGGCGACTGGATTTGCTGACCTAGCTGTTGCAGGTGACGCAGCCCCACTGAACCTGCTGCGCCTTTAATTTTATGGCCTTCCTCAACAACACCTTTTTTATCCCGTGCCGTCAGGTTGGACTCCAGCACGCTCAAATATCCCGGCATCATCTTCTCAAACACCGCCAGCCCGTCGGTAATTAACTTCGGTCCCACCAGCTCGAGGTATTGTTCCAACATAGGAATATCTAACAGCGCTTGCGATTTACTGCTTTCTTCAGATGTCACAGTGCTCTCCTCTTCGTTTCGGGTATCCCAGTATTTTTTGATCATGGCGGTTAGCGCCGGAACCGACAGCGGCTTACTCAGCACGTCGTCCATGCCTGCGTCCAGATACTCTTTTTTATCTTTCAGTACGTTGGCGGTGAGTGCAACCAACGGTGGCAGCTCTTCACGGGCATATTTTTGCGTGAGCTCCCGCGAGATATCCAGACCGGTCATATCCGGTAGCTGAATATCCAGCAGCACCAGGTCATATTCACCCGGCGTAAACATTTCCAGCGCGGCTTTCCCGGTCATCGCGACATCCACGCTGTTGCCTAATTTTTCCAGCACGGAGCGCGCAACAATAACGTTCAGCTCAATGTCTTCTACCAGCAGCACATTCAGGGCTGGCAGCGGCATTTCATCGTCTTCAAAAGCATCTTCAATCTCTTCCGCTACCGCGGGGGCATGCACGGTTAGCGTAAAGATGGACCCTTTTCCTGCCTGGCTGGAAACCGTAATATCACCGCCCATGTTTTTCGCCAGGCGCTTCGACACGGCCAAACCAATCCCTGTCCCCGTAGCCGGTTTACCGCCGTTACTGTCCTTCACCTGATAATACATAGCGAAGATTTTATCCTGCTCATCCTGCGGAATGCCGATGCCGGAATCTTCAACTTCGAAATGCAGCATATTCCCCTGGTCATAGCGCGCCCGCACGGTCACCTGCCCCTGCTGGGTAAACTTCACAGCGTTGCTGATCAGATTCCACAGGATCTGACGCAGACGCGTTCCGTCGGTAATGACCTTATGCGGCAGCGGTAACGTCGGCTCAAGCACAAAGCGCAGCCCTTTTTGCTGCGCCTGTAGGCCAGAGAGGTTTTCCAGATCCGCCATAAAGCTGGTGAAATCGATCGGCTGGTTATCGAGCTGGACTTTACGTCGCTCCATCTTATCCATATCGATAATATCGTTGAAAATATTCCCCAGCGTCACAGCAGAGACGTGGATTGTTTTCAGGTATTTTTCCTGCTCCGCGGTCAGATCCGTATCCAGCAGGATCCGGCTTAAGCCGACAATGCCGTTAAGCGGGGTGCGCAGCTCGTGGCTGATGGTAGAAATAAAGGTGGTCTTATCGCGGCTGGCGCGCTCAAGCGCATCCTGATAACGCTTACGCTCGGTAATATCGCGCCCAAAGCCCATCAGACCATGTCGCTTACCTACGCGGTCATAGTAAGGCACTTTGCGAATTTCAAAGCAGGCTTTGCGCCCGTCCGGGTAGTCCAGCCACTGTTCGTAGGTGAGCGAAACATTATGGCGGAACACCTTCTCGTCGGTCTCAATCACCTTTTCAGCCGCTTCAGGAGAGTAAACGTCAGCCGGTTTTAAGTTCACCAACTGCTTTTCGCTTTTGCCAGTCAGCAGCTCCATGGCACGGTTACAGCCGGAAAACTCTTTATCTTCATTGCGATAAAAAACCAGATCCTGCGAGGCATCAAGGAAAGAGCGTAAAAAGGAAGACTGTTGCTCAAGCTGGATCTGCGCCTCTTCGCGCTCTTTGATTTCAACCTTCAGTTGCTCGAATGTTTCCTGGCGCTCTGCTTCGGCTTTTTCACGCTCAACAATTTCCTGATTGAGCTGGGCAATATTATCTTTCAGTTGCACATTGAGCTTGAGATCGCGCTCGCGCATCTCTTCCAGCTTTTGTACCAGTCGTGACAGGCGTTGCCGGGACTCCTCAAGTTGCTCCACCACCACAGACAAGAAATAGACGGCCCAGGGGGTAATTAACAGACCAAAAAAGATAGAACGGATGACATCAATGCTTTCTACCTGGCCATGCAGCACCATGGTGACAGCCATCTGCACCACAATTGCCAACACGACCAGAGCCAGCGCCAACAGCAGCGAAAAGCGCACCAGACCTAACTTCATCATCAGGTCGACGTAATATTGCGCCAGCATACGGATTTGCTTCATAGAGGGTTCCTTCACGACAACTTGGCACAATAATACTCAATTCTCAGCGTGACGTTGAAGATTGTGCAAGAAATGCGGAGGTTATCGGTGAAATGACCGCGGAGAGGCCATCGTAGGCCTGATAAGCAAAGCGCCATCAGGCAAGCAGGCGCAGATTGCCGGATGTCGGCTTTGCCTTATCCGGCCTACGGAGAGTTAGTTCTCAGGCTGTACCCATGGCGTACCGAGCGCCGAGCCTTGCACACCGTACTTGTTAAGGTACTTATCCAGTTCGACCATGCCGGTCCAGCGGTTTTCACACCATAGCGGTGCCAACAGAGTTGGGCGGCGCGCGCTGGCGGAAATTCGATGATAAATCACCTCTGGCGGCGTATGACGGATCATCTCCCCGGCGGTAACCGTATAGTCGTCCAGTTCAATTCCGTTCAGCCGCCCGGCTTCCCAGGCTTTCGCCATCGTACTGCCTTTCACAATATGCAGCGGGTGCAGCTTAATACCGTCAACACCCGTCTCCACTACACGTTCCATGGTTTGCAGGCATTCTGCCTGCCCTTCTCCCGGCAGACCGACAATCAGGTGCGAGCACACTTTCAGCCCACGCTCGCGTGCCAGTCGCGTAGTGCGTTGGTAGCAGGCAAAATCATGGCCGCGGTTAATACGATGCAGGGTTTTGTCATGCGCGGTTTGCAAACCGAGCTCCAGCCATACCTCATAGCCGAGGTCTTTATACTCGCAAAGCAGATCGAGTACCGCATCCGGCACGCAGTCGGGGCGCGTCCCAACGCATAACCCGACGATACTGGCCTGGCTAACCGCCTGCTGATACATCGAACGCAGCACCTGCACTTCAGCAAAGGTGCTGGTATAGGCCTGGAAATAGGCCAGATAGCGTTTCGCGCGATTGACCAGATGCGCCTGATGCTCAAGCTGCTCGGCAATAGAATGGTGCTGCTGTGCTTCATCGGCAAACGAGGCGACATTGCAGAAAGTACACCCGCCACGTCCGATGGTGCCATCACGATTTGGACAGCTAAAGCCGCCGTGAAGCGTGAGTTTATGAACCTTTTGCCCGTAACGGCGAGAAAGATCCCCACCAAACATATTGACTAATTTCTGTAACTGCATAATCTGGTAGACCGCGCCTTGAAAAGAGGCCAAAGCCTGCCATTTTTTGCCCCAGTCGGCGATGACTTGGATCAATCGCCCTGGCGTGCTTTTATTCATTGCATAACAAATCAAAATAATCGAAATTTCATTCATTCAAAATGAAATTACTTTTCCTTATATCCGACTGTTTTTTTTATCTTCTTATACTCTCAGCATAAAAACAGTATCTTTAAGACGCCAAAACTCCAAAAACCAGCATAAAATGCCAAGCATAGCGATAAACAAAGGGAGGACGGGGGATATACAGCCTTTCTGACAGTGAGACAGATCACACTTCGCTCCCCATCCCCCTTGCGTTAAATCAATGTAAAAAAGCCTTAAATTTCAACATATTCATAAAGTTAATCGCCCTATAGCACATTTTTGCATAAATAAGATTGCCATTTGACCTGTGTGTGGATTCCCGATAACGTGGAAATCCGCTGGAAGCTTTCTGGATGAGCAGCCTGCTCATCATATTTATGCAGTAATTGAGATTCCCTCTGAAGCAAGTCCTCAAACTTGTTTGACCTATGCGAAAAGGATAAAGAGGGCGAATGCGAGGTAAGCGTATGACACGCAAACCCCGTCGCCATGCTCTTGGTGTGCCCGTGCGCAACGGTCCAGATGGGAATCCCGCAGAGCCTGGGGAGGTTCACTGATATGTTGTACGATAAATCCCTTGAGAGGGATAACTGTGGTTTCGGCCTGATCGCCCACATAGAAGGCGAACCTAGCCACAAGGTAGTGCGTACCGCCATACACGCACTGGCCCGCATGCAGCACCGTGGCGCAATTCTAGCCGATGGTAAAACCGGCGATGGTTGCGGTTTGCTGTTACAAAAACCTGACCGCTTTTTCCGCATCGTGGCGCAAGAGCGCGGCTGGCGTTTAGCTAAAAACTACGCCGTCGGCATGATCTTTTTAAATAAAGACGCTGAACTGGCTGCGGCTTCTCGTCGCATTGTCGAAGAAGAATTACAGCAGGAGACCCTGTCGATTGTCGGCTGGCGCGACGTGCCGACCAACGAAGGTGTTCTCGGTGAAATCGCCCTCTCCTCCCTGCCTCGTATCGAGCAAATTTTTGTCAACGCCCCTGCGGGCTGGCGTCCGCGTGATATGGAGCGCCGCCTGTTCATCGCGCGCCGTCGCATCGAAAAACGCCTCCAGGACGATAAAGACTTCTACGTCTGTAGCTTGTCGAACCTGGTCAATATCTATAAAGGTCTGTGTATGCCGGCGGATCTGCCGCGCTTTTACCTGGACCTGGCGGATCTGCGTCTGGAATCGGCCATCTGCCTGTTCCACCAGCGCTTCTCCACCAATACCGTACCGCGCTGGCCGCTGGCGCAACCGTTCCGCTACCTGGCGCATAACGGTGAAATCAACACCATCACCGGCAACCGCCAGTGGGCACGCGCACGTACCTATAAATTCCAGACGCCACTGATCCCAGACCTGCACGACGCCGCACCGTTCGTTAACGAAACCGGCTCCGACTCCAGCTCAATGGATAACATGCTGGAACTGCTGCTGGCTGGCGGGATGGACATTATCCGTGCCATGCGTTTACTGGTGCCGCCGGCCTGGCAGAACAACCCGGATATGGACCCGGAGCTGCGCGCGTTCTTTGACTTTAACTCTATGCACATGGAGCCGTGGGATGGCCCGGCGGGCATTGTTATGTCCGACGGCCGTTTTGCCGCCTGTAACCTTGACCGTAACGGCCTGCGTCCGGCGCGCTACGTCATCACCAAAGACAAGCTGATTACCTGCGCCTCTGAAGTTGGGATCTGGGATTATCAGCCGGATGAAGTCGTCGAGAAAGGTCGCGTCGGCCCTGGCGAGCTGATGGTTATCGATACCCGCAGCGGGCGCATTCTGCACTCCGCCGAAACCGATGACGATCTGAAAAGCCGCCATCCGTACAAAGAGTGGATGGAGAAGAACGTCCGCCGTCTGGTGCCGTTCGAAGACCTCGCAGACGATCAGGTCGGCAGCCGCGAACTGGACGATGACACGCTCGCCAGCTATCAGAAACAGTTTAACTACAGCGCCGAAGAGCTGGATTCCGTGATCCGCGTGCTCGGTGAAAACGGTCAGGAAGCGGTCGGCTCAATGGGTGATGATACCCCCTTTGCCGTGCTCTCCAGCCAGCCACGCATCATTTATGACTACTTCCGCCAGCAGTTCGCGCAGGTGACTAACCCGCCGATCGACCCGCTGCGTGAAGCGCACGTTATGTCGCTGGCCACCAGCATCGGTCGTGAGATGAACGTCTTCTGCGAAGCCGAAGGTCAGGCACACCGCCTGAGCTTTAAATCGCCGATCCTGCTGTACTCCGATTTTACCCAGCTCACCACCATGAAAGAGGAGCATTACCGCGCCGACCGCCTGGATATCACCTTCGACGTGACCGAAACCACGCTCGAAGAGACCGTCAAAGCATTGTGCGATAAGGCGGAACAGATGGTGCGAAACGGTACAGTGCTGCTGGTGCTCTCTGACCGTAACATCGCGAAAAACCGCCTGCCGGTTCCGGCACCGATGGCCGTAGGCGCAGTGCAAACGCGTCTGGTAGAACAAAGCCTGCGTTGCGACGCCAACATCATCGTTGAAACCGCCAGTGCCCGCGACCCGCACCATTTTGCTGTCCTGCTTGGCTTTGGCGCGACGGCCATTTATCCGTATCTCGCGTATGAAACGCTGGGACGACTGATCGACACTCAGGCGATTGCCAAAGATTACCGGACCGTGATGCTGAACTACCGTAACGGCATCAACAAAGGTCTGTACAAAATCATGTCCAAAATGGGCATCTCGACCATTGCCTCTTACCGCTGCTCGAAGCTGTTTGAAGCCGTTGGTCTGCACGATGATGTCGTGGCGCTGTGCTTCCAGGGCGTGGTCAGCCGCATCAGCGGCGCAGGGTTTAGCGACTTCCAGCAGGATCTGCTGAACCTCTCCAAACATGCATGGCTGGCACGTAAACCTATCAGCCAGGGCGGTTTGCTCAAATACGTCCACGGCGGCGAATACCATGCCTACAACCCGGACGTGGTGCGCACGCTGCAACAGGCGGTACAAAGCGGCGAGTACAGCGACTATCAGGAATATGCCAAGCTGGTCAATGAGCGTCCGGCGGCCACGCTGCGCGATCTGCTGGCGATTACGCCTGGCGATGAAGCCGTAAGCATTAGCGAAGTAGAACCCGCAACCGAACTGTTTAAACGCTTCGATACCGCAGCTATGTCCATCGGCGCATTAAGCCCCGAAGCACACGAAGCGCTGGCCGAAGCCATGAACAGCATCGGCGGCAACTCGAACTCCGGTGAAGGCGGTGAAGACCCGGCGCGCTATGGCACCAATAAAGTGTCGCGCATTAAGCAGGTTGCTTCCGGTCGCTTTGGCGTAACCCCGGCGTATCTGGTCAACGCCGATGTCATCCAGATTAAAGTCGCTCAGGGCGCGAAACCTGGCGAAGGCGGTCAGTTACCGGGTGATAAAGTCACCCCGTACATCGCCAAACTGCGCTATTCGGTGCCGGGCGTGACGCTGATCTCCCCGCCGCCGCACCACGATATTTACTCTATCGAAGACTTAGCGCAGCTGATTTTCGACCTCAAACAGGTCAACCCGAAAGCGATGATCTCCGTGAAGCTGGTTTCCGAACCAGGCGTTGGCACCATCGCCACAGGCGTGGCGAAAGCCTATGCGGATCTGATCACCATTGCTGGCTACGATGGCGGTACCGGCGCAAGCCCGCTCTCCTCGGTGAAATATGCGGGCTGCCCGTGGGAACTCGGTCTGGTGGAAACCCAGCAGGCGCTGGTCGCTAACGGTCTGCGTCACAAGATTCGTCTGCAGGTTGATGGCGGTCTGAAAACCGGTGTCGATATCATTAAAGCGGCGATTCTCGGCGCGGAAAGCTTCGGCTTCGGTACCGGTCCAATGGTGGCGCTGGGCTGTAAATACCTGCGTATTTGCCACCTGAACAACTGCGCAACCGGCGTGGCGACTCAGGATGACAAACTGCGTAAGAACCACTATCACGGCCTGCCGTTCAAAGTGACTAACTACTTTGAATTTATCGCCCGCGAAGTCCGTGAGCTGATGGCGCAACTGGGTGTGAAGCGTCTGGTGGATCTGATTGGTCGTACCGACCTGCTCAAAGAGCTGGAAGGGTTTACCGCCAAGCAACAGAAACTGGAACTGTCTCGTCTGCTGGAAACCGCCGAACCGCATCCGGGTAAAGCGCTGCATTGCACCGAGAACAACCCGCCGTTTGATAACGGCGTGCTGAACGCTCAGTTGTTACAGCAAGCGAAACCGTTTGTCGACGAGCGCCAGAGCAAAACCTTCTGGTTCGATATCCGCAACACCGACCGTTCTGTTGGCGCGTCGCTGTCGGGCTATATCGCGCAAACGCATGGCGATCAGGGGCTGGCGTCTGACCCAATCAAAGCGCACTTCAGCGGTACCGCAGGCCAGAGCTTCGGCGTGTGGAACGCGGGTGGCGTGGAGTTGTATCTGACCGGTGATGCCAACGACTATGTCGGTAAAGGTATGGCGGGCGGTCTGCTGGCAGTGCGTCCTCCGGTTGGCTCTGCTTTCCGTAGCCATGAAGCGAGCATCATTGGTAACACCTGTCTGTATGGCGCCACCGGTGGCCGCCTGTTTGCCGCGGGTCGTGCGGGTGAGCGCTTTGCAGTACGTAACTCCGGCGCAATCACCGTGGTTGAAGGTATTGGCGACAACGGCTGCGAATATATGACCGGCGGCATCGTCTGTATTCTCGGAAAAACGGGCGTCAACTTCGGAGCGGGTATGACGGGCGGATTCGCCTACGTGCTCGACGAAGACGGTGAGTTCCGCAAACGCGTGAACCCGGAACTGGTAGAAGTGCTGAACGTGGACTCGCTGGCTATCCACGAGGAACACCTGCGCGGTTTGATTACCGAGCACGTACAGCATACCGGCTCTTCACACGGCGAAGAGATCCTGGCTAACTGGCCAGCATTCTCGGCGAAATTCGCGCTGGTAAAACCAAAATCCAGTGATGTGAAAGCACTGTTGGGTCACCGTAGTCGTAGCGCAGCAGAGCTGCGTGTGCAGGCGCAGTAAGGGGTAGCAGCAATGAGTCAGAACGTATACCAATTTATCGACCTGCAGCGCGTTGATCCGCCTAAGAAGCCGCTGAAGATCCGTAAGATCGAGTTTATCGAGATCTACGAGCCGTTTTCCGAAGGCCAGGCCAAAGCACAGGCAGACCGCTGCCTGTCCTGCGGTAACCCGTACTGCGAGTGGAAGTGTCCGGTGCATAACTACATCCCGAACTGGCTGAAACTGGCGAACGAAGGGCGTATTTTTGAAGCGGCAGAACTGTCGCACCAGACCAACACTCTGCCGGAAGTCTGTGGCCGCGTGTGCCCGCAGGATCGTCTGTGTGAAGGATCCTGTACGCTGAACGATGAGTTCGGCGCGGTGACTATCGGTAACATCGAGCGCTATATCAACGATAAAGCATTCGAAATGGGCTGGCGCCCGGATATGACCGGCGTGCGTCAAACCGACAAGCGCGTGGCGATCATCGGTGCCGGTCCGGCAGGCCTGGCCTGTGCTGATGTGCTGACCCGCAACGGCGTGAAGGCGGTGGTATTTGATCGCCACCCGGAAATCGGCGGTCTGCTGACCTTCGGTATTCCAGCCTTCAAACTGGAAAAAGAGGTGATGACCCGCCGTCGTGAAATCTTCACCGATATGGGCATTGAGTTCAAATTGAACGTGGAAGTGGGCCGCGATGTACAGCTTGACGATCTGCTGAAAGATTATGACGCCGTGTTCCTTGGCGTAGGTACCTATCAGTCGATGCGCGGTGGGCTGGAAAACGAAGACGCTTCCGGTGTGTTTGATGCCCTGCCGTTCCTGATCGCCAATACCAAACAGTTGATGGGCTTTGGCGAAAGCAGCGACGAGCCGTACATCAGCATGGAAGGCAAACGCGTCGTCGTTCTCGGCGGTGGCGATACCGCGATGGACTGCGTGCGGACCTCGGTTCGCCAGAACGCAGCACATGTCATCTGCGCTTATCGTCGTGACGAAGAGAACATGCCGGGTTCCAAACGCGAAGTGAAAAATGCGCGTGAAGAAGGCGTCGAATTCCAGTTCAACGTCCAGCCTTTAGGCGTGGAAGTGAACGCCAACGGTAAGGTATGCGGTGTGAAAATGGCGCGTACCGAAATGGGTGAACCGGATGCGAAGGGCCGTCGCCGTGCGGAGATCGTCGCCGGTTCCGAACACGTTGTTCCGGCAGATGCGGTGGTACTGGCGTTTGGCTTCCGTCCGCACAGTATGGAGTGGCTGGCAAAACACAGCGTCGAACTGGATTCTCAGGGCCGCATTATTGCTCCAGAGCGCAGCGACAACGCCTTCCAGACCAGCAACCCGAAAATCTTCGCCGGTGGCGACATCGTGCGCGGTTCGGATCTGGTAGTCACCGCGATTGCCGAAGGTCGTAAAGCGGCAGACGGTATCCTGAACTACCTGGAAGTGTAATACAGCCTCTTAAGGCATCTCATCTGCCCTGGTGGGTGAGATGCCAAATTCCTGCCGCAATACCGCCAAACCTGCCGATTAAGCCAGTCTGACAACACGTTTAGTAAACAGGGCAAATAACCTTAACACCCCAAACAGATCAACATCATGAATAATAACCATGTAAAAATCAGACGAAAACGTTTGCTTTACGTTGAGAACTGTATATTATGCGGCGGATTTTTTGGGCAAAATTCATGGAGGCGTTGTGTCGCAAGACAACAATTATAGCCAGGGCCCCGTCCCTCTGGCGGCGCGAAAAGGCGTAGTTCCACTAACATTTGTCATGTTGGGACTCACATTCTTTTCCGCCAGTATGTGGACCGGTGGCACACTCGGTACCGGTCTTTCTTATAATGATTTCTTCCTGGCAGTTCTCTTCGGTAATCTTCTCCTCGGTATTTACACTGCATTTCTCGGTTTTATCGGCGCAAAAACAGGGCTCTCAACCCACCTTCTGGCGCGTTACTCATTTGGTGTGAAAGGTTCATGGCTTCCCTCTCTGCTGTTAGGCGGCACACAGGTAGGCTGGTTTGGCGTTGGTGTGGCCATGTTTGCTATCCCGGTTGGCAAAGCGACGGGAATTGACGTCAATATCCTGATTGCGGTTTCCGGTCTGTTGATGACCCTGACCATCTTTTTTGGCATCTCAGCGCTGACCGTTTTATCTATCATCGCCGTGCCTGCCATCGTCGTACTTGGCAGCTACTCCGTCTGGCTGGCAGTGAGCGATGTCGGCGGTTTGGAGCATTTAAAAGCGATAGTGCCGCAAACGCCGCTGGATTTCTCCACCGCACTGGCGCTGGTAGTCGGCTCGTTTGTCAGCGCAGGGACGTTAACCGCTGACTTCGTCCGTTTTGGCCGCAACGCCAAAGGCGCGGTGCTGATCGCCATGGTGGCGTTTTTCCTTGGCAACTCCTTGATGTTCATCTTCGGCGCTGCGGGCGCGGCTGCGGTTGGACAGGCGGATATCTCTGACGTGATGATTGCCCAGGGACTGCTGCTGCCCGCAATCATCGTTCTTGGTCTGAATATCTGGACCACCAACGATAATGCGCTGTACGCATCGGGCCTGGGATTTGCCAATATTACCGGCCTTTCCAGCCGTACGCTGTCGGTGGCTAACGGTATTATTGGCACACTGTGCGCGCTGTGGCTTTACAATAACTTTGTCGGCTGGCTGACATTTCTGTCGGCAGCGATTCCCCCGATTGGCGGGGTGATCATCGCCGACTATCTGCTGAACCATCGCCGCTATGCCGACTTCAGCAAAGCGCAATTTATTTCCGTAAACTGGATAGCGATCCTGTCCGTTGCACTGGGCATCGCCGCAGGTCACTATATTCCCGGCATCGTGCCCGTCAATGCCGTACTCGGCGGCGTATTCAGCTATATCCTGCTGAATCCACTTTTCAATCGCAGCCTTGCTAAATCCCCGGAGGTCAGCCATGCAGAATAATAACATCACCATTCATCAGGCGCGTTTACAGGGACGTGAAGGGTTATGGCAAATCACGATTGAAAACGGGCGCTTTAGCCGTATTGAGCCTCAAGACGCAGCGACGTTACCACAGGGTGAAGTGCTTGATGCTGAAGGCGGTCTGGCTATCCCACCGTTCGTTGAGCCACATATCCATCTGGACACTACGCAAACCGCGGGCGAGCCGAGCTGGAATCAGTCTGGTACGCTGTTTGAGGGCATTGAACGCTGGGCTGAACGTAAGGCAATGCTCACTCACGAAGACGTCAAAACGCGCGCCATGCAGACCCTGAAGTGGCAGATGGCCAACGGCATCCAGTATGTCCGTACTCACGTTGACGTTTCCGACCCTACGTTGACGGCGCTAAAAGCCATGCTGGAGGTGAAGCAAGAAGTCGCTCCGTGGGTAGAGCTACAGATTGTCGCGTTCCCGCAAGAAGGCATTCTTTCTTATCCCAACGGTGAAGCGCTCCTGGAGGAAGCCGTGCGTCTGGGCGCCGACGTCATTGGCGCGATCCCGCACTTTGAATTCACGCGTGAATATGGCGTAGAGTCGCTGCATAAGATTTTCGCTCTGGCGCAAAAATACGACAAACTTATCGACGTGCACTGTGACGAAATCGATGATGAGCAATCCCGCTTTGTTGAAACCGTTGCGGCGCTGGCGCATCGCTACAATATGGGCGAGCGCGTGACCGCCAGCCATACCACGGCGATGCATTCCTACAACGGCGCGTATGCTTCCCGTCTTTTCCGTCTGTTGAAAATGTCCGGCATTAACTTTGTCGCAAATCCACTGGTGAATATTCACCTGCAAGGGCGCTTTGACACTTATCCTAAGCGTCGTGGTGTTACGCGCGTCAAAGAGATGCTGGAAGCGGAGATCAACGTCTGCTTCGGTCATGATGACGTCTTCGATCCGTGGTATCCGCTGGGCACTGCGAATATGCTGCAGGTGCTGCATATGGGATTACACGTGTGCCAGCTGATGGGATACGGACAAATTAACGATGGGTTGAACCTGGTCACCACCCACAGCGCGAAAACCCTGCACCTGCAGGACTACGGTCTGAACGTGGGGAATTCTGCGAATCTGGTGATTTTGCCTGCAGAAAATGGGTTTGACGCGGTTCGTCGCCAGACGCCTGCCCGTTATTCCATTCGTCATGGTCGAGTCATTGCCGAGACGGTCCCAAGCCAAACCACACTGCATCTGACGCAGCCAGAAACGGTGACGTTTAAGCGCTAGGTCGTTACATTCCATGTCGGATGGCGTAAGCCTTGCCATCCGACACAGTCTCTCATTCTCAAGCTTGTAATAAGCTGGCGCGGACTTTGATCACCACTTTTTTGATGTCCATCGGGGCCTGCACCACACAACCCGGTTTATGCGGCTCGCCCGGCATAAAAATCACAAATTTTCCCGGCTTCAGTACCATAGCCTGTTCATCGGCAATCTGGCTGCACAACTGATAATCATCCTCGATGTGCAACTCTTCGCAGTGACGAGCAGAATCGGTCATCCCGAACAGAATCCGTTCTTCGCCGGACAAAAGCATCTGAATATCAATGTACTGCTGATGCAGCTCCGCTTTCTTATGCTCTGGGCTCTGCGTTGTAAATTGCATGACATTCATAAAAATATTCTCGCCCTGCAACGTGTAGCGCCCAGGCGTTTTCTCCTGCGGATTCGCCGCAATGGCAAGCGTTAACGCCTGCTGCAAGACCGGATGTAATCCGGCAGAAGGCAGTGAATTCAACGCATCTGATATCATCATCATTCTCCCTGGACCAACAGCGCGGCCCCCAGTAATCCAGCGTCATGACGGCAATGCGCCGCCAGCAATTCAACGTGATAGGCCAAAGGCTCTTGTGCCAGATAATGTTCCACCAGCGCCAGATACCCTTCAGCCAGCCCAACGCTGCCGCCAATGACCACGCACTGACAATCGGTCGTGGCCTTCACATCGGCAACAAGCCTTGCCAAAGCACGCGCTGAGCGATGGATCAACCGGCTTGCCTGCTCATCCCCCTGCCCGGCACGGCTAAAAATAGTTTTGGCGTCGCATCCGGCAAGCGCGCCTTCGGCAGCCGCCGCTATTCCACGACCGGATGCGATCGCCTCAACGCAACCCACACGCCCGCAGCCGCAAACAGGCCCATGCGGATCGGCCAGCGTATGTCCCAGATGCCCAGCCAAACCGCCGACTCCGGTCAGCAGTGTCCCACCGCTGACGACTCCCCCGCCCACGCCTGTGGAGACGGTAATAAACACCAGATCGCGGTACTCACCACCAAGCGCATGGTACTCAGCCCACGCCGCTGCCTGTGCGTCATTGACAGCCAGCGTCGGCAGGCCGGTGATTTGTTCCAGCGTTTGTGTCAGCGGAAAATGCATCAATCCGCCGAGGTTATGCGGATTCAGCGCCAGTAAAGCCCCCTCACGGATAATCCCCGTCGAGGCGATCGCCACCCGATTAGCACGCCCCTGTAGCGGGGCAACCAGTGTTTGTAACGCGGCGCGCAGCGCTTGCGGCGTTTTACTGACAGGCGTCGGCAGTTCACGCCGCTCGCGGACTTGCAGATTGTTGTCTATCAGCGCGGCAGCCAATTTGGTGCCGCCAATATCAATCGCCAGTGTGGTCATGACGCCGCCTCATGCATCGTGGTGGCGCTCTGTAGCTCAAAGAACGACATATTCTTCCCTTACGGCTATTGCCCGGTTCAGCACCGGGCAACTGGATTAACTTTTGGATTTCACCATAGTGCTTTTGTCACCGCCGAACGGCACGGCACCGCTAAACGGTCGACCATCAATGGCATCATGCGTACGCAACGCTTCAGGACGCAGCCAGCGCTGTACACGGGACGGCATATCAAGACCAATCAGCAGGATCACTACAAATGTAAGGCCGAAAGAGAGCGATCCCAGCGCGGTACCCAGATCCAGACGTTGGGCAATCAGCGCGCCGATGATCGGTGCCAGAGCCCCGCCCAGTGCGCCTACGTTATAGGTGAAGCCCAATCCCGCCGCACGCTGATCGGTATCGAAATAGCCGCCAATCAGTTTTGGTAAGATCCCGGAGATCCCCTGGCCGAGCATTTGTTGGAAAAACAGCAGCAAACCCAGTACCCAGACGTTTGAACCGCCTATCGCAAACACCGGAATAATCAGCAACTGCGAGGCCAACAGACTGCAGACATAAGCTTTACGCGTGCCCAGCCAGTCACCAAGAAAACCGCCGACGCAACACCCAACCGCCGCACCAAAGCCGCTAAAGAAGAGCACTCTGGCCACCGTGGAAGGATCGTACAGCAGTTCGGTTTTCAGATAGGTTGGCAACAGCGCCTGAATCGGCCACGAGTACAGGAAGGCGAATAGCACGACCACCATCAGCATCACGCCCGTCGGCCAGCGTTTCCCGCTGCTTTGCACCATAAAGCTAATGAAGATAAACGCGCATATCAGTCCCAGGACCGCCACGATAGCCGCATTTTGCAGGTTGCCAGCAAAGCAGAACCACAGCGCAGTTGCAGCGGCGAGCGTCATCAGAATATTAATTACCCGATGCTCACCCCGGTAGAGAATGTCCACCATCGTGCGTACCGGCGCTTTGCCTTCGTGTTTCTCTTTCCAGTCTTCCGCTTCCGGAATATTTTTACGCAGCCAGAGGGCGAAGATAATTGGCAGGATGCCGATGAAGAACAGCGCGCGCCATCCCCAGACCGGGACCACCAGACTGTAAACCTGGGCGGCGATCACGGCACCAACGGAAAAGCCGGAAATCAGGAAACCACTGGCTTTGTTTCGCAGGTGTTTAGGCCAACTTTCAATAACATAAGTTGCGCTGGAGCCATACTCACCGGCCATTCCCATACCGATAACCAGGCGGGCGATAAACATGGTGGTGTAGCCCGGCGCAAAGCCGCAGGCCAGCGTTCCCACAGAGAACAGAATGATGCTGGTGACCATTGCCAGGCGGCGTCCGTAGCGGTCGCCCATTGCCCCCAGCATTAACCCGCCAAACCAACGGGAGATAAAGGCGGCCGAGATCAGGCTGGCAGCCTGCACCGTCGTCAGTCCGAATTCGCCCTGCACTTCTGTCAGCACCAGGGCGATTAACACAAAATCGAAACCATCAAGCAAATATCCCAGCCAGGCGGCGGAAAATGCCCGCCATTGTGCCCGATTGAGATAGCGATACCACGGGATGTTCTGGGTAGAAGTACTCATTTTACTCTCCCGACGATTTTTGTTGTTGTGCCGGGTGGTGGCTTTGCCTTACCCGGCCTACGGTCGAAAATCCAGGCCGGGCAAGCGAAGCGCCCCCGGCGACCCGTGATTACGCCTTTTCCGCCAGCAGTTGGTTTGCCAGCGCTTTCAGTTCCGGCAGATAGTGTTCATCTACCGGGGCAAAGGGTTTACGGCACAGTGGGACAGAAACCACATCCATATAGTGCAGTACTGTTTTCAGGCCGCGGAACACGCCAACCTTAATAAGCAGATCGATAACCTTATTGCACTCGGTTTGCAGCTTTTGCGCCGTGCGGATGTCACCTTCTTTGAGCGCTTTCACAATTCCCTGATAGCGCCACCCCATGATGTTGTAAGTGCTACCGATACCGCCATCTGCGCCCGCAAGCAGTCCGGAAGCAAAGATCTCGTCATAGCCGTTATAAAGCACCAGATCGGGATGAGCGCGGCGGATCTGTTCCATCTGATAGAGATCGCCCGAAGTTTGCTTCAGTGCGCCAACGCCTGGCAGCGTTACCAGCGTGTTGATCTGATCCAGCGTCAGTTTTACGCCGCTCAGCGCCGGAATGTTATAGACCACCATCGGTAAACCATCAGCGGAATCAATAATTGCGCGGTAGTGATCGCAATGTTCTTCAAAGCTGAACGGATAGTAAAACGGTGTAACGGCCGAAACGGCATCAAAGCCGTAACGATGTGCCACACTCGCCAGCTGTTGGCTCTCTTCAGTACTCACCGTGCCAACATGGGCGATCAGCGTCACCTTACCTTTCGCCTCTTCGGCAACAATTTCCAGTACCTGCTCTCTTTCAACGCGGTTTTGGACAAAGGCCTCACCCGTTGAGCCACCGACATAGAGCCCGTCTACACCCTGACCAATGTTGAAACGCACCAGGCGGCGCAAACTCTCGATGTCCAGTCTCTGTTGGTTATCGAATGGGGTTAACAACGCTGGCATTACGCCTTTTAAATCTCTTGCCATAACGACCTCTGACGATGATTAGTGTTATCTAACTGCATACCTTTATACCTGTTATACCAGATCAAATAAGCAGCAATACAATACAGAACGCTTATAGTGCGATCTACTTCACTAAACACTTCATCCTTCGAGCCGCCTCTGCGTTAGCTGCGTTCGCTCACCCCTGTCACATAGTTATCTATGCTCCAGAGAACTCGCTCTCTTGCCGCCTTGATGCAACTTGAATGATTTTGTGTTTAAACGATCGTCGGGATCGCGATCACTTACGCAATTTTTTACTTTTGCTGAAGGCATGCCAGGTCGCGGAAACGCTATTGAGGTGTTCTTGCAGTGCGCGGTCAGCTTCTTCAGGATCGCGCTGGCGAATTGCGTCGACAATAGCGATATGCTGCTGATAACTCACGTTGTTGTGCTCATACAACTCTTGATCGGCGACGGTCGGACGGGCGGCAATCAGCCAATCTAACAGCGCAACATGGATAGCCATAAAGATAGGATTGCCCGGGATCTCAGCCAGTACACGGTGAAAATCAACGTCCGAGCGGATGAACAACGTATTGTCATCGAGCGACTGGCTGTTGATCTCCAGTGCTTTAGCCAGTCTGTCGATTTGCTCATCTGTCGCATGTTCGGCGGCGTATCGTACCAGGCTGGATTCAAAGAACAGTCGCAACTGCTCGAAGTGGGCAATGCCACCGGGATGTGCGAGGAAATCTTTCGCCATACCAGACAGCTCGCTGATGATGGTATCAGCTGAAGGACGCGAAACGCGGGCGCGCTCGCCGTTGTTGATTTGTACCAGACCTTTGCGTTTTAACGCGGCCAGCGCTTCTCGTACAGAAGGACGGCCCACGTTAAAGAAGGCCATCAGCTCCCGCTCAGACGGCAACTGTTCGCCCTCGCCAAATTCCCGACGACGAATCATCTGCTCCAGTTCTTCTTCAACCATTTCAGACAGTTTTTTACGCGCCAACGGGCGATTGCGTAAGCTACGGCCAATGGTGGATGGAGAGTCTTCAGCTTGCGAATCAAATGCGTTCATAGGGTCCATTCAGCTAAGTCGTGGTGACAAACAACAGCGGGTTTATCCTAACACAGGATCGAAAGCAGGGTGAAATGATGGACGATCTGATCCGGCTGGCTTATTGATAATATACGTAACAGCAATATTATTTTAAGCGAGTATCTTCTGCCTCATTTTAATTGAATGGAGTTAAATAGCTTCATGAAAATTATGAATATGAACGTGATAATTTATCATAACCTTCTATTTTATAACGATAAATAATTACATCATCGAATTAAAAATAAGATATTCACTCCATAAAAAATGCCCAGAAAAATATAACATCCGTTTTGACAACAGCATTATTACCGGATTTATCTTCTTCTCTGGCATGGAGTGAAACAATGTTCGGCATCATTATCTCTGTCATCGTTTTATTAACGATGGGTTACCTGATCCTCAAAAACTACAAACCGCAGGTCGTGCTGGCCGCCGCCGGGATCTTCCTGATGATCTGCGGCGTCTGGCTGGGCTACGGCGCGTTGGTCGCTAACGACAAAAGCAGTGGCTATCTACTGGTCGATATTTACAATGAAATTTTGCGTATGCTCTCCAACCGCGCGGCCGGGCTGGGGTTATCAATCATGGCGGTGGGCGGTTATGCCCGTTATATGGACAGAATGGGGGCCAGCAGAGCGATGGTTAGCCTGTTAAGCCGCCCGCTCAAGCTAATCCGTTCACCCTATGTAGTGCTTGCCGCCACCTATGTGATTGGTCAGATCATGGCGCAGTTCATTACCAGCGCATCCGGGTTAGGTATGTTGCTGATGGTGACGCTGTTCCCAACGCTGGTTAGTCTTGGCGTAAGCCGTTTATCCGCTGTTGCGGTCATTGCCACTTCGATGTCGATTGAGTGGGGCATTCTGGAAACCAACTCTATTTTTGCCGCGCAGGTCGCGGGCATGAAAATCGCCACCTATTTCTTTCAATACCAGTTGCCCGTCGCGTCGTGTGTCATTGTCGCCGTCGCCATTGCGCATTTTTTCGTTCAGCGTCAATTTGATAAAAAAGCCGCACCGGAAAGTAACGGATTTGCGGAACAAAAGGCGCTGGAAAACGTACCCCCGCTCTATTACGCCATTTTGCCGGTGATGCCGCTGATCCTGATGCTGGGCTCGCTTGCCCTTGCACAAATGGGGCTAATGAAAGCAGAGTTGAATCTGGTGGTGGTGATGTTAATGAGCATGACGCTGACTATGTTTGTTGAATTCCTGCATAAACATAATCTGCGCGAAACGATGGATGATGTGCAGGCTTTTTTTGACGGCATGGGGACGCAGTTTGCCAACGTTGTCACCCTGGTGGTCGCCGGTGAAATCTTTGCGAAAGGGTTGACGACTATCGGGACTGTCGATGCCGTAATAAAAGGCGCAGAGCATTCCGGTCTTGGCGGTATCGGCGTGATGATCATCATGGCGGTGGTCATCGCCGCCTGCGCAATCGTCATGGGGTCAGGCAACGCGCCGTTTATGTCTTTTGCCAGCCTCATTCCGGATATTGCCGCCGGGCTGCATATTCCTGCCGTAGTAATGATTATGCCGATGCATTTTGCCACTACGCTTGCCCGCGCGGTGTCACCCATAACCGCTGTAATTGTCGTGACATCGGGTATTGCCGGCGTATCGCCCTTTGAAGTGGTAAAACGTACAGCAATCCCGATGGCAGTAGGATTTGTGGTGAATATGGTAGCCACCATCGCGCTGTTTTATTGATACCAAAGCCAGAAAACAGAACAGGCCCCAAAGGGCCTGTTTTTTATTTCACTA
>NZ_SZWU01000079.1:0-7041 GCF_005280935.1 Citrobacter sp. wls757 | reverse complement strand
CGCGCAGCGCTGGACGCCCACCGCGAGGCGGTGGCGGAGTATCATCCGGATCGTTGTCGTCGCCATTATCAGGTTTATCGCCATCAATGACCGACATGACCGTTTCACTCTCAAAACCAGACGTGTCGTTGTCGTCATCATTTAAGCTGGCAACATCTTCGTCGTAGGCGGCTTCCGGTTCAAACATCGTACCGGCGCCATTTTCACGTGCATAAATTGCCAGAACGGCAGCCAACGGCACAGACACCTGACGCGGCACACCACCGAAGCGCGCGTTAAAGCGCACTTCATCGTTAGCCAGTTCCAGGTTGCCCACCGCACGCGGTGCAATATTCAGAACAATTTGCCCGTCACGCGCATATTCCATTGGAACCTGCACGTCCTGGAGCGTCACATCCACCACCAGATGCGGCGTGAGCTGGTTGTCCAGCAACCACTCATAGAACGCGCGCAGCAGATACGGACGGCGTGGTGTTAGCTGTGGCAAATCCATACAGGTTAACCCCGGCCCAGACGCATTTCACGTTCAGGCTCAGTCAGAGAAGCCAGGAAAGAGTCACGTTCGAAGACGCGAGTCATGTACCCTTTCAGTTCTTTCGAACCTGCACCGTTGAATTCAATACCCAGCTGCGGTAAACGCCACAGCAGCGGCGCCAGGTAGCAGTCTACCAGGCTGAACTCATCGCTCAGGAAGTAAGGTTTCTGGCCAAATACTGGCGCGATTGCCAGCAGTTCTTCGCGCAGACGCTTACGCGCGACTTCGGCTTCAGAAGCAGAACCGTTCACGATGACGTTCATCAGCGTGTACCAGTCTTTTTCAATACGCTGCATGTACAGGCGGCTTTCACCACGCGCAACCGGGTAAACCGGCATCAGCGGCGGATGCGGGAAGCGCTCATCCAGGTATTCCATAATGATGCGAGATTCCCACAGGGTCAGCTCACGATCCACCAGTGTCGGTACGCTCTGATTCGGGTTGAGGTCGATCAGATCCTGAGGTGGATTGTCCTTCTCCACATGCTCAATCTCGAAACTAACACCTTTCTCAGCCAGCACAATGCGGACCTGATGGCTATAGATGTCAGTAGGACCAGAAAACAGCGTCATTACCGAACGTTTGTTGGCAGCGACAGCCATGAAAACCTCCAGGTATATTCAGAATTTTTACTGCTACCAGCCACTCAGTGGCCAGCCAGAAGTGATGTCACCCAAACTCGGGAAAGTCATTACTGCTCAAAATGCAAACAAAAAATGAACGATACCGGACATTTGGGCAGAAAATTGGATGATAGTTTACCAGATTTTGTGACCTTTGTGGTGAGTCGATTCTTGAAATGGGGAAAAAGAGGTGGCAATCAGCGGATTACCGTGGATCTGAGGCGAGAAATAACGATAAAAAAACCCGCCGAAGCGGGTTTTTTCGCAAATTGTCGTCTGCCGAAGCAGAGTACAATTAACGTTTGGAGAACTGAGGACGACGACGTGCTTTACGCAGACCGACTTTCTTACGTTCAACCTGACGAGCATCACGAGTAACGAAGCCAGCTTTACGCAGTTCGCCACGCAGGGATTCGTCGTACTCCATCAGAGCGCGGGTGATACCGTGACGGATCGCACCAGCCTGACCAGAGATACCACCACCTTTAACAGTGATGTACAGATCCAGTTTCTCAACCATGTCGACCAGTTCCAGCGGCTGACGAACTACCATGCGGGCAGTTTCACGACCGAAGTACTGTTCCAGAGAACGTTGGTTGATTACGATTTTACCACTGCCCGGTTTGATGAAAACGCGAGCTGCGGAACTTTTGCGGCGACCAGTGCCGTAGTATTGATTTTCAGCCATTGCCTATAATCCCGATTAGATGTCAAGAACTTGCGGTTGCTGTGCCGCGTGGTTGTGCTCGTTGCCAGCGTAAACTTTCAGTTTACGGAACATAGCACGACCCAGCGGGCCTTTTGGCAGCATGCCTTTAACCGCGATTTCAAGCACACGCTCAGGACGGCGAGCAATCATCTCTTCAAAGGTCGCTTGTTTGATACCACCGATGTGGCCGGTGTGGTGATAGTACACTTTGTCAGTACGCTTGTTGCCGGTTACAGCAACTTTGTCAGCGTTCAGAACGATGATGTAATCACCGGTATCTACGTGCGGAGTGTATTCCGCTTTGTGCTTACCGCGCAGGCGCAGAGCCAGTTCGGAAGCCAGACGGCCCAGAGTTTTACCGGTCGCGTCAACAACATACCAGTCGCGTTTTACGGTTTCTGGTTTAGCTGTAAAAGTTTTCATTAAAAGCTTACCCAAATAAATAAGTTACACGTTGGTGAACACCCAAACGTTTTGTCAGTTGAGGTTCACACGACATTGTCCAGCAAACCTACCCCTTCGAATAGCCTATGCCGGCGCATAGAAAGTTTTGGGAAAAAAACTCTCTCGTAACGTGGGGTCGCAAGATTATAGAGAAGTCAGGGTCAAAGATCGACCCCTTTATGTGATTTGCGGCAGGTTTAACCGGCTAAATGTTCCCGCTTCAGATACTCTTCGCTTTGCATCTCCTGCAAACGCGACAAACAACGCTGAAATTCAAACTTAAGACGCTCGCCCTGATAAATTTCATAGAGGGGTGATGCCGCACTGACCACCAGCTTGACGTGGCGTTCGTAGAACTCATCCACCAATGCGATAAAGCGTCGCGCTTCACTCTCCATCAGCGGGGTCATGACCGGCACATCAGACAACAGCACCGTGTGAAACAGACGCGACAGCACAATGTAGTCATGCTGACTCCGGGCATCGACACAGAGCGTGGTAAACGACACCGCCAGCGTTTGGTTTTCGACGGCCAGCGTCTGCATCGGACGATGATTGATCTCCAGCGTTGGCGCATGTTCAACTTTGGTTCCCGCTAATGCCAGCCAAAGCTTATCCATCTGCTGGCGGGTTTCCTCATTCAATGGCGACAACCACAAATGCGCCTGCGTTAAGGTGCGCAGACGATAATCGACGCCGGCATCGACATTCATGATGTCGCAATGCTGTTTGATCGCATCAATGGCAGGAAGAAAACGCGTGCGTTGCAAACCGTTACGATATAGCTCATCTGGCGGAATATTAGAGGTCGCCACCAGCGTAATACCGCGGGCAAACAGCGCTTTCATCAGGCCGCCGAGCAGCATGGCGTCGGTGATATCAGAAACAAAAAATTCGTCGAAGCACAGCACGTCGGTTTCGGCCTTAAAGCGGTCGGCGATGATTTCCAGCGGATCGCTCTGCCCCTGTAAGGCAGTAAGCTCTTCATGCACGCGCAGCATAAAACGGTGAAAGTGCAAACGCTGTTTACGTTCGCCTGGCAGGCTATGGTAGAACAGATCCATCAGCCAGGTTTTTCCGCGCCCAACTCCGCCCCACATATATAAACCACGCACCGGCGCGTTGATCGGTGACTCACGCTTGCCCAGCAACTTACCAAAACGCGCCATCAGTCCACTCTCCTGCGGCGCAGGACGTGCTGGCGTCGTAAGCGCCTGGAAAATGGTTTCCAGTCGATTCACGGCTTCGAGTTGTACGTTGTCGGGTTGATGACTGCCGTCGTTGAGGGCTTGCTGGTAACGCGATGTAGGGGAAAAGCTTTGCATGATGTTATTGTTATTCCTTGAGAATCGATGTGCCGTCGCTCACGGTTGACGAAAAAAAGGCCGTTCTACATTACGTGATATAAACACGGGATTCCACTTCTACGGGATTAGCGGTTATAGTGGCATAATCAGGCGCAGGCATGGAGCCTAAAGCCAACACCCTACGGAAACACAAGACAACGGGAGATGTTCATGACCTGGGAATATGCGCTAATTGGGTTAGTCGTCGGTATCATTATTGGTGCTGTAGCCATGCGTTTTGGTAATCGTAAATTACGCCAACAGCAGGCATTGCAGTACGAACTGGAAAAAAATAAAGCTGAGCTGGAAGAGTACCGCGAAGAGCTGGTGAGCCACTTTGCCCGCAGCGCTGAATTGCTGGATAACATGGCGGACGATTATCGTCAGATTTACCAGCACATGGCGAAAAGCTCCAGCAACCTGCTGCCGGGTATGTCGCCGGAAAACAACCCGTTCCGTAACCGTCTGGCAGAGTCTGAAGCAGGCAACGATCAGGCGCCGGTTCAGATGCCACGTGACTATTCTGAAGGGGCATCCGGCCTGCTGCGTAGTGGCGCAAAGCGCGACTAACCGCACATCGTTAAGAAATTTATTGGGCGCAGCAATTGCGCCCTCCGCTTCTCTTCCTGTCCCAGCTATTATTTAGTCGTTAGCCGCATTGTGACCAAACCGAAAATTCAATAACATCAACCTGTTTTGAATCATCTTCCGTTTACTCAAGGTACGAGAGCAGGATCCATGAAAAAACAAACCCAGCTGTTGAGTGCATTAGCGTTAAGTGTCGGGTTAACTCTCTCGGCGCCATTCCCGGCCGCAGCGTCTATCCCCGGCCAGGTTCCCGGTCAGGCTGCGCTTCCCAGCCTCGCTCCGATGCTGGAGAAAGTGTTACCTGCCGTGGTGAGCGTAAGGGTTGAAGGTACAGCCACTCAGGGGCAGAAAGTCCCGGAAGAGTTCAAAAAGTTTTTTGGTGATGAACTTCCCGATCAACCGTCACAACCCTTTGAAGGGCTGGGTTCAGGGGTCATCATTGACGCAGCCAAAGGCTACGTTCTGACCAATAACCACGTTATTAATCAGGCGCAAAAAATCAGCGTTCAGCTTAATGATGGCCGAGAGTTCGACGCTAAGCTTATCGGCAGCGACGATCAGAGCGATATCGCACTGCTACAAATTCAGCACCCCAGCAACCTGACGCAAATTGCCATTGCTGACTCCGACAAACTCCGCGTGGGTGATTTCGCGGTGGCTGTGGGTAACCCGTTCGGTTTGGGTCAAACAGCCACCTCCGGCATTGTATCTGCCTTGGGTCGCAGTGGGTTGAACCTGGAAGGTCTGGAAAACTTTATTCAGACTGATGCCTCTATCAACCGCGGTAACTCCGGCGGCGCATTGCTCAACCTGAACGGTGAGCTGATCGGTATTAACACCGCGATTCTGGCCCCCGGCGGCGGCAGCATCGGGATTGGTTTTGCAATCCCGAGCAACATGGCGCGCACGCTGGCACAGCAACTGATGCAATTTGGTGAAATCAAACGCGGTCTGTTGGGTATCAAAGGCACCGAAATGACCTCGGATATCGCCAAAGCGTTCAAACTGGACGTACAGCGTGGCGCGTTTGTCAGTGAGGTTCTGCCTAACTCCGGCTCCGCAAAAGCGGGAGTGAAATCTGGTGACGTCATTACCAGCCTCAACGGTAAACCGCTCAACAGCTTCGCCGAACTGCGTTCACGCATTGCGACAACTGAACCTGGGACCAAGGTCAAACTGGGCCTGCTGCGTAACGGTAAACCGCTGGAGGTTGAAGTCACCCTCGATACCAGCACATCATCGTCCGCCAGCGCAGAGATGATTGCGCCTGCGTTGCAAGGGGCCACGCTCAGCGATGGTCAGTTAAAAGACGGTACCAAAGGCATCAGAATTGATAACGTAGAAAAAAGCAGCCCTGCAGCACAGGCCGGTCTGCATAAAGATGACGTTATCATTGGCGTTAACCGCGATCGCGTAAACTCAATCGCCGAAATGCGAAAAGTGCTGGAAGCGAAACCGTCGATCATTGCTCTGCAGGTGGTGCGCGGTAACGAGAGTATTTACCTGCTCCTGCGATAACGTATGCAACCGGACATCAGCCCCTCGTGTGATGTCCGGTAAACTCGTGATATGCTGCTGCCGTTCCCTTTATTAATGACGCCGCCATCATGTTTGTGAAGCTTTTACGTTCGGTCGCGATTGGTTTAATCGTCGGCGCCATCCTGCTGGCCGCGATGCCCTCTCTGCGAAAAATTAATACGCTTACCGCACCGCAGTTCGACAGTGCAGATGAAACGCCCGCTAGCTATAACCCGGCGGTTCGCCGCGCAGCGCCTGCCGTCGTGAACGTTTATAACCGCAGTATGAACAGTACCGCGCACAACCAGCTTGAGATCCGCACGCTCGGCTCAGGCGTTATCATGGATCAGCGCGGCTATATCATTACCAATAAGCACGTCATTAACGATGCCGACCAAATCATCGTCGCATTGCAGGACGGTCGCGTATTTGAAGCGCTGCTTGTGGGGTCTGATACGTTAACCGACCTTGCGGTGCTGAAAATCAACGCCACTGGCGGGCTGCCAACAATCCCAATTAATAACAAACGCGTGCCGCACATTGGTGACGTGGTACTCGCCATCGGTAACCCTTACAACCTTGGGCAAACCATCACTCAGGGGATCATCAGCGCCACCGGTCGAATTGGCCTGAACCCGACAGGACGGCAAAACTTCCTGCAAACAGATGCTTCCATCAACCACGGAAACTCCGGCGGTGCGCTGGTCAACTCACTGGGTGAATTGATGGGGATTAACACGCTGTCATTTGATAAGAGCAACGATGGCGAAACCCCGGAAGGGATCGGTTTTGCCATTCCGTTTCAGTTGGCGACCAAAATCATGGATAAGCTGATTCGTGACGGGCGCGTGATTCGTGGCTACATCGGTATCAGCGGTCGCGAAATTGCACCACTGCACGCTCAGGGCGGCGGGATGGATCAAATTCAGGGGATTGTGGTTAACGAAGTTTCCCCGGATGGTCCGGCAGCGCAGGCGGGCATTCAGGTTAACGACCTGATTATCTCGGTCAATAACAAACCGGCGGTGTCTGCGCTGGAAACGATGGACCAGGTGGCAGAGATTCGACCAGGTTCAGTTATCTCCGTTGTCGTGATGCGTGATGACAAACAGTTGACGCTGCAGGTAACGATCCAGGAATACCCGGCCACCAATTAACGTCACGTCTGGCGGCCTACTGACCATAAAAAAACCGGAGCATGTTGGCTCCGGTTTTTATTAGGCGATATCGTAGAGAGTTAGTACGTAATGCCTGATGGCGCTACGCTTATCAGGCCTA
>NZ_SZWU01000078.1:16294-18162 GCF_005280935.1 Citrobacter sp. wls757 | reverse complement strand
GTGCAGGGCACGGGATGAGGGAAGATGCTGTAGGGAATTAACGGTCGCGCTGCACGGCGATATGTGCCAGACCAATCAGCGCTTCTCTCCACGGCGTATCGGGCAGCACCTGAAGCGCAGCGATGGCTTTATCAGCCTCTTCTTCTGCCCGCTGACGGGTCCATTCCAGAGAACCACAGGCGTTCATCGCTTCCAGAACCGGCTCCAGAAGGTGACGACCATTACCTTGCTCAATGGCCTGGCGGATCATTAGCGCTTGTTCTGGGGTGCCGTGGCGCATGGCATGCAACAGTGGCAGCGTTGGTTTACCCTCGTTGAGGTCATCACCGACGTTTTTACCCAGCTGCTCGCCATCTGCGCTGTAATCCAGCAAATCGTCAATTAACTGGAAAGCGGTACCGAGATAACGGCCATAATCCTGCAACCCTTTTTCTTGTTCTTCGCTACAGCCTGCCAGAATACCTGAACATTGGGCTGCCGCTTCAAACAAACGCGCGGTCTTACTGTAGATGACGCGCATATAGTTTTCTTCGGTGATGTCCGGGTCGTTGACGTTCATCAACTGCAAGACTTCACCTTCGGCAATGACGTTGACTGCTTTCGACATGACTTCCAGCACTTTCAACGAGCCAAGGCTGGTCATCATCTGAAATGCACGGGTATAGATAAAATCGCCAACCAGCACGCTGGCCGCATTACCAAACGCCGCATTTGCCGTAGCTTTCCCACGGCGCATGTCTGACTCATCCACAACATCGTCGTGCAGCAGGGTCGCTGTGTGGATAAACTCGATGAGGGCCGCAATCGTAACGTGCGCATTTTCCTGGTAACCAACGGCCCGCGCGGCGAGGACGGCGATCATTGGGCGAATGCGTTTTCCGCCGCCGCTAACGATGTAGTACCCCAGTTGATTGATCAACTGAACGTCGGAATTGAGCTGTTCAAGGATTGTCGCATTGACCCCCGCCATATCTTGCGCGGTTAACTCATTGATTTTTTCTAAATTCATCGCAAAAGCCGGGCTTCTCGCCCCGATTACCTTACTGTGTGGGAAGGTAACGTCGGGTTTAGGGTTATAAATATATGCTGATTGTACTGAAAAAACGCCGTAGATAAACGTTACCGTACGTGTTGTGTTTTTTTTCTTCATGTATTGACGGTAGCACTTGTCAAAGGCTCGCGTTTTGCGTAATATTCGCGCCCTATTGTGAATATTTATAGCGCACTCTGAATCATCAAAAAGGTGTGCGCGGAAGCGGAGTTTTTTATGTACGCGGTTTTCCAAAGTGGTGGTAAACAACACCGAGTAAGCGAAGGTCAGACCGTTCGCCTGGAAAAGCTGGACATCGCAACTGGCGAATCTGTTGAATTCGCAGAAGTTCTGATGATCGCAAACGGTGAAGAAGTCAAAATCGGCGTTCCTTTCGTTGATGGCGGCGTTATCAAAGCTGAAGTCGTTGCTCACGGTCGTGGCGAGAAAGTTAAAATTGTTAAGTTTCGTCGTCGTAAACACTACCGTAAGCAGCAGGGCCATCGTCAGTGGTTCACTGATGTGAAAATCACTGGCATCAGCGCTTAAGTTAAGGGGAGCAGATTAAATGGCACATAAAAAGGCTGGCGGCTCGACTCGTAACGGTCGCGATTCAGAAGCTAAACGTCTGGGCGTAAAACGCTTCGGCGGTGAAACAGTTCTGGCTGGTAGCATCATCGTTCGTCAACGTGGTACTAAATTCCACGCTGGCTCCAACGTTGGTTGCGGCAAAGACCACACTCTGTTTGCTAAAGCAGACGGTAAAGTGAAATTTGAAGTGAAAGGCCCGAAAAACCGTAAATTCATCAGCATCGTTGCTGAATAAGTTTTTCGCGTC
>NZ_SZWU01000078.1:6223-16262 GCF_005280935.1 Citrobacter sp. wls757 | reverse complement strand
GATAAAAGCCCCGCAACACGTTGCGGGGCTTTTTACATTCGACGGCCGGTAAATACGCTCGTCGCGCCGTGACAACCCGGAAACGAGCCCTTGCAGGGAATACGGCATGAAGCAGCAGGCAGGCATTGGTATTCTGTTAGCACTCACAACGGCAGTATGTTGGGGCGCTTTGCCAATAGCAATGAAGCAAGTGCTGGAGGTGATGGAGCCTCCTACCGTGGTGTTCTACCGTTTTTTAATGGCAAGCGTTGGCCTTGGCGCTATTCTTGCGGTTAAAAAAAAGCTCCCTCCGTTGCGTATTTTTCGCAAAGCGCGTTGGCTGGTGTTGCTGGCTATCGCAACCGGTGGGTTGTTCGGTAACTTCATTCTGTTTAGTTCATCCTTGCAGTATTTGAGCCCAACGGCTTCGCAGGTTATCGGTCAGCTGTCACCGGTTGGTATGATGATCGCCAGCGTCTTTATCCTGAAAGAAAAGATGCGCGGTACGCAGGTGATTGGCGCCATTATGCTTCTGAGCGGACTGGTCCTGTTTTTTAATACCAGTCTGATCGAAATTTTTACCCGACTCACCGATTACACCTGGGGCGTTATCTTTGGTGTCGGTGCGGCGATGGTCTGGGTGAGCTATGGGGTCGCGCAAAAGGTGTTATTGCGCCGCCTGGCATCACCGCAGATCCTGTTTTTACTGTACACTTTATGTACGATCGCGTTGTTGCCGCTGGCTAAACCCGGTGTCATCACGCAGCTCAGCGACTGGCAGCTGGCATGCCTGATATTCTGCGGCCTGAATACGCTGGTAGGATATGGCGCTCTCGCGGAAGCAATGGCGCGTTGGCAGGCGGCGCAGGTGAGCGCTCTTATCACGCTCACACCGCTGTTTACGTTGTTATTTTCAGATTTATTATCACTGGCCTGGCCCGATTTCTTCGCCAGACCGATGCTAAACCTATTAGGTTATCTCGGTGCGTTTATCGTGGTTGCGGGCGCGATGTATTCCGCCATTGGTCATCGAATTTGGGGCGGTTTACGTAAGCATGAAACGGTGGTTTCGCAACCCCGCTCAGGCGAATGATTTACGGAGAGTAAAATGAAGTTTGTTGATGAAGCATCGATTCTGGTCGTTGCAGGTGATGGCGGTAATGGTTGCGTCAGCTTCCGCCGCGAAAAGTACATCCCAAAAGGCGGTCCGGACGGTGGTGATGGTGGTGACGGTGGTGACGTTTGGCTGGAAGCCGACGAAAACCTGAACACACTGATCGATTACCGTTTTGAAAAATCATTCCGTGCGGAACGTGGTCAGAATGGCGCGAGCCGTGATTGCACCGGTAAGCGTGGCAAAGACGTTACCATTAAAGTACCTGTTGGTACGCGTGTTATCGATCAGGGCACGGGCGAAACCATGGGCGACATGACCAAACACGGTCAGCGTCTGATGGTCGCTAAAGGTGGCTGGCACGGTCTGGGCAACACCCGTTTCAAATCCTCGGTTAACCGTACTCCGCGTCAGAAAACAATGGGTACGCCGGGTGATAAGCGCGATCTGATGCTGGAGCTGATGCTGCTGGCGGACGTGGGTATGCTGGGCATGCCAAACGCCGGAAAATCGACGTTTATCCGTGCGGTGTCCGCGGCGAAGCCGAAAGTCGCTGATTATCCGTTTACCACCCTGGTGCCGAGCCTGGGCGTGGTGCGTATGGACAACGAAAAGAGCTTCGTGGTTGCCGACATTCCGGGACTGATTGAAGGCGCGGCTGAAGGCGCAGGCCTGGGTATCCGCTTCCTGAAACACCTGGAACGTTGCCGTGTACTGCTTCACCTCATCGATATCGATCCGATTGATGGCTCTGATCCAGTTGAAAACGCCCGTATCATTATTGGCGAACTGGAAAAATACAGTCAGGATTTGGCATCTAAACCGCGCTGGTTAGTGTTCAACAAAATTGATTTGATGGACAAGGCTGAAGCGGAAGAGAAAGCGAAAGCGATCGCCGAAGCGTTGAGTTGGGAAGGTAAATATTACCTGATCTCTGCCGCCAGCCAGCTGGGCGTGAAAGATCTCTGCTGGGATGTGATGACCTTTATCATCGAGAACCCGATTGTTCAGGCTGAAGAAGCGAAACAGCCAGAGAAAGTTGAGTTCATGTGGGATGATTATCACCGCCAGCAGCTCGCTGAAGTCGAAGACGAAGCGGAAGATGACTGGGATGACGATTGGGACGAAGACGACGAAGAAGGCGTTGAGTTCATCTACAAGCGTTAATCTCGTCGCCGGATGGCGCTAGCGCTTATCCGGCCTACGGACGGCATCATATCGTAGGCCGGATAAGACGCGTTAGCGTCGACATCCGGCAATAATGCACTCAGTTGTTCTGATAAATATCCTTGTACAACCGGCTCTCGAAGCGCACCAACGGAATACGGCGATTACGCTGGTCAGCCGGCTCTACCGCATAACCAGATAAATACTGCACGAATGCCATGCGTTGGCCGCTTGCCGTGGTGATGAAACCTGCGAGGTTATAAACCCCCTGCAGCGAGCCTGTCTTCGCCGATACTTTGCCATCCACACCAGCCTGATGCAGACCCGCACGGTATTGCAGGGAACCGTCGTGGCCCGCCAGCGGCAGCATAGTGATAAAGTTCAGCTCGTTATCGTGTTGAGCGATATATTGCAGCACCTGCATCATGGTCGCTGGGGCAATCAGGTTATGGCGGGAGAGGCCAGAACCGTCGGCAATAATAGTGTTGCCGATATCGACGCCTGCCTGCTGACGCAAAATCTGGCGCACGGCGTCAGAACCCGCCCGCCAGGTGCCCGGCACGTTAAATCGGGCATGACCAATCATACGGAAAACGGTATCGGCAATCATGTTGTCCGATTTTTTCAGCATAATCTTAAGCAGGTCGTGCAGCGGTGCCGACTGCTTACTGGCGACCACCGTTCCTGGTTCGTTGACCAACGTCTGGCGCAGCAGTGTACCGCTGTAGGTGATACCTGCTTGTTTTAGCTCATCTTTGATAATTGCCCCGGCATAGCTGGCACCGTCCTGAATGGCGAACGCCAGCGGCAGCGGATCGGCACGTTGTGGCAGGCATCCGGTCAGCGTATAGCGGTTGAGATCACCGGGAACCACATCCAGTTCACAATATTGCGCTTCCGCAGAACCTCGGGCGAGAGTTCGCACCTGACTGAACATGGTGACCGGGTAATAAGATGCCACGCGAATAAAGGCGAGATCGTTGGGTTTTTGCGCGCTGTAGAGTGAAACCGAGAAACAGTTTCTATCGACAATAGCCGCTGCGGGCGGTGCGCTAAAACACTGCGTCATGTCGTTCCAGGGCCAGCCGGGCGCTTTATCATGACTGGCAAAAATAGAGGTGTCGATCAGGACATTCCCGGCAATTTGCGTCACACCTGATTTTTTCAGGGTTGCCACCATATTGCGAATATCCTGGCGTTTTAGCGTCGGATCGGCACCAAATCGTGCCACTAAGTCACCTTTCAATACGCCGCCTTCCACGCTGCCTTTGGTCTCGAGCGTGGTGGTAAAACGAAAGTCAGGCCCGAGCTGAATCAATGCCGCCAGCGCGGTGATTACTTTCTGGGTACTGGCGGGCAGCGCCATCTGCTGGCTATGAAAATCAATCGCGGGTGCAGGTGCGCCAACCTTCTGTACCATAAGGGCGAGGTTGGCCCCGGCAGGGAGCTGATTGATATACTCGTCGACGTTCGCAGCCTGAACGCTGAACGCTATACTGGCAGTCAATCCGATGGTAAATCTGGAAAATCGCATAATCTCGCGCTAACAACCTGGAAACAGGCCGTCATACTACGGCGCAACGCCCCAAAAAGTAAACGATGACCCATAAGGAACTCCAGGGTAAAATGATCATCAAATAGAGAATTGTAGCTGACCTGGGACCTTGAGCCCCGGGTCGGTATTTTTTTGCTTCTGACTCTGGCATGACACACGCCAGGGTGGGCTTAGCAGCCGGGGTGAGAGCAACTACCCCCTACAGGAATGTTCAAGAGGTATAACAAATGCAAGCTATCCCGATGACCTTACGTGGTGCTGAAAAACTGCGCGAAGAGCTGGATTTTCTGAAATCTGTGCGCCGTCCTGAAATTATTGCCGCTATCGCTGAAGCGCGTGAGCACGGTGACCTGAAAGAGAACGCGGAGTATCACGCGGCGCGTGAACAGCAGGGTTTCTGCGAAGGACGCATTAAAGATATCGAAGCTAAACTGTCCAACGCGCAGGTAATCGACGTTACTAAAATGCCGAACAATGGCCGCGTTGTTTTCGGTGCGACGGTTACCGTTCTGAATCTCGATAACGATGAAGAGCAGACATGGCGTATTGTCGGCGATGATGAAGCCGATTTTAAACAGAACCTGATTTCAGTGAACTCGCCTATCGCTCGTGGCCTGATCGGTAAAGAGCAGGATGACGTCGTAGTTATCAAAACGCCGGGCGGCGAAGTGGAATATGAAGTGACGAAGGTAGAATACCTGTAATTCGCATCTTGGTTAAGATGTTGATACATTGTAAAGAAAGGAAAAAGGCCGCATAGCGGCCTTTTATCAACGAAGAGAGCGTGGCATTTTGCTCTCCTGCTAGCGGAAAACCCCGCGTTTTACACAAACTTCGTGTGCAACTTTGGGATATTCTTAGCGTGGCAGCGAGATTTTACGTTCTTTAGTCGGGCGATACAGTACCAGCGTTTTGCCGATGACCTGTACATTGCAGGCGCCGGTTTCGCGTACGATAGCTTCCACGATCAAGGTTTTAGTATCGCGATCTTCCGAGGCGATTTTCACCTTGATAAGTTCATGGTGCTCTAACGCTTGTTCAATCTCGGCCAGTACCCCTTCGGTCAAACCATTATTGCCAAGCATAACTACAGGCTTGAGCGGATGTGCCAGACCTTTCAGGTGCTGTTTTTGTTTAGTACTCAGATTCATCGTATATTTTTGCTTACGTTGGGATTGAAAACGGGTCATTCTACCGCCATCTCCCATATATCACCAAATAGCTGTGTAGAAATTTACACCATTGGTTACGATGAACTGCCCTTTGGGAATGTGAAATGACAGGTAAAAAGCGTTCTGCCAGCTCGAGTCGCTGGCTTCAGGAACACTTTAGCGATAAATATGTTCAACAGGCGCAGAAAAAGGGGTTACGTTCCCGTGCCTGGTTTAAACTTGATGAAATACAGCAAAGTGACAAAATTTTTAAACCGGGGATGACGATAGTTGATCTCGGTGCTGCACCCGGTGGCTGGTCGCAATATGCAGTTACGCAGATCGGCAACACCGGCCGCATTATCGCTTGCGATCTTTTACCTATGGATCCAATCGTTGGTGTGGACTTCCTTCAGGGCGACTTTCGTGATGAATTAGTCCTGAAAGCGTTACTTGAACGCGTAGGTGACAGTAAAGTACAAGTTGTCATGTCTGATATGGCGCCAAATATGTGTGGAACACCGGCGGTGGATATTCCCCGGGCCATGTATCTGGTAGAGCTGGCGCTTGGAATGGCTCGTGATGTATTAGCGCCAGGTGGTAGTTTTGTAGTGAAGGTGTTCCAGGGCGAAGGCTTCGATGAGTATCTAAGAGAGATTCGCTCCCTGTTTACGAAGGTCAAAGTTCGTAAGCCGGACTCTTCTCGCGCCCGTTCGCGTGAAGTGTATATTGTAGCGACCGGGCGTAAACCATAACCGGCAGATTTCAAACGAAAGTTTGAAAGAAACTGGATATAGAGTATCCTGACGCTGTTTTTAACACAGTTGTAATATGAGGTTAATCCCTTGAGTGACATGGCGAAAAACCTAATTCTCTGGCTGGTCATTGCCGTTGTGCTGATGTCAGTATTCCAGAGCTTTGGGCCCAGCGAGTCTAATGGCCGTAAGGTTGATTACTCTACCTTCCTGCAAGAGGTCAATCAGGACCAGGTTCGTGAAGCGAAGATCAACGGACGTGAGATTAACGTTACCAAGAAAGATAGTAACCGTTACACGACCTACATCCCGGTTAACGATCCGAAGCTGCTTGATAACCTGCTGACCAAAAACGTCAAGGTTGTTGGCGAACCACCTGAAGAGCCGAGCCTGCTGGCTTCTATCTTCATTTCCTGGTTCCCAATGCTGCTGCTGATTGGTGTCTGGATCTTCTTCATGCGTCAGATGCAGGGCGGTGGTGGCAAAGGTGCCATGTCGTTCGGCAAGAGCAAAGCGCGCATGCTGACGGAAGATCAGATCAAAACGACTTTTGCTGACGTTGCGGGTTGTGACGAAGCAAAAGAAGAAGTCGCTGAGCTGGTTGAGTATCTGCGCGAACCGAGCCGTTTCCAGAAACTGGGCGGTAAAATCCCGAAAGGCGTCCTGATGGTTGGTCCTCCGGGTACGGGTAAAACCCTGCTGGCGAAAGCTATCGCAGGTGAAGCGAAGGTTCCATTCTTCACAATTTCCGGTTCTGATTTCGTGGAAATGTTCGTGGGTGTCGGTGCATCTCGTGTGCGTGACATGTTCGAACAAGCCAAGAAAGCGGCACCGTGCATCATTTTCATCGATGAAATCGACGCCGTAGGTCGCCAGCGTGGCGCAGGTCTGGGCGGTGGTCACGATGAACGTGAACAGACGCTGAACCAGATGCTGGTTGAGATGGACGGCTTCGAAGGTAACGAAGGTATTATCGTTATCGCAGCAACTAACCGTCCGGACGTTCTTGACCCTGCGCTGCTGCGTCCAGGCCGTTTCGACCGTCAGGTTGTGGTTGGTCTGCCAGACGTTCGCGGTCGTGAACAGATCCTGAAAGTGCATATGCGTCGCGTACCGCTGTCTCCGGATATCGATGCGGCAATCATTGCACGTGGCACGCCTGGCTTCTCCGGTGCGGACCTCGCGAACCTGGTGAACGAAGCGGCGCTGTTTGCTGCTCGTGGCAACAAGCGCGTAGTGTCGATGGTTGAGTTCGAAAAAGCGAAAGACAAAATCATGATGGGTGCGGAACGTCGCTCCATGGTGATGACGGAAGCGCAGAAAGAATCTACCGCGTATCACGAAGCTGGCCACGCGATTATCGGTCGCCTGGTACCGGAACACGATCCGGTGCACAAAGTAACGATTATCCCGCGCGGTCGTGCGCTGGGTGTGACCTTCTTCCTGCCTGAAGGCGACGCAATCAGCGCCAGCCGTCAGAAACTGGAAAGTCAGATCTCCACACTGTACGGTGGCCGTCTGGCGGAAGAGATCATCTACGGTGCTGAACATGTTTCTACCGGTGCGTCGAACGACATTAAAGTCGCGACTAACCTGGCGCGTAACATGGTTACTCAGTGGGGCTTCTCCGATAAACTCGGTCCGTTGCTGTACGCTGAAGAAGAAGGCGAAGTGTTCCTGGGACGTTCTGTGGCGAAAGCGAAACACATGTCCGATGAAACCGCTCGCATTATCGATCAGGAAGTTAAGCTGCTGATTGAGCGTAACTATGACCGTGCACGTCGTTTGCTGAACGAAAACATGGACATTCTGCACTCGATGAAAGATGCGCTCATGAAATATGAGACCATCGATGCGCCGCAGATTGACGATCTGATGGCTCGCCGCGACGTGCGTCCGCCAGCGGGTTGGGAAGAACCGGGTTCTTCTAACAATAACTCTGGCAGCACCGGCAAACCGAGTGCACCGCGTCCGGTTGATGAACCGCGTGCGCCGGACTCTGGCACTATGTCAGAGCAACTGGGCGACAAATAAGTTATCGTTGATGATGACCGTGTTTTAATTGAAAACCCTGGGGCTTGCTCCGGGGTTTTTCTTATCTGCATATTCAAGATTTTACCAGGGATAAAACTATGAAACTCTTTGCTCAGGGTTCTTCACTGGATCTCAGCCATCCGCACGTCATGGGGATTTTGAACGTCACGCCAGACTCATTTTCCGATGGTGGAGCGCACAACTCTCTGGTTGAGGCGGTAAAACACGCAAACCTGATGATTAACGCCGGGGCGACTATCATTGATGTGGGCGGTGAGTCCACGCGTCCGGGCGCGGCTGATGTGAGTGTGGAAGAAGAGTTGCAGCGAGTGATCCCAGTGGTCGAGGCGATTGCTCAGCGTTTTGAAGTGTGGATTTCGGTCGATACCTCAAAACCCGAAGTGATTCGCGAATGTGCCAGAGTTGGCGCGCATATCATCAATGATATTCGCTCGCTCTCGGAGCCTGGAGCGCTGGAAGCCGCAGCGGAGACCGGATTGCCGGTTTGCCTGATGCATATGCAGGGGCAGCCGAAAACCATGCAGGAAGCACCAAAGTATGAGGATGTTTTTGCTGAGGTAAACCGTTACTTTGTTGAGCAAATAGCACGTTGCGAGCGGGCTGGAATCACAAAAGATAAATTGTTGCTCGACCCCGGATTCGGATTCGGTAAAAATCTCACTCACAACTACACATTACTGGCACGTTTGTCTGAGTTTCATCATTTTAATCTGCCGTTGCTGGTTGGGATGTCACGAAAATCAATGGTTGGCCAGTTACTGAATGTGGGGCCATCAGAACGCCTGAGCGGTAGCCTTGCGTGCGCGGTGATTGCCGCAATGCAGGGGGCGCAGATCGTTCGTGTCCATGACGTCAAAGAAACCGTAGAAGCGATGCGTGTGGTGGAAGCCACATTGTCTGCAAAGGAAAAAAAACGCTATGAGTAATCGTAAATATTTTGGCACTGATGGGATCCGCGGTCGCGTAGGCGATGCCCCAATTACTCCTGACTTTGTGCTCAAGCTGGGCTGGGCTGCAGGGAAAGTGCTTGCTCGTCATGGTTCACGTAAAATTATTATCGGTAAAGATACGCGTATTTCCGGCTATATGCTGGAGTCTGCGCTGGAAGCGGGCCTGGCTGCCGCCGGACTCTCAGCCTCATTCACAGGGCCAATGCCAACACCCGCCGTTGCGTATCTGACGCGCGCCTTCCGTGCTGAGGCCGGGATTGTTATCTCCGCTTCGCACAACCCGTACTATGACAACGGGATTAAATTCTTCTCTACCGACGGGACTAAACTGCCGGATGCAGTGGAAGAAGCCATTGAAGCCGAGATGGAAAAAGCGATCACCTGCGTGGATTCCGCTGAACTGGGTAAAGCCACGCGTATCGTTGATGCTGCCGGTCGCTATATCGAGTTTTGTAAAGGCACCTTCCCGAACGAACTGAGCCTGAATGAACTTAAAATAGTGGTGGATTGCGCTAACGGTGCGACGTACCACATTGCGCCAAATGTACTGCGTGAACTGGGTGCAAACGTGATTGCCATTGGCTGTGAGCCAAACGGTGTGAATATCAATGAAGAAGTCGGCGCCACCGACGTCCGTGCTCTGCAGGCGCGCGTGATTGCGGAAAAAGCCGATCTGGGTATTGCGCTGGATGGCGATGGCGACCGCGTCATTATGGTTGACCACGAAGGTAATAAGGTCGATGGCGATCAGATCATGTACATCATCGCCCGTGAAGCTCTGCGTCAGGGTCAGCTGCGCGGTGGCGCGGTAGGTACGCTGATGAGCAACATGGGCCTCGAGCTGGCGCTGAAACAGCTGGGTATTCCGTTTGCCCGTGCAAAAGTTGGCGACCGCTATGTGCTGGAAAAAATGCAGGAAAAAGGCTGGCGTATCGGTGCCGAAAACTCAGGTCATGTGATCCTGCTGGACAAAACCACCACTGGTGACGGTATCGTGGCGGGTCTGCAGGTGCTGGCGGCGATGGTACGCAACCATATGAGCTTGCACGACCTGTGCAGCGGCATGAAAATGTTCCCACAGCTGCTGGTTAACGTACGATACACAGCAGGTAGCGGCGATCCACTGGAACATGAAAACGTGAAAGCGGTGATGGCGGAAGTGGAAGCGGCGCTGGGTAACCGTGGACGCGTCCTGCTGCGTAAGTCTGGTACCGAACCGTTAATTCGTGTGATGGTTGAAGGTGAAGACGAAGCGCAGGTGACTGAATTCGCCCACCGTATTGCCGATGCTGTGAAAGCGGCCTAATTCCGAA
>NZ_SZWU01000078.1:0-6188 GCF_005280935.1 Citrobacter sp. wls757 | reverse complement strand
GAAAGCCGGAGTCTGAGACTCCGGCTTTTTTTTACTGTACGGCAAGCGGCTGTTTACGTCGGTGCTGCCAGAAGTAACCACCGACCATCAGTAGCACAAGGACTGCCAGCCACGGCAGAACCGCCAGCAGATGCCCAGACCGGGCAAAGGTTAACGCAATCATCAGTAGCCAACCGCCCAGCATCGGAATCGCGGTACGCTTAACAATATCCACAGGCGAGACACCTGCAATCCCTGCGATAGCAATGATTACGCCAGCAATAGGCGATAACGTACGACCAATGCCCGCCGAGATCTGGATAGGCAACATCATGACAGCGATATCGCTACCGATATGACGGCTGATGTCCGGCACCATGGGTGCGAAGGAGAAAAATGCCGCATTCCCGGAGCCCATCAGCGCTGAAATTGCGAAGGTGATCAGGGTCATCAGCAGGATAATAGAGGCGGCGCTGAGGCCAAATTCACCGGAAAGTGACAACAGTGCGTCAACGGCACCAATGGCTTTCAGTCCGGCGGAAAAGACTTCACCGGCGATAATCAGCGTCACGACGGTGGCAAAAACGCTGCCCATGCTGTCAAAAACCTTTTGTACGCCAGCCATCACCTCACGCGCCTTGCGATGACGGCAGTACTCACAAACCAGCGTAATAGCGAGGCTTATCAGTACAGCGGTATCCAGCGTGATCTTGAGAGAGCTGAATACTAAATCGCTGCACACCAGCATCAATACCAGCGGCAGCATGGGCAGAAACAGCCAGGCTATAGGTGCGTCGGCTTCATCAGTCGCCGTTAATGTCTGCATTTGCTGAGCTGCATTGTCGCCACTTTCCCGACGGTCAAAAAAGCGTTGCACAACAATATGCAGTAGGGCGATGAAAAGAATGACGGGCACAACGATCGGCAACTGATCCTGCACGAAATAGTTCACGACCTCGATGCCTGCAGTTTTGGCGGCGAGAACAGAGTTGCCGGAGCCGGGGCCAAACTCAACCGCACAGGTACTGGCGATAACGGCGGCAACCGCGGCGCGGCTACAGCCCAGTCGGGTAAGCAGCGGGTAAAGCGTCGCCATCAGCAGCAGACCCAATCCGGTGGCGCTGCTGATAAACAGCGACAGGAATTGACCCAATAGCAGTGCCAGCCCCAGCAGCAGATATGGCGAGTTCAGCCGTTGCAAAGGACGAGACGTCACCCGAACCAGTACCTGGCTTGCGCCAATGGCTGACATGTAGGTGGCAAAACCACCAATCAGCATAATTTGCAGTCCGAGGCCGCCGAGACGCACGCTCAGGGTATCGCGAATAAACTCAAAGGCGTCAAAGGGGCCAAATCCGGTGCTCTTTTTCACCAGGCCACTGAGTGAGGTCATTCCGCTAAAATGCGCGATAAGCAACAGCACAATCCCGGTCAATAACAGTACCGACTGGGGGTGATATTTTTTGAGGATCAGACGTCCGGCAAAAATGATGGCGATTAGCGCCAGTAGCAATGACATTCTTGCCCCCTTACTCGAAGTTGCCGGTAACCAGGCACTCGCCATCCCGCAGCAACGGTTTACCCGCGGCAAACAGATGGGCCAGCGAGAGGTCATCATTGAGTACACAGATATCAGCACGTTCTCCGGCGCAGAGCACGCCCCCGGAAATACCCAGCGAGCGCGCAACGTTTGCCGTCAGCATCGCGATGGCCTGCGGCACCGGAATCCCGACATCAATCAGGCGAGGAAGCAGGTTAAGATTGCCTGCGACCGGTGCCGCGCTTAAACCTTCAACGATACCCTGAGCGTTAAAGCGCGGAACGCTGCCATTGCCGTCAGAACTGATCGTGATGCGATCCGCCGGAACCTGCGCTTCCAGGGCGTGGAGGATCGCCTGTTCCTGAGGTGTAAAGCGGCTGCCACCAGACGTAACGTCGATATGGCCGCCGCGATGGGCGAAAGCAATCGCCTGTTCGAACAAGGGTTCAGTTCTCGCAACATGCGTCGGTGAAATATGGTGAATCGGAATACCCGCATCACACAGCTCAATAAGTTGCGACATCCCTTCCGGCAGATTCCCCAGGTGCACATGCAGCAAGCCTTTTTTCCCAGCCAGCAGGGAAGCGACGCGAATATCGCTCACTATCCTCAGCAACTCCTGGAAAGAGGGGTAAGAGCCACGGTGATCGGCGAGGGCGATTTTTACACCAAGAATTGCCGGAATGAAGGCCATATCATCGCGGATGGATCGCGTAATAGTTGGGCTGGGAACGGCGTAGGCTCCCGTGTGCATAAACGCGCGTAATCCCTCAAGGTTGAGAGACTGCATTTTAGCGTAGAGATCTTTGGGGGAACGAGAAATGGCATCGGTGCCTAACACGCCAACCACCGTGGTAATACCTGCCTGAATCAGGTCGCGCAGCTTGACGGCGGGCGTCCGACTGGCAAATCCGGCTTCACCACCGCCACCGGTAAGATGAACATGCTGATCGATGATACCAGGGATAACCCATTTACCCCGACAATCGATGACCTCGTTGATGCCATCAAACAATGAAATATCTTTTTCTACCGCCACAATTCGGTCGGCATGAATGAGCAGGGAGCAGAGGCCTAAATCCTCAGGAGAAAAAACACGGGCATTGGTCAATAAAGTAAACATAGCGGTCCTGTCAAACGTCGAGGGTGAGAGTCGGCAGGTGAAACGAAATATTGTTGTTATGATGCCCACCATAAAGCCATTACTATAACTATGACTATTACCGATTTGTTATTGGAGGATGCGGTTATGGCATGGCGGAGAGCACAACGTGGATTGTAAGTGGCTGGAAGATTTTCTGGCCTTGAGCCAGCATGGAAACTACTCTCAGGCCGCGGCGCAGCGGCATATTACTCAACCTGCGTTGAGTCGGCGTATAAAGGCGCTGGAAGAGGTGCTGGGCGTGCCTTTGTTTGACCGGACAACGACCCCTGTCACGCTGACGCGCTATGGTGAACGCTTTGAACCTTATGCCCGGCACGTTCTCAGCACGTTAACAGAGGCACGCCATGAGCTGTCGGCGATGACGCCAGCAACGGATAACACGCTGGTGATGGTCAGCCTGCATACGCTGTCGGTGAATATCCTGCCGGATATGATCAACTACCTGCGACAGAGTGAGCCGCAGTTAAACTTTACGGTCAACGCCAGTATCCAGGGGATAGACAACCACTTCAATGCCCTGATGAACCGGCAAATTGATTTACTGGTAACCTACGATTTACCATCTGCCCAGCCGGGTCTGGAGATCGCCGGAGGGTTAAAACGTTCACTATGGCGGTATGAGCGATTTATACCGGTTATTTCCGCCCAGTTGGCTGATGCGCTTAATGATCCGCATGCTCCGATTCCGTGGCTATGCTATAGCGACTACACCTTTGTCAGACGTATTATTGAGTCGGCAGAACAACGCGTCCGCCCACGGCTAAAAAAAGTATTTGAGAGTGGTTTAAGCGAAACGATACGAGAAATGGTACTGCGCCATATGGGAATGGCCTGGTTACCTGAATCGATGGTGGCGGAAGAGTTGGTGAATCAGCAAATTATTCACTGCTGGCCAGAAAATACAGACCTGATTTGTGAAATCCCCGTTGTGGTATGGGCGAATCTTGAAGATCAACGTGCCGTTATGCAGAGATGCTGGGAGAAGTTGCTGCGTTTTTGATTGATATGGCGATTTTTTCCGCAGTTGATACAATGCTAACAAATTGCCCTTGCGAAGGTTATTCGCTTTGGTTAGTATTCACACCCGCTTCAGTGGGAAACAGTAAATATTCCCGCTTTAATGGTCGAAGCATTGTACGCGGCAACTCCGCAAGGAACAGGTTGATTATGCACGAAGCTCTTTTAGTAGTTTTCCTTATTGTGGCAATTGGCCTGGTAGGCTTGATCATGCTGCAGCAAGGCAAAGGCGCTGATATGGGAGCCTCTTTTGGCGCAGGCGCTTCTGGTACTCTGTTTGGTTCAAGTGGTTCTGGTAACTTCATGACCCGTATGACAGCTGTATTGGGAACCTTGTTCTTCATCATCAGTCTGGTGCTGGGTAACATGAACAGCAATAAGACCAATAAAGGAAGTGAGTGGGAAAATCTGAGCGCACCGGCGAAAACCGAGCAAACTCAGCCAGCTGCTCCGGCTCAGCCGACCAGCGATATCCCACGCTAAGTATTCTGTACCGAGGTGGTGGAATTGGTAGACACGCTACCTTGAGGTGGTAGTGCCCTAACGGGCTTGTGGGTTCGAGTCCCATCCTCGGTACCAAATTCCAAAAAAAAGACGCTGCAAAGCGTCTTTTTTTTCGTCTGTTATTTGTGGCTATCCTGTAGGTCGAATAAGGCGTTAACGCCGCCATCCGACATTATTACAACGCCTGATGGCGCTACGCTTATCAGGTCTACAGACATCCTATATTCCGCGCATAAAAAAGGCCGCTTTCGCGGCCTTAAGATAGTGAATCTTTACTTCGCCTTATTTTCCAGATTCTCAACCTGCGGCAGGCCGGTTGCGGAAGAGGCGGTCAGCAGGCCAGACTGCGCATAGCCGAACAGCTTCTCGCGGGTATCGGTGATATCCAGATTACGCATGGTCAACTGACCGATACGGTCGTCCGGAGAGAATACGGAGTCGCCTTTTTCCATCGTCAGACGTTCTGGTTTGTACGTCAGATTGTCAGACACGGTGTTGAGGATTGAGTAGTCATTACCGCGACGCAGTTCCAGCGTCACTTCACCGGTAATCTGGCTGGCAACCCAACGCTGCAGACCGTCACGCAGCATCAGCGCCTGAGAGTCGAACCAGCGGCCCTGATACAGCAGACGACCCAGCTGGCGACCGTGCGCGTGATACTGCTCGATGGTATCCTCGTTGTGAATACCGGTCAGCAGACGCTCGTAGGCGATATGCAGCAATGCCATCCCCGGGGCTTCGTAGATGCCACGGCTCTTCGCTTCAATGATACGGTTTTCAATCTGATCGCTCATACCCAGACCGTGACGGCCGCCGATACGGTTGGCTTCCAGCATCATCTCAACGTCGTCGCTGAAGGTTTTACCGTTAAGAGCAACCGGATGACCCTGTTCAAAACGCACGGTCACTTCTTCTGCCGGGATCTTCACGCTCTCATCCCAGAACTTCACGCCCATAATCGGGTTGACGATTTTGACGCTGGAATTCAGGAATTCCAGATCTTTTGCTTCGTGAGTCGCACCGAGCATATTGGAGTCTGTTGAGTAGGCTTTCTCAACGGACATTTTGTAGTCGAAACCACAGGCAATCATAAATTCGGACATCTCATGGCGACCACCGAGTTCATCGATAAAATCGGTATCCAGCCATGGTTTGTAAATCTGCAGTTCGGCGTTGGTCAGCAGACCGTAACGATAGAAACGTTCAATATCGTTACCTTTATAGGTGCTACCGTCGCCCCAGATGTTTACACCATCTTCTTTCATGGCGGCAACCAGCATGGTGCCGGTCACGGCGCGGCCCAGCGGGGTGGTATTGAAATAGGTCAGTCCGCCAGTGGTGTTGTGGAAGGCACCGCACTGAATGGCAGCGATCCCTTCGGCAACCAGCTGCTTACGGCAATCTACCAGGCGAGCATTCTCAGCACCATATTCCATTGCACGGCGAGGAATGGCGTCATAGTCATCCTCATCCGGCTGGCCCAAATTCGCAGTATATGCATATGGGACAGCCCCTTTTTGTCGCATCCACAGCAGTGCTGCACTGGTGTCCAGGCCGCCGGAAAAAGCGATACCAATACGTTGACCTACCGGGAGATGCTTGAGAATCGTCGTCATAAAATAAAACCCTGCTTGATAGACTGGTGAAGAGGTTGGCTTATTATGCTAATTGCATTTTTATGCAAAATAAATGAGTTTTCATTTAATCATCTTTTCTGGATGACAGGAAGAGTTTAGTGATAATTTCGTTAAATAACGGCGTGGGCGGCATATTTATCTTGCTGGGCTAGCGCTGGGCAGCATTCATTGATTTGCATAGTCGTAACAAGGTTGACATAACGCATAGTGAATCAATATACTGTGCGCAGATTTTACGTCCCGTCTCGGTACCAAATCCCAGCAGTATTTGCATTTTTTACCCAAAACGAGTAAAATTTGCCACGTTTCAGGCGCGGGGTGGAGCAGCCTGGTAGCTCGTCGGGCT
>NZ_SZWU01000077.1:2488-8141 GCF_005280935.1 Citrobacter sp. wls757 | reverse complement strand
GGTGGCGCTACGCTTACCGGGCCTACGGGTAAGGTGCAGGAAGCGACGTCAATAACAATAACGAGGTTTAAAGATGGGGCAAGTGTCACAATCACATGATTTAGGGGGCGGGCTGAAATCACGCCACGTCACCATGCTGTCTATTGCCGGGGTAATCGGCGCAAGTCTGTTCGTCGGTTCAAGTGTGGCGATTGCAGAAGCCGGTCCCGCAGTATTATTAGCCTATCTGTTCGCCGGATTGCTGGTGGTGATGATTATGCGCATGCTGGCCGAAATGGCCGTTGCCACCCCGGATACCGGTTCTTTTTCCACTTACGCCGATAAGGCCATTGGCCCGTGGGCGGGTTACACCATCGGCTGGTTGTACTGGTGGTTCTGGGTGTTAGTTATCCCTCTGGAAGCGAATATTGCCGCCATCATTCTGCACTCCTGGGTACCGGGCATTCCTATCTGGCTGTTTTCTCTGGTTATCACGCTGGCGTTAACCGGCAGTAACTTGCTGAGCGTTAAAAATTACGGTGAATTCGAGTTCTGGCTGGCGCTGTGCAAAGTGATTGCCATTCTGGCGTTTATTACCCTCGGTGCGGCGGCGATTAGCGGTTTCTACCCTTATGCCGATGTTAGCGGAGTTTCACGCCTGTGGGATCAGGGCGGCTTTATGCCCAACGGTTTTGGCGCCGTGATCAGCGCGATGTTAATCACCATGTTCTCCTTTATGGGCGCAGAGATAGTTACCATCGCCGCCGCCGAATCCGATACCCCGGATAAACATATCGTTCGCGCCACCAACTCGGTTATCTGGCGTATCTCTATCTTCTATCTGTGCTCTATTTTTGTGGTGGTGGCGCTGATCCCGTGGAACATGCCGGGCCTGAAAGAAGTCGGTTCTTACCGCTCGGTGCTGGAGCTACTGCATATCCCGCACGCGAAATTGATCATGGACTGCGTCATTTTGCTGTCGGTGACCAGCTGTCTTAACTCCGCGCTGTATACGTCATCGCGTATGCTCTACTCCCTGAGCCGCCGTGGCGATGCCCCCGCCTTTATGGGTAAAACTAACCGCAGCAAAACACCTTATGTGGCGGTATTACTGTCGACAGGTGCTGCGTTCCTCACCGTCATCGTCAACTATTACGCCCCGGCCAAGGTGTTTAAATTCCTGATCGACAGCTCCGGTGCCATCGCGCTGCTGGTGTATCTGGTCATTGCCGTTTCTCAACTGCGGATGCGCAAAATCCTGCTGGCGCGAGGCGGTGAAATTAAACTGAAAATGTGGCTCTATCCGTGGCTTACCTGGCTGGTCATCGCGTTTATTATCTTTGTGCTGGTGGTCATGCTGTTTCGCCCGGCCCAACAGCTGGAAGTTATCTCTACCGGGTTGTTAGCCATAGGAATTATTTGCACCGTGCCCATTATGTCACGCTGGAAAAAACTGCTATCGTGGCAAAAAGCACCATTGCAAAATACGCATTAAACCTGTTCCCGGCGCAGGCCGGGAAATCCTTTCAGGAGTATGACCATGACCGCCATTCCCCAACCGACGGCCATTGATGGATACCGCTGGCTGAAAAACGACATCATCCGCGGTGTGTATCAGCCTGATGAAAAACTGCGTATGAGTCTGCTAACCTCCCGCTATGAGCTAGGCGTGGGACCGCTGCGCGAAGCGCTTTCGCAGTTAGTTGCCGAGCGGTTAGTGACAGTGGTTAATCAGAAAGGGTATCGTGTCGCCCCGATGTCAGAGCAGGAGTTGCTCGATATTTTCGATGCCCGCGCCAATATGGAAGCCATGCTGGTCGCGCTGGCCATTGAACGCGGCGACGACGCCTGGGAAGCTGAAATTCTGGCGCGCGCGCATATGCTCAGTAAGCTTGAAGCCATTGACGCCAGCGAACAGATGCTCGACGAGTGGGATCAGCGCCATCAGGCATTTCACTCGGCGATTGTCGCTGGCTGTGGTTCACAATATCTGCTGCAAATGCGCGAACGGCTGTTCTCTCTGGCGGCGCGCTACCGGTTTATCTGGCTACGTAAAACGGTGCTGTCGGTTGAAATGCTGGAAGACAAACACGATCAGCACAAGACGCTGACCGAAGCGATTCTGGCACGTGATGCCACGTGCGCCAGCGAATTAATGCGCCAGCACTTGCTGACGCCGATTCCGATTATTCAACAGGCTATGTCCGGTAAATTACTGACGCAATAAGCCTGAATAACATTACTGTTCCGGAATACGTAAAACCTGCCCAGGATAGATTTTATCCGGGCTTTTTAGCATTGGTTTATTCGCTTCAAATATCTGGTTATATAGGTTGGCATTACCGTAAACCTGTTTGGCAATAGCGCTCAGGGTATCCCCAGATTTCACGGTATAAAACTGGCTTTCGCTCGCGGGTGCAGAGGTTTTAACCTGATCATCTACGCTGGCGATACCAGAGATATTACCAATCGCGATCAGAATTTTTTCTTTTGCTTCCTGACTTAATCCATCACCAGAAACCGTGGCTTTGCCTTCGTTAATTTGCACGTCCACTTTATCCGCATCAGGGATGCCGGTTTTGTTCAGGTGTTCCTGCACTTTTTTTGCCAGATCGGCTGTGTCATGGTTTCCAGTGACCGCATCCCACAGTTTTTCACCTGCATCTTTTACAAAATTGAAGAGTCCCATATCCACCTCGGTAATTAACAATCAACACCCAAAAGTGTAGCAGAGGAGAAAGGGGCACAAAGAAAACGGCGCCAAAGCGCCGTAGTTGAAAGGAATTAATTACGCGTCTGTATCCAGAAGGCATGGATCAAACCAGGAATGTAGCCCAGCAGCGTCAGAACGATATTGAGGATAAATGCCCAGCCGAATCCCTTCCCCAGCAGCACGCCAAGCGGGGGCAGAATAATAGTAAAAACGATTCTCCAGAAACCCATGCACACTCCCTACAAGCAAAAATTAATCATTGTTTAAAAAGAGATTTTATCTCTAAGAGTAGCCATTCTACCCAACTCTGCCAGTATTCCGCGGCTGTTTTACCCTCCTTTACGCTCTTTACGCTGGCGTACGTTGGTTACTTATTTTAGAATACGCTTAATTTAGATAATACTTAAATACATATGACTGAACTTGAACAACTCCAGGCCAGCGCTGAACAGGCTGCCGCCCTGCTAAAAGCGATGAGTAACCCGAAACGGTTGCTGATTTTGTGCATGCTCTGTGGTTCACCCGGTACCAGCGCGGGTGAGTTAGCCCGTGTTACCGGCCTTAGTCCTTCCGCCACATCCCAGCATCTGGCGCGTATGCGTGAAGAAGGTCTGATAGAAAGCCAGCGCGATGCCCAGCGCATCCTCTACTCCATTAAAAATGCGGCCGTGAATTCGCTGATCGCCACATTAAAAACACTGTATTGCCCATAAGGAGCCATCATGACTATTGGGACGATTTCCCCACGCGAGGCGCAGACACTGGTCGCGCAGGGTGCAAAACTGATTGATATCCGCGATGCTGACGAGTATCTGCACGAGCATATTCCTGAGGCACATCTGGCGCCATTACCCACGCTTGAGCAGGGATCGCTGCCAGCGAATTTACGCGCCGAGCAGGTGATTTTTCACTGCCAGTCAGGCAAACGTACACAAAATGCGGCAACAAAACTGAGCGCCATCGCCGCACCCGCGCAGGTCTGGTTGCTGGAAGGTGGAATTGACGGCTGGAAAGCCGCAGGGTTGCCGGTGGCGAAAGACAGTTCACAACCGTTACCGCTGATGCGTCAGGTGCAGATAGCCGCAGGCAGCCTTGCCCTACTCGGCGTTATTCTGGGCTATAGCGTTAGCAGCGCCTTCTTCTTGCTGAGCGGTTTTGTGGGCGCCGGGCTGATACTCGCTGGCGTAACCGGCTTTTGCGGTATGGCGCGATTACTGGACATCATGCCCTGGAACCGACGTACTCATTAAGCGGTAATCATTGAAACAGCACTGTACCCGCCGGTTGACGTGATCTATGGTGAGTTCTGCGATAAATGATAAATAAAGGAGCGCAACAATATGTTTAAACCTGGCGATCTGGTTCAACCGCGTATGGGCGGTCCAAAACTGAAGGTTGTTGAAGTCAATGACGATCAAATTGTGGCGGTACAAGCCAGTAATGAAAGCGGTGATAAATTCACGCTGAAAGCAGCTGATGTCACGCGATATACCGAAGAGGGTGATTTCGGCGTTTGCTGAAAATAAGCGGTGAGGATCTCCTCACCGCCTTCGCAATTAGATCAAAAAGTCATCAAGAGATTTACCGGCAGCCAGCGCCTGGGCAATTGGCTTCGGTGTGCGACCTTGTCCGGTCCATGTTTTCGTTTCACCATTGAGATCGATAAAACGATATTTCGCCGGGCGCGGTTGGCGTTTTGTAACTGAACGTGCCGTCGCAGGTGTTATGCTCAGCAGCTCCTCCGGGCTGATCCCGTCTGCCTGCATCTGCGCCAGCAAGGCATTAATTTTTGCCTGCTGTTCTGCACGTTGGCGCTGTAGCTGTTCTTCTTCATCGCGCCGTTCTTTGGTCACTACCCTGAATTTTTCAAGCATATCTTCCAGTACATCAACGGAAAATTCACGAGCCATTGCACGCAGCGAGCGGATATTATTTAAGTTTTTTAACATTGAACTCATATTAACAAAACCTCTTTAACGTAAAACATAAAAACGGTATTACGCTAAATATTGTATGCAACCAATTATTATATTTCCAGTCTAATTTATTCGTTTATCATTAAACAAATAGCCAACTCTGATATTTATAGCATCCATTCTGCTATCGCCCAGACAATATATTCTATTACCCTGATTGCAGCTTTGAATATACCTGCAAGGTATCTCAGCGCGTCACTTAAGAAACAAGCCACAGCATCTCGTGGAACCAACGAGTATACATATTGCACATCAGTCAACATTCAGAAAAGGAGCGCAAAAAATTCAGAAAAACAAGCAACAATAACTCTTTGATCTAAAAAGACTTTAATTAACACAGCAACGAAAACACCAAAACGAACAAAAAACAAACCATTACAGAGCATTTTATCGACAAAAAGACAATAAATAAAAATTTCCAGCTAGTTGCTAGTTATTATCCAGGCAGATATCCTATTGAAACGCGAAAGCAGCAAGACAAATCACTAGCAGTTAAGGTATTCAAAACCTTTTTTCCCCTTTTTACAAGGAGCATTAACATGTTCTCTCCGCAGTCACGCTTGCGTCATGCAGTAGCAGACACGTTCGCGATGGTTGTTTATTGTTCTGTCGTGAACATGTTGATCGAAATATTCCTTTCTGGAATGAGCTTCGAACAGTCGCTGTATTCCAGATTAGTCGCTATCCCTGTCAACATACTGATCGCGTGGCCATACGGCATGTATCGTGATTTGTTCATGCGCGCGGCCCGTAAAGCCACGCAGGCAGGATGGGCAAAAAATCTGGCGGATGTGCTGGCTTATGTCACCTTCCAGTCGCCGGTGTATGTGATTATTCTGCTGACGGTTGGCGCAGACTGGCATCAGATTACGGCTGCAGTAAGTTCGAACATCGTGGTGTCAATGCTGATGGGCGCTGTCTATGGCTACTTTCTTGATTATTGCCGCCGCTTGTTTAAGGTCAGCAGCTATCATCAGGCTAAAGC
>NZ_SZWU01000077.1:0-2442 GCF_005280935.1 Citrobacter sp. wls757 | reverse complement strand
GACTGGCACTGCCAGTCGCGTTATTAGTTAGAATTAACGTCGCCAAACAGCCCGCTCAGATAACGTTCAAGCGCAATACGCGAGCTAAAGCCGTGCGGAATACCATAATGCTCATGAGTCTCTCCGGCTAAATACAGCGGGAATTGCTGGTAATGATCGCAAGTTTTAATATCCGTTGCCGGTTCCGCCAGTGAAGAGCTACGCTCTTTCAACGTGGGATGGATAATTAATGCGGTACGTCCCATGCGAGCTTCACGATTAACATACACATAATTTTCGCCACGCCGATAGCCGTACGTTTTCTGCGTCACTACATCAACGGTAAAGCCCACTTTTTCAAGTACGCGCGCCACCTCATCAGGTCGTAAATACATATTATTTTCCTCGTTATCTTTTACTGCGGGCTTACCTTACCTGATTCAGCATTAGCAACGCTTTCAGAAAAGTCCATAAACGAGTGAACACGATGAGACGAATATCTTAAGTAACGTACAGATTTATGTCAGCGCCAACCGCAGTTGGTAGGCCGCCTGTTGCGCCATTTCCGCCGAGCTGATATTAGTAAATGACAGCAATATTCCCCCCTTTCCTTCTGACGTTATTCGCCAGCGGCTTAGCGCCTGAACCGCTAACCCGGCCTGATTCGCTTTGCGCACCAGCGCAGTATCATCTCCGTCTACACTCATCACCAGTTGAATCCCACCTTCCTGAGGAATGACGCTAAATCCTTGTTCGGTCAGGGCGTTTTCCATCCATTGTCGTCGTTCGGCATAATGCTGTCGCATACGTTTTAAGTGTCGCCAGAAGTGGCCGTCTCGCATGAAATCCGCCAGCGTTTGCTGCCATAGAACCGGGACGCTACAGGCCGTTAGCGCCGCTTGCTGGCGAAAGCGTTCAACCTGGGTCAGAGGCACCACCAGCCATGCCGTACGCAAAGCCGGAAACATCGATTTGCTGAACGTTCCGGCATAAATCACCCGCTGAGGCGCATCCAGACTTTTTAGCGGCGGCAACGGCTTACCGTGGTAACGAAATTCACTGTCATAGTCATCTTCGATTACCCACGCCTGCGCGCGAGTCGCCCACTCCAGCAACTGGTGGCGACGGTCCAAAGACAGTGCTACCCCCAGAGGGCTTTGATGTGCGGGAGTGAGCAGTACAAAACGCGCCTGCGGGTAGTCGCGGATCCCGGCGCTGACATCCAGACCATCGGCATCCACCGCTACCGGCATCAATTCAATGCGTTCCTGAACCACCACGGGCCGGATCAGCGGAAAACCGGGATCTTCGACCCACATTCCCTCACCGGGATGCGCCAGAGCGCGCAGGATTAACGTCATTGATGCCGCATAGCCTGAAGTGATAAAAATCTGCTCTGGTTGGCATTCAATGCTGCGTGAAACGCGCAGATAATCAACAATTGCCTGGCGTAACACCCGTTCGCCACATACATCGCCCACCGCCAGATCAAAACGCGTTTGGGTGCGTAAACGCCGTCCCATCACCCGTGCCCAGACTTCACGCGGAAAAAGATCGAGTGCGGGTAATCCCATCTGAAAAGGTTGCGGTCTGGGATTTTCTCCGGCGAAGATGGCAGGCGATGCAGGCGCCCTTTCTGGTCGCAGTTGCTCACTGACAAACGTTCCTGCCTGTCCACGCCGCGCGAGCCAGCCCTGCGCCACCAGCTCTGCATAGGCATTTTCCACCGTCGAGCGTGATACTCCCAGCTCCTGGGCCCAGGTCCGGCTGGAGGGCAATCTGGTACCAGGCTTGAGTTCGCCTTTCTCAATTGCGTTTTTTAACTGACGGGCGATTTGCTGATAACGTGGCATTTATGGTCTGCTTTTTTGGTAACAATATGGCTCTCTGTTGCAGTCCATTATAGTGCTACATTGCGGGTCATCCAAACGAGGAGAAATACCATGACAATGTTACGCCAGCCCTATTACGAACTCAGTCCCGAAATCTATAACGCTCTGGTTCAGGCAAGCCAAGCGCTGGAAAACTGCGCGCTGGAACCTACGTTGACGGAACTGATTTACCTGCGGGTCTCGCAAATCAACGGCTGCGCCTTTTGTCTGGAAATGCACAGTAAAGCACTGCGCAAATCCGGTGTTGCGCAGGCCAAACTGGACGCACTGGCAGGCTGGCGGGTGAGTCACCACTTCAGCGAGCAGGAACGTGCGGCGCTGGCGTGGGCCGAATCGGTCACCCAGATTGCCACTACTCACGCCGAAGATGACGTTTATCTGCCGCTGCTCGACCATTTCAGCGCGAAAGAAATTAGCGACCTGACATTTGCCATTAGCCTGATGAACTGCTTCAACCGCCTGGCGGTGGGGATGCGCATGTGATTTTGCGCTGCCGGATGGCGACATAAATGCCTTATCCGGCCCAGGATGTACTTTCCTGTAGATACTGTTATCGCCTGCAAGCCTTTTC
>NZ_SZWU01000076.1:256343-257758 GCF_005280935.1 Citrobacter sp. wls757 | reverse complement strand
AAAAGGCTTGCAGGCGATAACAGTATCTACAAACTACATACAACCGTAGACCTAATTAGCACAGCGCCATCAGGCAGTTCCGCGCACCGTGCCGGATGCGGCTAACGCCTTATCCGGCCTACAAACTACATGCAGCCGTAGGCCTGATTAGCACAGCGCCATCAGGCAGTTCCGCGCACCGTGCCGGATGCGGCTGACGCCTTATCCGGCCTACACACTACATGCAGCCATAGGCCTGATAAGCACAGCGCATCAGGCAGTTCCGCGCACCGTGCCGGATGCGGCTAACGCCTTATCCGGCCTACAAACTACATGCAGCCGTAGGCCCGATAAGCTCAGCGCATCAGGCAGCTCTACGCACCGTACCGGATGCTGCTAACACCTTATCCGGCCTACAAACTACACGCAGCCGTAGGCCTGATAAGCTGCGGGAACATCGGCATTTGGCAAATCAGGCCATATCCAGCGCGGTTTTACCGTTTGGCGCCGGATACGCCTTATCTAACTGCTTCAACTCATCTACAGAGAGCGTTATCTCCAGCGCGGCGGCATTTTGTTCGACATGCGCTACGCTTGCGGCTTTCGGGATGGCTATTACACCCGACTGACGAATCACCCATGCCAGCAAAATCTGCGCAGCGCTAACATTGTGCGCACGCGCGATGTCATTCACCACAGAGTTAGAAAGCAAATCGCCACGCAGTCGTCCCGCCTGGGCCAGCGGACTGTATGCCATGACCGGCATCTGCTGCTGCTGGCACCACGGCAGTAAATCATATTCAATACCGCGCGAGGCTAAATGATAAAGCACCTGATTAGTTGCACACTCTCGTCCACCGGGTACCTGCCATAACGCCTGCATATCATCATAATCGAGATTTGAGACGCCCCAACGGCGGATTTTCCCCTGCGCAATCAGTGTTTCCATGGCATCGATGGTCTCTGCAAATGAAAAATCGCCCATCCAGTGCAGCAAATAGAGATCCAGATAATCAGTTTTCAGTCGACGCAGACTCGCTTCGCAGGCGGCAATGGCTTTCTGTCCACCGGCATTCCATGGGTAAACTTTCGAGACTAAAAAAGCGCTATCACGCCGTCCCGTTAATGCTTCACCCACCACCTCTTCCGCTGCACCATCAGCGTACATTTCTGCTGTATCAATCAATCGCAGGCCGAGATCCAGTCCGGCCTGCAGCGCAGACACTTCATCCCGGCATCGGCTTGGATCCTCGCCCATGTACCATGTTCCCTGCCCAATAGCAGGAAGCGATACCTGGTTTGTAAACGTCACCTGTTTCGCTGTCATCGCACCCTCCTGTGTTAATGCACCACAGTAAAGCAAAACAACGTGCATGTGTCCTGTTAGGGTGCACAAATTGCACCATCATGGATTGGAAACCGATTGTTAAGGCGAG
>NZ_SZWU01000076.1:247752-256295 GCF_005280935.1 Citrobacter sp. wls757 | reverse complement strand
GATGTTCCCGGGCCGAAAAAATACAAAATCTTATCTACGAAGTGGTTATTTCAACCGACCTAAATATTTCCCCTCTTTCATAGCGTTGATTTTTCCGTTTTTATAGACGATAACGGAAATCAAATCTGCGCTATAAGACTGAGCTTCAGCACTATTCTCATCATTTGCTGCAGGTTTGCCATTAATATAAGCAATGCCATCAGCACCACGTTTAAAGTCCACTCCAAGTTTATTCACATGCACGGGCATGATTTTACTGGCGTGTACCGGGGCATTCGTGTCACTGACCATGGTTTTATGTTCATGCTGTAACTGCTGGCGGTAAGCCTCGCTAATGGCATAAGCAGGTGCAGCGAAGGAAACCACCAAAGCAACGATAATAATTAATTTTTTCATACGTTACACCTTAATACTTATCGTGTTTGTGGTGATGGCTGGAATTAGTATCATTAGTGCTATACAAGTTTTGCGCGTTTTCCATAGCCTGTTTTTCAGCGGCAGCATTGATTGTCGCCTGACGGTTTTGCTCCGCAACATAACAGGCATCACGGCTCACACCCTTGCTTTCGCAAGCATTCATGCGTGAAGCCTCGGTGGAACAACCAGCCAGAATCCCGCCCATCACAGCTATCATGATTAACTTTTTCATTATATATACCAGGTTTATTCTCAAAAAATCCACATGGCGAATTATATTTAATGCCATGAAGAGTTGCTGTCGATACTTTAAAGTTTAATTAATATCTGCAATGGGATATTTAATGTCAATTTTAATTTTTTCAGATAAATACCTAAAGATGTAAAATTAAAATCAATCGATTAATTTTTGTTTTTTCACATGAAAGTTAACTTTCGCCATGAGATAAACATGCTAAAAGAGTTATCAATAATTTTCATTGTGCTTAACAATAAGAAAATAACGCTTACCTCGATCGTAAACCCTAGTATTATCAACGCATTGTATAGCTACAAACCATTACCTCATGACAATGATTTGCTAAACCTTCACGACTTTATTTCATTCAAAAATGAATAGATAACAGGCTAATAAAATAGCAGGTTTATTTTTAGTAACAGCGACAGGAATAATACGTTAAAAATTCGTTGTAGCCTGACAGAATGTCAAATCAGCACAAATGATGAAATCTCATGTTTTAGATCAATATTCATATCGGTAGCGCACAAAAAAGCCCGCATGTCTGCGAGCTTGTGTTCAACACTGAATGTCATCAGAACTTGTAGGTCACACCCACTGAGAAGATGCCAGACCAGGACTTATCGACCATCGGACTGTCCTTCACTTCATCACTCAAGCGCACATAACGGCCAGTTCCGTATACGTTCCAGTTTCCAATGAAGTTATAGCTCGCGGTCAACTCCAGGTACGGATCCCATCCATCGTTAGCGTTGTAGCTTTTCAGACCACTGCGGCGAGACTCGTGATTGGACACGCCATAATAATAGTCGTTGTAGTTTTCGCTGCTGTACTGCACACCGATACCCGGCGTCAGAGTCAACCCACCATTAGTGTAACGGTAGAGCCAGGCCAGATCCCAGATAAAGCCGTTGCTGTTATCCAGAGTATCACCCGCCAGTGCAGTACGCAGGAAACCATACTGGGTGTTATGTACATACGAGAGGCCAGCCATCAAGCTGCTTTTACGCTTGTCGAGTTGGCGCAAAGCATGGCTATCGCTATCACCCGGCTTGAAATGCGTCGGATCATAGTACGCCATGATGGAAAGCTTATCTGCCGTGTCATTCCACAGATAGTAGCCGCCACCCAAGCCGTGGAACCAGACATTATCGCCTTCATAGGTGACAACCGGAACAGGGTAAACATCGCGGTCATACTGTTTGTACGGGCTGTTAATCACGCCGACACCCGCGCCAACAGTCCACTGACTTTCCGCCTGTGCGGTGCTAACTGCGGTTGCGGCAAGGACGCCAAGTGCCAGAAGTTTGAGTTTGGTCACAATCCATAATTCCTTATTCAAATGTGTAGCGGTCAAAGTGTAACCGCCAATACGCTTCAGCCCAACTATTTTACGTATTCGCCCCAGAATGTAACCCCCTAATTTCTCAGCGAGTGATGACATTTTGCTTGCAGGACGGTGAACACCGCATGAATCCCGCTCCAATTCTTTACATAAGATGTGCTTTTTTTGCTGATGAGTTATTGATATGCCATTGAAATTCATTTGCGCACACAGGCAAGTTTTGCAAATGCCATCTACGCTTAATTTTAGAAGGTGTATCACCGAATACGTTGATCTCCTGACCACCAAAATGGCATGAGAGTTGCTTATTTATTCAGCAGCGACGTCGTTCAGTTTACCTCTTCAGGGGCCTCTACTATTCATATGAACGGCTCTTAACATGTGCTAAAAAACGAAAGGACGGCATACCATGAATATATTCGATCACTATCGCCAGCGTTATGAAGCTGCCAAGGACGAAGAGTTCACGCTGCAGGAGTTTCTTACCACTTGTCGGCAAGATCGCAGTGCTTATGCCAACGCGGCAGAGCGGCTATTAATGGCTATTGGTGAGCCTGTCATGGTCGACACTGCCCACGAACCTCGACTTTCTCGACTCTTTTCGAATCGGGTAATTGCACGCTATCCCGCCTTTGAAGAGTTTTACGGCATGGAAGACGCCATTGAGCAAATTGTTTCTTATTTGAAACATGCGGCTCAGGGTCTGGAAGAGAAGAAGCAGATCCTGTATCTGCTGGGGCCTGTGGGAGGGGGGAAATCATCTCTTGCTGAGCGACTGAAGTCGCTGATGCAGAGAGTACCGATTTATGTCCTGAGTGCCAATGGCGAACGTAGCCCGGTCAACGATCATCCGTTATGCCTGTTTAATCCGCAGGAAGACGCGCAGATACTGGAAAAAGAGTATGGGATCCCGCGTCGCTATCTCGGTACGATCATGTCGCCCTGGGCTGCGAAACGTCTGCACGATTTCGGCGGGGACATTACAAAATTCCGCGTCGTCAAAGTCTGGCCGTCTATTCTGGAGCAGATCGCAATCGCCAAAACGGAGCCTGGTGATGAAAACAACCAGGATATTTCTGCGCTGGTCGGGAAAGTGGATATTCGTAAACTCGAACACCACGCCCAGAACGATCCTGATGCCTACGGTTATTCGGGTGCACTGTGCCGCTCAAACCAGGGGATTATGGAATTCGTTGAGATGTTTAAAGCACCGATTAAAGTGCTGCATCCTCTGCTGACCGCCACCCAGGAAGGAAACTACAACGGGACAGAAGGTATCTCTGCCCTGCCGTTTAACGGGATTATTCTTGCCCACTCGAACGAGTCTGAATGGGTAACGTTCCGTAATAACAAAAACAATGAGGCGTTCCTTGACCGTGTTTACATCGTCAAAGTGCCTTATTGCCTGCGTATCTCTGAAGAGATCAAAATTTACGAAAAACTGCTTAACCACAGTGAGCTGACCCATGCGCCTTGCGCACCGGGCACACTGGAAACGCTCTCTCGCTTTACCATTCTTTCTCGCCTGAAAGAACCTGAGAACTCGAGCATTTACTCGAAGATGCGCGTTTACGATGGCGAAAGCCTGAAAGATACCGATCCGAAAGCGAAATCCTATCAGGAGTATCGGGATTACGCCGGGGTTGATGAGGGAATGAACGGTCTGTCCACGCGTTTCGCGTTTAAGATCCTCTCTCGCGTCTTTAACTTTGACCATGCCGAAGTGGCAGCTAACCCGGTACATCTGTTCTACGTACTGGAGCAGCAAATCGAGCGTGAACAGTTCCCGCAGGAGCAAGCTGAGCGTTATCTTGAGTTCCTGAAAGGCTATTTGATCCCGAAATATGCTGAATTCATCGGCAAAGAGATCCAGACGGCTTATCTCGAATCCTATTCCGAGTACGGACAGAACATTTTCGACCGTTATGTCACTTATGCGGATTTCTGGATTCAGGATCAGGAGTATCGCGACCCGGATACAGGTCAGCTGTTTGACCGCGAGTCACTGAACTCAGAACTGGAGAAAATTGAGAAACCGGCGGGTATCAGTAACCCGAAAGATTTTCGTAACGAGATCGTCAACTTTGTTCTGCGTGCCAGAGCGAATAACAGCGGTCGCAATCCAAACTGGACCAGTTACGAAAAACTGCGCACGGTCATTGAGAAGAAAATGTTCTCCAATACCGAGGAGCTGCTGCCGGTCATTTCGTTCAATGCTAAAACCTCGACTGACGAGCAGAAAAAACACGACGATTTTGTCGACCGTATGATGGAAAAAGGCTACACGCGTAAACAGGTGCGTTTACTGTGCGAATGGTATTTGCGCGTACGTAAATCGTCTTAACATAAGTGCCCGGTGGCGCATGCGCTTACCGGGCTTGCAAAACAATGTTCCGTAGGCCGGATAGCACCAGCGCCATCCGGCACTTACAGACATGGCGAACAGTTGGCAGTACGGGGGGCTTATGACCTGGTTTATTGACCGGCGTCTTAACGGCAAAAACAAGAGCACGGTAAACCGCCAGCGCTTCTTACGCCGTTATAAATCGCAAATTAAACAGTCGATCTCCGAGGCCATTAACAAGCGTTCGGTGACTGATGTGGATAGCGGCGAATCTGTCTCTATTCCGACTGATGATATTAGCGAACCAATGTTTCATCAGGGACGTGGTGGCCTGCGCCATCGCGTGCATCCGGGTAACGACCATTTTGTGCAGAATGACCGCATTGAACGCCCACAGGGCGGCGGTGGCGGTTCAGGAAGCGGACAAGGCCAGGCCAGCCAGGATGGTGAGGGTCAGGATGAGTTCGTCTTTCAGATCTCTAAAGATGAATATCTCGATCTGTTGTTCGAAGATTTAGCACTTCCTAACCTGAAGCAGAATCAGCAGCGTCAGCTAACGGAGTACAAAACGCACCGGGCAGGTTTTACCTCTAACGGTGTGCCTGCCAACATCAGCGTGGTGCGATCCCTGCAAAACTCACTGGCGCGCCGCACGGCGATGACAGCGGGTAAGCGTCGCGAACTGCATGCTCTCGAAGCGGATCTGGAAACCATCGCGAAAAGCGAACCAGCACAGTTGCTGGAAGAGGAACGGTTACGCAAAGAGATTGCCGAACTACGGGCAAAAATCGAACGCGTGCCATTTATCGACACCTTTGATTTACGCTACAAGAATTATGAAAAACGCCCCGACCCTTCCAGCCAGGCGGTAATGTTCTGCCTGATGGACGTTTCTGGTTCAATGGATCAGTCGACCAAAGATATGGCTAAACGTTTTTATATCCTGCTGTATCTGTTCTTAAGCCGGACCTATAAGAACGTGGAGGTGGTTTATATTCGCCACCATACCCAGGCGAAAGAAGTGGATGAGCACGAGTTCTTTTACTCTCAGGAAACCGGGGGAACCATTGTCTCCAGTGCGCTGAAGTTAATGGATGAAGTGGTGAAAGAGCGCTACAACCCTGCCCAGTGGAACATCTATGCTGCACAGGCATCGGACGGTGATAACTGGGCTGATGATTCACCGCTGTGTCATGAGATTTTGGCGAAAAAACTGCTGCCAGTGGTCCGCTATTACAGCTATATCGAAATCACTCGCCGCGCTCACCAAACCTTGTGGCGTGAATACGAACATCTGCAATCAACTTTTGATAACTTTGCGATGCAACATATTCGCGACCAGGATGATATTTACCCGGTATTCCGCGAACTGTTTCATAAACAAAGTACGACCAGCAATAGTTAACCACCTAAACAAATCAGCCAGAGGTTATCTTCTCTGGCTGATTTTTTACGGGTGCTGTTTTTTCATCTTATCAATATTCATCCGTTTATCCTTTTTATTTTCCCTTTACAGAGCAGCAGGCAATGTAATTGAGTTGATGACGTTGCGAACGGAAGAAGCGAAACATTTTCAGGAAACGACGACGATTTTCGCTCGTGCGTAAGCCGTTAAACACAATTTTTACCGCCCCCGTAAGCCCTTCATCACGAACTAATCCGCGCGGCGACATCAGCGACATGTTGCCATTCTGCTGCAGGACCTGTTCGAACCCGCAGTTAAGAAACAAATCACGCCAGCCTTGTCTGGTCATTGGGCTAACGTTTGATTTCACCACATCGACAAGCTGGCCCTGATCGCCCGCGCCCAGTTTTTGGGCGGTGAACATAATATCGTGGGTGAGCAGACGCCCACCGGGCTTCAACACGCGATAATATTCGGCAATTAACTTCGCCTTCGCTTTATCGGCATACATTGTCAGCATGGCTTCGTTAATCACAACATCGAAACTGTTATCCGCAAAAGGAAGAGTGTTGGCGTTAGCAGCCATCACATGAATATGATTTTCCAGACCATTTGCCGCTACGTTATTCCTTGCATTTGACAGTGCGGTTTTATCCATATCAATGGCGTATACGGTACAGCCATAGCGTTGAACTAACTCTATCGCCGTCGTGGCCATGTTGCACGCCACTTCAAGTACCTGGCTGCCGGGCGTCAGCTGTGACTGGCTAAACAACCATTCTGTTGCTTCAACACCGCCCGGACGCAGACGGGTTTTGCCCAGGCTGGCTAAAAATGTATGACCCGCTTTTTCAGTCGCGCTCATTGGCCTGTCTCCTTTTTATAAGTTGCATTATAAATACAACATTAAGAGTTAAAGGTGAAGTACGCGAATGATTTTTATTTCAAAATGTCCTTTCCCGTAGCGTTAGAGCGGATGTATGCCGTGTGATAGACTGAAGTATCAGACTTACAGGGCTGTAAATCATTATGAAATTGCATCATAAAGCGCTCAGGATCTTTATCTCCGTCAGCGTAATTGTTTTGACATCTTCTTTTTTGGTTTATGAGCTCATTGCTAGTGATAAAGCAATGAATGCGTACATGCGCTATATCAATGAGAAAGCCGACTCCTCGTTTCTCTATGATAAGTACACAAATCAGAGCATCGCAGCCCATCTGATGCGCACATTTTCGTCCCCTCAGGGGCCTGCTTCTCTCGAACAGCAAAAAGTACTTTGCAACGCTTTCGACAGCGTTAACGGCACTCATGGGCTCAATCTCACTAAGCGCAACTATCTGCCATTACACGGTACGTTGCAGACCACCTCAACAAAATGTAGCGAACAGCTTGATGACATTTTTCTGCTGCCCTCTTTTGACCGGGCGGTCAATGTTAATCGCCAGCAGAAAGATTACGGTCAGGGATTAGGGACGCTGGAGTATAAATTTCGATATTACGTCGATCTCAAAAATAACTACGTTTATTTCTATGATGTGATCGACTCGCGGAAATTTGCGATACACAACTGGTCGTTTTTGCAAAAAGGTACGTTGGGAATCGACCAGAATGATATTGACGGTATTTTTACTGGCCGCACGGTGATCTCCAGTATTTATGAAGATAACCTGACCGAGAAAAAGGTGATGAGCTTTTTAACACCGGTTTACTACGCCAATAAGCTAAAAGGCGTGGTGATGGTGGATATTAATAAAGAGAATTTACAGAATATTTTCTATACCAGCGACCGCCCTCTCGTCTGGCGTTATCTTAACGTAACGGTCTCTGACACCAGTTCAGGTAAAGAGATCCTCGTTCAGAAAAGTGAAACCGATCTGTTCCGCTATGTTCACTATGAGAAGGACATACCTGGCGGTATACGTATCACCCTCTCACTTGATGTTATGTACTTTATTGTCTCGTCCTGGAAGATATTCGCCTTCTATCTACTGGCAACGATATTGCTGCTGAATATGGTCAGAACGCATTTTCGCTTGTATCACAACGTCACACGGGAAAATGTCAGTGATGCGATGACAGGGCTCTACAACCGTAAAATTTTAACGCCAGCGCTTGAGCAGCGTTTGCAACAGTTGGTGAACACAGGAACGCTCGTGACCTTTATCGCCATTGATTGCGACAAACTAAAAGTTATTAATGATACGTTGGGGCATAAGGAAGGCGATCGCATTATCACCATTTTGGCCAAAGCTATTCAAACGTCCATTCGCAAAAGCGACTATGCCATCCGCCTCGGCGGCGATGAGTTTTGCATTATCCTCATCGATCACCCCAGTGAATTAACGCCCCGCCTGCTGGAGAGGATTCGCTATAACTTACAAATTATTGCGCAAGATAGATCAATCAGCTTCTCTGTCGGGATTTATAATATGCAGCCAAACGACACCATTGATGATGCCTACAAAGCATCTGATGCACAGCTCTACCTGAACAAACAGAAAAAACGCACCGATGCGTAATTATTTTTCTGACAGGATTTTCATTGTTGTACCAGGAGTAAGTCATGACGGAAGTAAACAAAGGTAACGCAACGCACCAGCGTTTAATCTCCCTGTTGTCAGAACACGGTGCGACCTACCGCGTAGTCAGCCATGAAGCCGTAGGCAAATGTGAAGCTGTCTCTGAAATTCGCGGTACCGCACTGGGTCAGGGTGCAAAAGCGCTGGTCTGCAAAGTAAAAGGCAACGGCGTCAATCAGCATGTTCTGGCGATCCTCTCTGCCGATCAGCAGGC
>NZ_SZWU01000076.1:218606-247703 GCF_005280935.1 Citrobacter sp. wls757 | reverse complement strand
CCAGCCATATTGGCGGGTTGAGAGCGTCACTTGCCAGCCCGGCGGAGGTAGATGAACTGACTGGCTGCGTATTTGGCGCTATCCCACCGTTCAGTTTTCATCCGAACCTCAAGCTGGTCGCCGACCCACTGTTGTTTGAGCGTTTTAATGAAATTGCGTTCAATGCCGGAATGCTGGAAAAATCCGTGATCATGGATACCGCAGATTACCTGCGCATCGCGCAACCGGAATTAATCCCGTTCCGCAGAGAACAATAACTGCACAAGTTAGCAGTAAAAAACATCGCTTCGTGCGTTAGCCCAAAAAAAATCATAGTCATTAAAAAAAGCCTGTTCCGTCACGCATTTACGCGTACAGTAAGCAGGCTTATTTTTTCTTTTGGCAAGGAAACTACGATGTTTGATGTCACTCTGCTGATCCTGCTCGGACTGGCAGCTCTGGGCTTTGTCAGCCACAACACCACTGTCGCTGTTTCAATTCTGGTGCTGATAATAGTCCGTGTTACCCCACTGAATACCTTCTTTCCCTGGATTGAAAAACAGGGCCTGACCGTCGGGATTATAATTCTGACCATTGGCGTCATGGCGCCGATCGCCAGCGGAACGCTACCGCCCTCCACGCTCATCCACTCCTTTGTGAACTGGAAATCACTGGTTGCTATTGCCGTTGGGGTATTTGTCTCCTGGCTTGGCGGACGCGGCGTTACGCTAATGGGTAGCCAGCCTCAGCTTGTTGCTGGTTTACTGGTGGGCACGGTACTGGGCGTGGCGCTGTTTCGCGGTGTGCCAGTGGGGCCGCTTATTGCGGCAGGTCTGGTCTCATTGATTGTTGGGAAGCAGTAGCCAGCCCGTTCAGATAACGGCCTGGCGTCTGTCCCAGGCCTTTTTTGAACATAGTGATAAATGCCGTGGTCGAATCGTACCCGAGCATTTGCGCGACCTGTTGTACATTGCGGCCATCAATCAACGCCTGCAGCGCCAGAATCAGCTGGAGCTGGTGACGCCAGCGGCGAAAACTCAACCCCGTTTCTTTGACGACCAGGCGAGCAAGGTTACGTTCACTCATCGCAAATACGCTGGCCCATTGCCCCAACGTCTGCCATTGTGCAGGCTCTCTCGCCATCGTTGCGACCATTCTGCGAATTTTCGGGTGATCGGAAACCGGTAACTGCATTTGCTCCTGGGGTTGCTGCGGCAGTTCATCAAACAGCACTTGCGTCAGCCGCTGGGTTGCCGGCTCCAGCCGTTGGGCATCCGTTTTGGATGCCAGCGCCAGAATAAGCTCCCGGCACAACGGAGCAATTTTCAGCGTGCAGCAACGATCGGGCATCACAACGGCCTGCGGCTCAATAAACAAAAAGCACAATTGTGCGCCAACGGTAACGTGGTTGCTGTGTGGAATTTCACCGGGGATCCACACCGCATATTGCGGGGGCACCATCCACATAGCATTCTCAACCTCACAGGTGATCGCGCCATGCAACGCCAGAATCAACTGGCCTTTACGGTGCTGATGCAGCGGACTGAAAAGTTCATCTTCCCGGGCCTGAATACAAAACGCCACCGCCGCATCGTGGTGAAGATCGGGTTCGTATCCATCCAGCCTCAGTCCTAACATAAAAATGTCCGATTTAAGCGATAAACTGTCATTTTAGCTTGATTCATCCATTGAGTAAAAACGATAAGGTATCGCCTCGCCTGACGATATGAGAAAAAAATGACAAATACACCTTCCTCCCGTGGCAAGAACGCAGCGTTGCTGATCGCGGGGATCCTGATGATTGCCACCACATTGCGCGTCACCTTTACCGGTGCTGCCCCGTTGCTGGATGCAATTCGCGCCGACTACGGTCTGAGCACCGCCCAGACGGGGCTTCTGACCACCCTGCCACTGCTGGCTTTCGCACTGGTTTCACCTCTGGCTGCCGCCGTTGCGCGCCGTTGGGGTATCGAACGCAGCCTGTTTGTTGCTATGCTACTGATTTGCGTGGGTATTGCGATACGTTCGCTGCCCTCACTAGGGTTCCTGTTTAGCGGCACCGCTATCATTGGTTGCGGAATCGCATTGGGAAATGTGCTTTTACCCGGACTGATTAAGCGTGATTTTGCTCAGCATGTGGCGAAACTCACTGGCGCATACTCGCTGACCATGGGCGCAGCAGCGGCACTGGGTTCCGCCATTGTGGTACCGCTGGCGTTGAACGGGTTTGGCTGGCGCGGTGCGCTGATGGTACTGATGGCCTTTCCGCTGCTGGCGCTGATTATCTGGTTACCCCAATGCCGCCAGACGGCCAATGCCAGCTTGAGCAACTCGCGCGCTCTGCATTCCCGTGCGATCTGGCGCTCCAGCCTCGCCTGGCAGGTGACGCTGTTTCTGGGGATCAATTCGCTTATCTACTACGTCATCATCGGCTGGCTGCCCGCCATTTTGATCAGCCACGGCTACAGCGAGGCGCAGGCCGGTTCGCTACATGGTTTACTGCAGCTGGCGACCGCCGCGCCGGGATTATTGATTCCTCTCGTCCTGAACAGATTTAAGGATCAGCGCGCCATCGCCGCTCTGGTTTCATTAATGTGCGCCGTCGGCGCGGCGGGATTCGCCATAATGCCCGACCAGGCATTGCTATGGACCATCCTGTTTGGCTTTGGCTCGGGCGCGACGATGATCCTCGGCTTGACCTTTATTGGCCTGCGCGCAAGCTCAGCGCATCAGGCTGCTGCCCTCTCCGGCATGGCACAATCTGTTGGGTATTTACTGGCCGCCTGCGGGCCACCGCTGATGGGGAAAATTCACGACCTCAACGATAGCTGGCTGATTCCTCTTGGCGGGGTCGCCTTGTTAGCGATGCTGATGGCGGTATTTGGTTTGTGCGCGGGGCGCAATCGGGAGATCGCGAGCGCATAATGCACAGGGCAGGTTCGTGAACAACCTGCCCGTTTTTTTATCCGCGCGCGGCGCGCAGCATCGCCTGAACTAACGGCACGGGTTTTCCCGCCAGCGCTCCGCGTTCATGCTGAAAGAGCGTGCCAACATAAAATGGATGCGTCACCAGCTCAATGGCACGAATATCACCAGCCTCATCCCAACCGGTCACCCGAAGATCGCCGCTTTCAAGCTCGGCGGCAAAATCCTCCGATACGCCATAGTTGCAGTGATATCCCTCGGTGATAACATCCCGCCCGTAGGCTTTGGCAATCAGCGTATTGGCCCGCAGCTCAATATCATCCGTTTTTTCTACCAGCGAGCAGGTCAATGGTGCTATCACCATCCGACCCGTGGTGTCCGTCTCGGCGTGGGCGGCATCGCTCCAGCCCAGCACGTTGCGGGCGTACTCCAGAATCGCATGTTGAAAGCCGCCGCAGGTCCCCAGGAACGGGATGCTGTTTTCACGCGCGTAGCGTATCGCTATCAGCGCCCCTTCAAGATGGCGATATGGACTGCCTGGAACGACCCAGATGGCATCATAGCCAATCAAGTCCTCACTGCTGTTGATATCAGATGTGGTTAGCCAGTCGTAATCAGCCACCAATTCCAGGACGGCGGCAGCATCATCGATAGCAAGGGGAATAGCCTGGTGCGCCACAATATCGGGGCTGTAATCGCCCACCAGCGCAATGCGAAGCGTATCTTTAATTGGGGAAATTTCCATTAAGCTTTCCTTGTGTCCTGACAATAAGGGACAGCATAAGGAGCCTCAGCCTACCGACTTTTTAGTGGTATCACAATCCCTTAAATTGGGAGTCAGGACAGGCAAAATGCTATAATGGTCACGTTTTACGATCTTATTTAACCGTAATAAAGTTGATGATAAATACCTGAGCGGTAGCTGAAAGGAGCGGATGAAGAGATGAAGATTCAGTGTAAACGCGTGTATGACCCGGCAGAAAAAAGCGATGGTTATCGCGTGTTGGTCGACCGGTTGTGGCCACGCGGGATAAAAAAGACTGACCTTGCTTTCAACGAATGGAATAAAACGCTGACGCCATCCTCTGAATTGCGCAAAGCATTCCACGCAGAACTGATCGATTTTTCACACTTTTCCGAACAATATCGCGCAGAGCTGGCCCAACAGCAGCAGGAAGGAAAGCGCCTCGCAGAGATTGCCCGACAGCAAACCTTAACGCTACTGTATGCAGCGAAAAATACCCAGCAAAACCACGCGCTGGTGCTCGCTGAGTGGCTACGTCAATGCTGACCGCGTATTACTTGGCCGTTGCCGGATGATCTCTACGCCAGAGTGACCATTCATCAATTACTTCCCCGTTGGGTAGTTTGCAGTCAGACTTAACACCTTGCGGAGTCTGCACCGCAATCAGCGAGCCGCCCTTTTGTTCGCAATACACCGATGCTGGATTCGCCATGCCAACTTTCGGTGGCACAGGCGCTTTCGGTTCTGTGGTACACCCCGCCAGCACCAGCAAGCCGGGCAAAACAATAGATGCCAGTTTCATATTTACTCCTGTTAAAAACCTTATCCTGGCAGGTTACCCCGACTTTCCATCTATCTCCATGTTTTCCTGCCAGCTATCCATTTTATGTTTACATTCTGTGCTGGATGGCGTGTTTCATCTTTCACCTTGATGTTCTATCATGCGGGCAACGTCAGCCCAGTCATTACTCAGGAGCATTTACATCTCATGTCGGACATGATCCTTGCCAGAGTCTCACAATCCTTAGCCACGGAGCAGTCTGTTGAAAGTCTGGTTCGGCAACTTCTGGAGATGCTGGAGATGGTGACTGAGATGGAATCGACCTACCTGACCAAGGTCGATCTGGATGCCCGTCTGCAGCATATTCTGTATGCACGTAATAGCCGCCAAATGCAGATCCCCGAAGGGCTATCCGTGCCGTGGGATGAAACGCTGTGCAAACGCGCTATTGAGGAAAACTGTCTGTACAGTGACAACGTGCCCGCACGCTGGCCGGAATGTACCGCCGCTCGCGCACTGGACATCACCACCTTTCTGAGCACTCCCGTTCATCTTCCTGACGGAACGTTTTACGGTACACTCTGCGCTACCAGCCGCCGCCAGCAGGCATTGAGCCAACGTGGAGAACAAGTATTACATCTGTTTGCCGGTCTGATCGCCCAGTCGATTCAAAAAGAGTCGTTGGTTGCTCAGTTACGTGAAGCGAACGCTGCGCTGATTGCTCACTCCTACACCGATGCCCTGACCGGTTTACCGAATCGGCGCGCAATATTTGAAAATGTGGAAACCCTTTTTTCGCTTGCCCGCCATCTCAGGCAGAAGATAGTTGTCGCCTATATCGATTTGGATGATTTCAAACTGATTAATGACCGCTTTGGCCACGAGGTTGGTGACCAGTTCCTGATCCAGATTGGGCAGCGCCTGCTCCGTGAATGTAATGATAATGACATTCTCGGTCGACTGGGCGGTGACGAATTTTTAGTCGTTCGCCTGTCAGCGGAAGATGAACTTGATCAACTTATGCGTCTGCAGCAGGTGAAAAATCAGCTGCAACAGCAGATTTGCGGTGACTACCACCTGGGTGACATTCATCTGTTTTATCCTGGTGCCAGTCTGGGTGTGGTGGAAATTGATCCGCTGGAGACTGATGTAAACTGTGCGCTTCATCTTGCAGACAGCGCAATGTATCAGGATAAAAGCGTCAGGATAAAACCCCTTTTGTCGTACATTAAGCCCTGCTATGCTGGCTCGTCTTTAAATAACTCTGGTAGATAATCGTATGCGACTCGGTATTATTTTCCCTGTCATTATTTTCATTTCCGCTGTCGTTTTCTTATCCTGGTTTTTTATTGGCGGCTACGCTGCGCCGGGAGCATAACGATGAAAAAAACAACGATTATTATGATTGGCGTGGCGATCATCGTGGTTCTGGGCACGGAACTGGGGTGGTGGTAACCAAAATAAAGGCCACTTATCAGTGGCCCCTATTGTCTGTATGTTTACTTAGCTTTTGATTTTTCTGTAGATAAACAATACCACAATCGCACCGATAACCGCTACGACGAAACTGCCGAAGTTGAAACCATCAACTTTACCAAAACCAAAGAAGGTACTGATCCAGCCACCCACTACCGCACCAACAACCCCTAAGATAATGGTCATAAAGAATCCGCCGCCATCTTTACCCGGCATAATCCATTTTGCCAAAATCCCAGCGATAAGACCGAAAACCACCCATGAAATAATGCCCATAATTTTCCTCACTTATGTTTTTAAATTAACGATTCACTCGTTGTATAAAAGCATAGCATAGCGCTGAAAAATTAAAATTTGTGATCGTCATCACTTCATATTTTCATCTTTTTCCGATGTTTCATAAGGTTATGACTGCTGACCGGCAGGCTAAATTTTTGCCGCTCCTCGTCATTAATGTCGAATCGTCAGTCATTATGCTTAACTCTTTTACCGTCAGCCCCGTTATTGCTGGGTTTTCACTTCTGGCACACTTTATGCTTAAACAACCCGTCGCTACGACAAATCGTAGTCCGCGGTGCATATCGCGCGGCTGCGTCTACAATTCGCGCTATTTCAGCATTTAACAGGTCTGTTATTGATGAAAAAAATCACCAGTGTTTGCCCATACTGTGGGGCCGGGTGCAAGCTCAAGCTTGTTGTCGAAAATAACAAAATTATCCGCGCCGAAGCCGCAGAGGGTGTAACGAACCAAAATCAGTTATGCCTGAAAGGCTATTATGGTTGGGACTTTCTTAACGACACTCGCCTCCTGACTCCCCGTCTGACTCGCCCGATGATCCGTTATGAAAAAGGTGGCAAATTCACGCCCGTTAGCTGGGATGAAGCCATTCGTTACACCGCAAAACGCCTGTCTGAAATCAAAAAAGCCTATGGTCCTCGCGCCATCATGACCACCGGCTCCTCCCGGGGAACCGGAAATGAAACTAACTACGTGATGCAAAAATTCGCACGTGGCGTACTTCATACCAATAATGTCGATTGTTGCGCCCGCGTCTGTCACGGTCCTTCCGTTGCCGGGTTACAAGAAACGTTAGGCAATGGCGCCATGAGCAATTCCATCAGCGACATTGAAAACTCAAAATGCCTGCTGATCTTTGGTTATAACTGCGCCGATTCGCACCCAATCGTAGCCCGCCGGGTAATTAAAGCTCGCCAGAACGGTGCAAAAATCATTGTCTGCGACCCACGTCGTATTGAAACCGCCCGTATTGCTGACCAACATTTGCAGTTGAAAAACGGTTGCAACATGGCGCTGGTTAATGCCTTCGGTCATGTTCTTATCGAAGAGCAACTCTACGATCGCGAGTATGTGCAAAAGCATGCGGAAGGGCTGGAAACATACTGGGAAACCGTTAAGGACTATGCGCCTGAAGCCGTTGAACATTTGACCGGCGTTCCCGCACAGCAGGTTCGTCAGGCAATGCGTACATTTGCCGCAGCACCATCGGCAACCGTAATGTGGGGGATGGGCGTCACCCAGTTTGGTCAGGCTGTTGATGTGGTTCGCGGTTTGTCGAGCCTGGCGTTGTTGACCGGGAATCTGGGTCGCCCTAACGTCGGCGTTGGTCCGGTGCGGGGGCAAAATAACGTGCAGGGCGCGTGCGATATGGGGGTACTACCTAACCAGTTCCCGGGATATCAGGACGTGACCGATTCCTCCGTCAGGGAAAAATTTGCCAGCGCATGGGGCATTGACGTTAATCAGATGGATGACAAGGTCGGGGCTCGTATCACCGAAGTTCCACACCTGGCTATCGAAGGCAAAATAAAAGCCTACTACATCATGGGAGAGGATCCGCTGCAAACCGAGGCCGACCTGGGCCTGGTTCGGGAAGGGTTTAACGCGCTCGATTTTATCGTCGTGCAAGACATCTTCATGACTAAGACAGCGGAAATGGCCGACGTCCTCCTGCCCGCCACCTCATGGGGCGAACATGGCGGCGTATTTACCTGCGCCGATCGCGGCTTCCAGCGTTTTGAGAAAGCGATTGAGCCCACCGCTGATGTGAAACGTGACTGGGAGATCATCAGCCTTTTGGCCAGCGAAATGGGCTATCCAATGCAGTATCAAAATAACCAGCAAATCTGGGATGAGATGCGCGAGCTGTGCCCGCTGTTCTACGGCGTGACCTATGAGAAAATGGGGGAAATGGGGCATGTTCAGTGGCCGTGCCCCGATCTCGATAGTCCTGGTACGCCGTACCTTTACGCGCACAGCCAGTTTGATACCGCCAACGGCAAAGGCAAACTGTTTGCCGCACCGTGGCGAGCGCCCGCAGAAGTTCCGGATGACAATTATCCGCTGGTACTGTGTACCGTGCGTGAAGTTGGGCATTACTCCTGTCGCTCGATGACCGGTAACTGCGCAGCGTTACAAGCGTTGGCTGATGAACCAGGATATGTGCAAATCAATACCCATGATGCCGAAAAACTCGGTATCCGTCATCGTGATCTGGTGTGGGTCAGCTCGCGTCGGGGTAAGGTCATCAGCCGTGCGGATGTATCCGAGCGTATCAATTCCGGAACGGTGTATATGACCTATCAATGGTGGATTGGTGCATGCAACGAGTTGACCCAGGATAACCTCGATCCAATCTCGAAAACGCCGGAAACCAAATATTGTGCCGTAAATATCGAGCACATTAGCGATCAGAGATGGGCTGAAAAATATGCCGCTCAATCGTATAGCGACATGAAATCACGCTTATGTGAGGCCATTGCGTAATTCCCCACCCTCGCCACCTGAGTCTGGATACCCAGACTCAGGTTTTATCTCATTACTTTACCAGGTGTGGTTCACTGAAGCGGATGGAGGCAGATTCCTCCTGCATATCCCGCTGCATAAAACCGAGGTTCATCAGAAACAGGCCAGCCATAAACGGCAGTTCGTACAATTCTTCAATCATATCGCCATATTGGACATTGTGCAGGAAGATGGGAGCCAGCAGACGATGATGCTCTACCGTATCGGAAATCAAAAATGCGCAGGCGGTGATCGTCAACAGCCAGAGCGGTAGCGGTTCATTACGCACGCGTCGGACAATATCCAGGCGTAAGCGCTTCGACAACAGCACCGGCAGAATAATCATGGAAATCATTACAACAGAGATAGCTCTGAACAGAAGTTTAGGCTGCTCCGGGAAATAGTCACGGCCCCAACTGGTGCTTCTCCCCAGCAATACCAACCACCACACGGCTGCCCAAAGCCAAAATTGCTTCTCGCCTTCAGGGCGAGATAAAGGCCGGATATAGCCAAGGGTAAATACCGCACCAAACAGTAGCCATAGCGCCTGCCCATTTTCGATCCATCTGACGACAGTGCCGTTGAGCAGCGGAAGATTCCAGTTCGCGGTGAACGGGATCGCCACAATGACCAGTCCTAGAATAAGTGTGGGGAATGTAATTTGGGTATTCAGTTTCATAAGCGCGATGTTCTGTATTGTTACTGTTTTGCGATCATAACTCCTGTGAATGATCGACAATTAGCATTCAATGCGAATTTCTTAAGGTATTCTTAAGGAATCTTTTTTAGGACATCACTACGTTCAACACAAATAAAAAAACCGCACGGCGCCGTCAAAACGCTGTGCGGTTAGTACATTAAAATTCTGTGTATTCAATCAGTAAGAGTATTTAACGCCTACCATCCGCAGACTTCATGCTCATTCTCGGTATCGTACGAACGAACGGTATTGACCAAGTCTTTGACCACTTCTGCTGCCACATCCGGCACCAGTAATGTCATCGGCGCTTCTGTTTCATAATCAACAGAAACACCGTTACTGTTATTGGTCACGGTTACGGTATAGGTTGCTTTGCCCATGATTTACTCCTTGCCGGTGCGCACGACTTTTCGTTGATTTGCACTCTCCATCAGAACTTCCGGGGCAACGAAAAAATCGATATTAAAGTAAGTGTCGTCGGTCATCACTTCGATGTTATGCCATTTTTCCGGCGGAAAAACGCCAAACTGACCGGCTTCAATAACCATCACCTCTACTGGCTCCGGACTGTGTTCATCGGCGTATCCGAGATATTTGACCGCCCCCTGCATAACAGAAAGTCGTGGATAAACCCCAGCACGAGTTCCTTTATCAAGGTGGCGTTCGAAAATTCCGGCAGGCGCGGTTTCTTTGTTCCAGAATGGTGTAGAGCGTGTATGGATATGATTCTGTGGAATTTGAAGCATTTTTCTTCCCTTTTCCAGTCGACAACCAGCGAGTCTTATTGAATCGCTGCTGTACACAGGGTACGCCTCAAAATATACATTTAAAATACCATTTATTGGTTATAACCCTACAATTACAAATGAAAAGCAAAGCGTCATATTGAAGGCCCGCCGCAACCAGCGGGCCGATAGCATCACGACTGAAGCGTGGCCAGACGAGCGGCAAAACCAACGAAAATCAGGCCGATTAGGGAATTACCCACTTTGGCTAGTTTTTTCTTCGTGCGAATATACTGTGTCACGAACGCGCCGGAGAAAATAAGGAAGCTCAGATAGAAAAAGCTCACTACTTCAAGCGTAATGGCCAAAATAAAGAATGACAGCCCTGAGTGCGGTGCATTGACATCAATAAACTGCACAAAGAACGAAACATAAAACAAAATAGCTTTGGGATTCGTCAGGCTCAGAATTAATGCTCGCTTAAAAATAGCGCCAAACGGGACTTCCTCAGGTGCGGAGTCGCTTGCTTTCGATTTCAGTGTCGCATACAGGATCTTCGCACCGAGGTACAGCAGATAAAACGCGCCAAGATAGCGAACGATGTTGAACAAAACGGGCGTTGTTTTGATCAATGCGGCAACACCGGCATAGGCCAAAAACATCAACACGGCATCACCGATAAACACACCACTTGCGGCGAGATAACCACCCTTCACTCCCCGACCGACGCTGTTCTTCAACACAAATATCGTATTTGGCCCCGGTACCAACACGATAAAAATGGCTCCCACCAGATACGTCCAGTAATTCAGAACTCCATACTCTGCGAACACGTTAACCTCTTCCTGAAAAAACACATGCACTTGCTGCGATACAATATGCTAACGAATGCATCGGGTGATGGAAAGAGAAGGTTATGAATTAAAAAACCCGCCACTGGTGACGGGTGTGTACAGATAAGGTTAGTCCGGATTAATGGTGCAGCATCTCATCCACAACCTCTTCTCCCTTCAACTGATAAGGGTAGTAGGTAGGCCAGTTTTCCATCTCTTCAAGCAAGGCTGCCTGCGAGGTATTTCCCATAAAGATATGGAAGTGGCTCGATTTACGCGGCGCGATAATATGATCGCTAAATTGCACATATTTAGGCGCTTTGCTGTCAGCAGCCTTACACTCAAACAGATACCGTACACCTTTCTTGCCTGATTTATAATTCAGGATCTTATATCCGGCGTAGTCGTATTTACATGATGCAACCTGATTCCCGGTATGAAACTCCATCACGCCATTTTCAATACCGATAGTGTCGACGTTGGTTGCATAGCCTGTACGGTAATACGCTTTGATTTGTTCTGCCGTTTTGCTTTTATCTTTCTCCGCTTTCTTTTTGAATACTGGGTCAAGTTCGCCGCTGACCAGATACGGATAAACAGATTGCCACATGCCATCCCAGTCGGTCAGCGCCCTGTTCTGCACCTGGTTATCATCAAATACCCCTTCCGACGCCTTTTGTTCTGCTTCACTCATTGGCGCACCATGGGAATGATGACCATGCGCCAGAACCGAACTACTGACTAAAAGCATCCCCAGAGCGATTGTCAGTTTCTTAAAACGAATAGCCAAAATTTCACCCTCAAATCATTTGCGAGTGAATTGTTATAATATAACATCACACTTAAATCAACGGTGTTGTGAAGCATTTAACCGCTCTGGTGCGCAATTTTCCAACGGCTGTCAAAATGGGCCTGATACTGCGCAACAACGGCAGGTTCGTCACGAATAACTAACACATTTTCAGAGTTGGCAAATTCTGCGGATTTGGCAAAGTTGAACGAACCGGTTTCCAGCGTGTCGCCATCAATAATCATTACCTTGTCATGCTGGATGTGGTAGTGACCATCCAGTTGCACATCAACCCCATTCGCGGCAGCAAACGCGATGGCCTTCTGACTCACCTTACCCTGGTTTCGTTTCTTATCGATAACAGCCCGAACCACTACGCCTCTCTTTTCAGCGTTTACCAGGGCCTGAACAATATCTGCAGACTGAAATGAATAAGCCATCATATCGATGCTGTGCTGCGCATGGTTAATTGAATCCAGCACTAAAGCCCGAGCCGACCCTTCCGGTGAAAAACCCACCTGAATGGAAGCATGTGCTGCAAAAGCCCCCGCCCCGTACATTAGCGCAGCCACAGCGATAGTTTTTACGATCACGTTAGTTATTTGCCTGAAATGCGAAAGAGACCTAAGAGAGTAGCGCTCGCGTGCAGATCTGATCAAGCAGCGCCTGCTGATGACTGATAATGAGCATACCCAATGGTCGACGCTGAGATTCTTCAAGCAGCAGCGCCCAGATATCCCGTTGAATAGAAGGATCAAGCTGGGCAGTAATTTCATCAGCAATAAGAAAACGTGTCCGCGGGTCCAGCGCGCGAAGTAAAGCAATTCGCGCCAGTTCACCACCAGAAAGTTGTCCGGGACGGCGGGTTAACCACTCTGGATTGATGTGAAGACGGGTAAGCATTGCAGCATCCGGTCGCCATGCATCATGCACCGCATCACCGGTGCTGCGTCGGGGGTTAAAAGTTAATTCTGGATGCTGTGGCACCAGTTGCACCGGACAATACTGGTGCATCGGCAACGGTTGGTCATCAATCAGAATGTCACCGGAAGTTGGTTTCTGCCAGCCCGCCAGCACGCGTCCCAGCGTCGTTTTGCCAGTTCCACTGGGCGCACAAATCCCAATACGTTCTCCAGGGCGTAGAGAAAAGGTCAGATTTTGCCACAGAACCTTTTCCCCTTGACGGATTGTTACATCACGACAGCACAGCATCGCGCTCTCCAAAAAGTTGATTTCTTTCAGGCAGCGCCCGCCATTGTCGTTGCAGGTGTTCGCTAATCTCTCCGCGTAACAGCTGTTCCCGGCTGACGTTATCCGACACCCTTCCCTGATGCAGCGCAACAATACGATCCGCATGGCGGGCCGCCAGCGTGAGGTCATGCGTTACCCACAAAACACCAGCCCCTTGCTCACATTGCTCACGCAACTGTTCAAGCAGTTGATTAGCGAGAGGTGCATCAAGCCAGGCGGTAATTTCATCCGCCAGAATATAGCGAGCCTGACTCAGGGACGCATGACAAGCCAGAACACGTTTTGCCATACCGCCTGAAAGCTGACGCGGAAAAGCATCTAATACGCGACTTTCCAGTCGACTACGCTGGAGCAATCGTTCAATTTTTCCGGCATTCCACTGCTGGTCAGAAAGCTGGCATGCCCTGCGCAGATGTTTTTCAATCGAGAGCAGCGGGTTAAGTGCCTGAATACCTTGAGGGACGTAGCTGAAGGTATTGCCACGACATTTGCGAATATCATCACTGCCCAGCGCTTTACCTTCCAGGGTAATAACGCCGTTGAAACGCAAATTGTCTGGTAAGAGATCGAGCAGACATTGCAGCAACAGGCTCTTACCTTCCCCACTTCCCCCAACTAGCGCCACCATCTGACCAGGCGCTACGTCGAAAGAGATATCCTGCAACAGCGAAGACCAGTTTTTCGCGCCGTACCAGCGATAACGCGCCACGTCCAGCGAGACCTGCCTTAAACTCAACATGCGTCACCTCGTAACCATAAACGATGCACCGCCCTTGCGAGCTGATCGAATAACATCACCAGACTGAACAGCATCAGTCCTGGAAACAGCACTAACCACCAGTCACCATGACTGATAAACCTCAGCGCATCCGCCAGCAGCAGGCCCAGCGACGGTTCATGCGGTGCCAGTCCAAAACCGAGGAAGCTTAACGCCGCGCTGTGCAACACCGCATGGGGAAACATCAGCAATGTCCCGGTTAACCACTGGGGTAACAACGCCGGTAGATAGTGATGCCGCCAGCAGTAAAAATGGCCGTGTCCCAGACGCCAGGTCAACGTCAGATAGTCACTGTGGGCCACGCGCTGCGCTTCAGCACGCAGGATCAGCGCCAGACGCGGCCAGTGCGTTAGTGCAACCGCCATGATTACCCCGTTTTTCCCACCACCCAGCGTAAAACAGATCAAAATAAGCAACAGCAGATGCGGCATCGATAGCATGGCATCAGTAATTAGACGCATAAGCACATCCAGACGCGGATGTATGCGCGAAACCGCCGCCATCATTAACGCAATGAAACCGCTGCACAACGCCGCACCAATACCAATTTGCAGACTGGTTAGTGCACCTTGAAAACAACGGATCCACAGATCGCGACCGAGGTTATCGGTGCCAAACCAGTACATGGCATCAGGTGGAAGATGACGAGCAAGCAGATTAACGCTCAACGGGTTATCCAGCATTGCGGCACCATACACTGCAATGAATAACAGGCAGCTAAAAGAGAACAAAAGACGAATTAGCGTCGGCGTCGGGTTATAGAGCATCAGGTCGCTCCAGAGCACGGTTCAACATACGGACAAGCCAGGTAGACAGCGAGTTGCCAATGAACACCAGTACGGTACTGAACAACACAATCCCCATCAGTAACGGCAGATCGCCGCGTAACCCGGCATCAATGGTGGCCTGCCCCAGTCCTGGATAAGCAAAGACTTTTTCGGCCAATAGTGCACCTCCCAACAGTTCTCCCAGTGAGGCAAACTGCAAACACAGCGCAGGCGTAATTGCATGACGCAGAACCTGATGACGTAACAGTGACCAGCCTTTATCTCCCTGGGAACGCGCAAAACGGACAAATTCGCTTTTCATTACGCTGGCGATGCTTTCCCGCGTGTGAAGCGTAATTTGCCCCAGTCCCAGCAAACTGAGCGCGCAAACGGGAAGCACCAGATGACGCAGACGCTCGGTCAGCGTCGCCATATCGCCGCTGTTGCCCGGCTCCCACGCGCAGCAGACCGGAAATACCGGCCAGCGCACGGCAAATAACGCCAGCAGCAACATGCCAATCCAGAAGGTCGGCAGCGAAGAAAGCAGATAGCTGAGGCGACAGATTGCTTTGTCCGGCCATCGATTCAGGTAGCGACCCGCGACAAATCCCATTGCCGTTCCCAATATGCCGGAGAGTAGCCACGCGCCGCCAAGCAGCGCAAACGAGGTGGAAAAGCGTTCCTTGATCACGCTGGCAACCGGCGCATTAAACAACATGGAATAGCCGAGATCGCCCTGCAATACACGAACAAACCAGTGACCAAAACGCTCCCATAGCGGCTGGTCCAATCCCCAGCGAGCAGCAATGCGTGCATATTGCTCCGGCGGCACATGCAGGAGATCGTTGCCGATATAAGCGCGAATCGGATCGACTGGAGAAAAACTGAGCAGCACAAAAGTGCCAGCCGCAACCAGCACTAATAACACTATCAGCCGTAGAAAATGGCCCACAACAGACTTCATCAACGGCAGGTCCAGGTCCATTCGTCCAGATTATTGAGCAATGACCAGCTACCGTGAATCTCCGGTGCGCCTTTGCCTAAATCAATACACGGATTTGCCAGATAAGTGTGCTGAATATTCAGCAGCCATGCCCAGGCAGCATCGCCCTGCACGCCAGCCCCTTGCTTACCATCCCACTCCACCTGTTGCCAGAAAGGCAACGCTTTTTGCCAGTCTGGGGCGTCGATAGCCTGTTTAAGGTGCTGTTCAACAACAGGATTGCTGTAATAGCCTGGATTGTAATATTCCACACCCGCGGCCTGATTACTGTAATGATGGAAAAGCTCCATCGGATCCAGGCTTCCCCAACCAAATAACGTCGGGTTCGCATGCATGTGACGTTCAACGGTTTCCCAGCTTCCTGACTGTAGTGATACCTGAATGCCCACCGGTTCCAGCATTGCGCGAACAGCTTCGGCTAAATCCCGGCGTGTACTGTCACCGCTGGCGTACCATAAAGTCAGTCGAGCCTCTTTGCCGTCTTTCACTCGTACGCCATCTTTACCCACCTTCCAGCCGGCTTCTTCCAGAATCGTACGTGCTTTTTCGCTATCACCATCTTTGAACGCAACGGATTGCCCCTGCCATGGCAGCCCCTGCACTGCGCTATACGCAGGAATCGCATGACCCTCCATGACCTGATCGGCAAGCTGCTTACGGTCGATGGCATAGTTGATGGCACGCCTGATGGCAACATCGGCAGTGATATCGTTCCCAATCGGATAGCCATTGGCGTCTTTTTTACCTGCAGGAACCATCGGGAACACAATGCCCCGGTTTTCCACGCTATCGCGTACCCAAAGTTTCAAATTTGTCTGCTGAGGAGCGACCGCCATCGACGGCGCGATACGTACGAGTCCCAGTTGGCCACTGCGCGCTGCGGCATAAGCGTTATCTTCATCAAGGAAGACAAACACCAGCTTACTGAAATCATTTTTCTTACCGGCATACCAGGGGTTAGCCTCCACGATCAACTGCTGCCCCGGCTGAAAACTCACCAGCCGATAAGGACCCGCGCCAATCGGATTTTTGGCAAATGTTTTTTCGTCATACCGTTTCGCCGGAACAATACCCAAAGAACCCAGCACATTCACAAAGGTGCTCTGTGGGCTATTCAGCGTAATTTCTACCGTACGGTTATCTTTCAGGCTGGCATGAGTGAAGTTTCCCATGTCGATTTTGCCGCCGCTTTTTGCTGCTTTGTTATAGGTGAACACCACATCTTCAGCGGTTAGCGGGGAACCATCAGAGAATTTAAGGTCAGGTTTTAACGTCAACGTCCAGATTTTGCCGTCTGCGCTGGTCTCTACTTTTTCCGTCAGCAGGTTTCCCCAGCTCATATCTGCATTTTGTTTTAATAATGGTGCATGTAAAAGCAAATAGCTGCCATGACTCCAGCCCAGCATCGGGTCAAACCCTTCCGTTGGTTCTGGTCCAATTGCCAGTTTTAACGTCTGCCCTTCGCTCGCATTTTGCGCGGCAAGAAGTGGTGAGGTTAATGCGAGAGTCAATGCGCACGTAAGTAGTGCCAGCTTGCCTTTGATCATTATGTTATCCAGATTTACGTTATTTTTATGCTGCATAACGATTTACCGTCGTTAAGCAGTCTCCTGGGGAAGGGATTATGGCGGACAGAAATGATGAAAAAAATGATGCGGCGCAGAAAAGTATGACGATTCTCTAAAATTATCATACTTTTTTCTGATACTCCGTTATGAGTACGATGTGAATCTCAGAAAATAGATTAATCCCTCGCCATTTATTCACAGGAATATTAATCCCGAACTAATAATTGCCTGTGCGGACTATTGGCCCTTCCTGCTAATTCCTTATCTAAAACCCATGACAATTTATGTATATTTATTCAAGAAAAACACCAGAAGTGACAAGTTATGTAAATTTGTAATGATAATTATTTGTATTATCATTTCCATAAATTATCTTACTGCCTTTGAATTTTTAACAAAGGAAGTTTGACTATGCGTTTAAAACCTGTTGCCTCTGTCGTTCTGTCCTGTTTAGGATTTTCCAGCCCCCTGGTATTTGCTGAAGATGTCATGGTGGTAACCGCTTCCGGTTATGAAAAGAAAATCACCAATGCCGCCGCCAGCGTCTCTGTTATTTCTCAGCAAGAGTTACAAACCAATAAATATAATGACTTAGGTGAAGCCCTGCGTTCTGTTGAAGGGGTAGATGTTGAAAGCAGCACCGGTAAAACCGGCGGTCTGGAGATCAGCATCCGTGGCATGCCTGCCAGCTATACCTTGATCCTGATTGACGGTATTCGTCAAAACGGCAGCAGCGACGTAACGCCAAACGGTTTCTCTGCCATGAATACCAGCTTTATGCCCCCGCTGGCGGCGATCGATCATATTGAGGTGATCCGCGGCCCGATGTCGACGCTTTATGGGTCCGACGCAATCGGTGGCGTGGTGAATATCATCACCAAAAAAAGCACCGATAAATGGAGCACTTCCATCAATACCGGCGTTAACCTGCAAGAGAGTAATAGATGGGGTAACAGTACGGTCGCCAACTTCTGGTCAAGCGGCCCGTTGATTGCGGGCGTACTGGATATGCAGGTTCGGGGGAGCACAACCCAGCGTCAGGGTTCCAGCGTCACCTCCCTCAGCGATACCGCCTCCACCCGCGTACCTTATCCTACCGAATCGGAAAACTATAATATTGGCACGCGCCTCGACTGGAAAACCAATGAGAACAATACGCTGTGGTTAGATCTCGACTCCGCCAGACAGCGCTATGACAACGATGACGGGCAGTTGGGCAACCTGACAGGGGGGTATGATAAAACGCTACGCTATGAGCGTAACAAAGTGACCCTCGGCCACGATACAGCCTTAACGTTCGGCACCTGGAAATCCTCCCTCGGCTGGAATGAAACCGAAAACAAAGGCCGGCAATTGGTATCTTCCGCACTCACACCAGAGAACGCAGGCCGGGCCGGTGACGCGCGTGAACTGAAGAACACCAACGTCATTCTTGACTCAGTGCTGCTGACGCCATTAGGTGATTCGCACCTCTTAACCCTTGGCGGAGAATTCTGGGATGCCCGGATGAAAGATGGTGTGGTACTGGCCAATACCGGCGAGACGTTCCATCAAAAAACGTGGGCAGCCTATGCGGAAGATGAATGGCATATTCTCGACTCGCTGGCCTTAACCGCAGGAACACGCTATGAGCATAACGATGTCTTTGGCGGTCATCTCAGCCCGCGTGCCTATATGGTCTGGGACGCATCCGACGAATGGACCCTCAAAGGCGGCGTAACGACAGGTTATAAAGCACCATCACTAAGCCAGTTGCATAACGGGATCAGCGGTGTAACCGCACAGGGAACGGTGAATACGGTCGGTAACCCGGACCTCAAACCTGAGGAAAGTATCAGCTACGAAACCGGGCTGTATTACGAGAACGACGCCGGGCTTAACGCCAACATTACCGGCTTCTATACCGAATACAAAAATAAAATTGTCTCATATTCTATCGATGATAATACCAACAGCTATACCAACAGCGGCAAGGCGAGGACCGATGGCGTTGAATTTGCCAGCACCTTCCCTCTATGGTCGGATGTGCTGACCTTATCTCTCAACTACACCTACACTCAGAGCAAGCAAAAAGATGGTGACAATAAAGGCGCGCCATTAAGTTACACCCCAAAACATATGGCTAACGCCCGTCTGAACTGGCAGGCAACGGAAGATATGAACGCCTGGCTCAGCGCACGTTATCGCGGCAAAGCCCCACGCTTTACCGAAAATTACGACAACCTTAGCGCGGTACAAAAGGCCGTCTATGACGATAAAGGCGCTGATTTAAAAGCCTGGACCGTTGTCGATATGGGGATGTCTTATAAGCTGACCAAAGATCTGACGCTTAATACGGCGGTTAATAACGTGCTGGATAAAGACTTTAGTGAGGTCAAATTGTACCAGGTGGGCCGCAATAGCACCTACGCAGGTGATTATTATCAGACTGCACAATCCACTACCGGATACGTAAACCCTGGTCGTAACTACTGGGTATCTTTAAATTATCAGTTCTAATTTTATAAGATCCTGCTGGTCGAGCTATCACGTGCATCCCATCCAGCCGACATCATTCAGAAAAATATCCTGAATGATTTCATAGAGTCGCCTTACAAAGGCGACTCACATCCTCTTCTAACCACACCTCTAATTCATTTATCCCAACATAAACCTAATCGCCTTGTCCATAGCACGGCACATTCATAAACGACATGAATTATATTCATTCAGAATAATTACCACGAGTCATAATTATCTTCCATGTTTTCATGAATTCATTCATTAAATTTATATAATAAAAGTCAACATTATCACTGATTTGAAAGCCCATAAAGAAAGTGGTAACATTTGCAAAAATAATATTCATGGTAAAAGCAATGGTTATCACACACAATATATTAAATAAGATAATGGGAAATAGAATTTCCGATGATTGCATTATTTACCTGTCCGGTCCATCATCATTGGACACGCCATTAAGTAGAATGCGTGATAAAAATTTTATTTGCGTAAACGGAAGTGCCGGTCATTTAATCGACAACAATATCCCTATTTTTATCTATGTTGTTTGTGATGGCTCATTTTATGAAAACAATAAAGACTTATTTCATAAGTATTCCTCCTATGCTCAGCATACCTTTATTAGTGAAGATGTTATTAAAAGGGCTGATTCAACAGAGGCAGAGTACTTGCTCAACACATGTTTTCTGTTAAAGGACATTTGCAAATCCAGAGGTGGTATCGGTAGGAAGATTCGCTATAAAATAAAAACAATGACTAACAGGAATCTTCGAATTAAATGTTCTGCATTCAGAAAAGTGAAAACAATTGCATTTTCAACTAACGTAACACATGGCCATTTTGGTAGCGCTACGGTCGCATTTAGCGCGTTACAAATAGCCATTAGTCTAAAGTTTGAAAGAATAATTTTTTCCGGTTTAGATTTGAAAGGTAGCTGTAAACGGTTTTACAATGAAGTTAACGCCCAACCCACGACTCTCCCCGCTGATCTTAGCTTTATATTAAGGTCGTTTTCTTATGTAAGTAGCCACTATGACGGTAAGATCTACAATCTTTCCCCACAAACAGCTATTCCCTACGATGTTATTCCGTTCATCAAGACAGAAGAAGTAGCTTGTTCCAGCTCCTACTAGCAATACACCAATGATAAGAATATTTAAACAATCAATATAAAAACACCCCTTCCTGCACCATTAGGTACAATGCCAAAACAATAACCCCGACGATACCGCCTAAAAATTGTACTGCGGCAATCGCAAGCTGGTTGCGATTTGTGTTCTTCGCTTTGCTTCGCACATCCAACTTATTTTTCGCCGCTCTGTGACTTGAATCACGCTCCATCGCGAATGTTATATCTGCCATACCATTATCCAGTTGCTGTATATGAAAACATAAATAACCACCACATCGATAAGGGTATAGATTTTAACTAACAGAATCTGAGATTTGTCTCACGATAAAGATAATCGTCGGATTTTTGCTACCGAAGCAGATTTCATGCTCACTTTTGATCAATAAGGTTATCTTGTATTTATTCAACAAAAACCTTCACTTTAGGCTTTGACAGCAGAATCATGACGAACTCAGTGAAGGTTACTGGTTTATAGAAATAGTACCCTTGCAGGAAAACAATGTTGTTTTTGTTGAGATAATCAAGCTGAGCCTTTGTTTCAACCCCTTCTGCAACGATGCTTAAAGATAGTTTACGAGCCAGATCGAGGACACAATCTAAAATTCGGGTTGAATCGGGAAGCTCATTTACCCTTCCCACAAAGCTCTGATCGATTTTAATGTAATCAATGTGCAGGTCATGCAAATAAGAAAGCCCAGAATAGCCCGTACCAAAATCATCCAGCGCAATCACAAAGCCATTCTCATGCAGGATATTGAGCCTCTGCACAAGATCTTCATCCACATCTAACGGCTCGCGCTCAGTAACTTCGATTACCAGATTGAGGTCATCGCGGTTAAAACTATCCCTGTAATGCAGGCACTCCTGCACGAATGTAGGGGATGTGATATGGGATGCGCTGAAGTTAATGCCGACATGGAAGCCGGATGGCAGTTTGCTGGCAATGGCGTTCATGTTTTCCGCGACCTGCCTCATCAGGCTTTGAGTTAGTGGCACTATCAGGCCTGATTTTTCAGCGACGGGAATGAAGGAAGCAGGAGAGATATATCCGGCTTTTGGATGTTTCCATCGGGCCAGCACTTCAACACCGCGTAACGTCCCCTCGCGACCATTTACGATAGGTTGATAAAAAGGCACGATCTCTCCTTTTACTATCGCCCTGCGCAACGTTTCTTCAGGGGTATCGTTCTTGTTCAGATACTTATCAATGGCATATGCGGCGGCGAGCGATATCAGTAGGATAAAAATCAGGATCCCTCCGCCATGCCTGATCAGCCTGTTAGCACTAAACAATGGTGGTTCAGCGTAAATGATGCTGAAGGAATATTTCGCGGAATTCACTTGGCCAAACTTCTGCGCATTTGCAGCAACAGGTTTCACATCTCCCAATAAACCGAGTACTGCGTCACCCACAAGCAACGAGTACGTTACTCCCGCTAACGGGACATTCAGTGCCCCTCGGATATGCACGCCACTTATGGTGACGATGATACGGCCTGTGTGAAAACGTGTTTGATACAGCAGAACAGGTATTTCATTCTCGGTATTGCTTGCGGGAGTCAGTTGTAAATTAGTATCAGCTATAACGGGAATATGCTTAAGTAATATCCGATTACCCGGCAAAGAGGTACACCAAACCTTCCCCTGTCGAATAATTATCAGCGTTCGCAAATGGGGTCGGAGCGCAGCTTCGGTTCCAAGTTGGTATTGCCCCTCCAAATCGCATTTTTTTTCAGCAATCTGCCTGGCGGTACGGGTTGCCTGGAAAGCTTCATCAAGTATGTTATCCATATTTTTCGCGGCATATCTGGCACCCCCGAGGGTTTCCATCGAGGAGGAATACCAAAGCTGCATATTAAGAATAAAAACACCGATTAAAAAAAGACACACCGCAGCAGTTACCGGTAAAAGTGCTTTGCGCATTCTCATGTCCTGTGGTGAAAGTCGATCGGTCGTTGCGATAAACATTGACGTATTCAAATTTGTTACTAAAGAGCATGGTAGACAGAAACAGAAATCGCCATGCGCCCAGTCACATTTCCTCAATAACAACGTAACTTACTAATTTATCTATAAAATCATTACTGAAATTTGCAGTACAAAACCGGCGTTGCACCTCATCCAATTTTGCTATCATTGGAATGCACTAATAAGAGGTAATCAAATGAAAATCTTTATCACAGACAATGACGGTAACCTGATTCCTGTTGACGGAAAAAGCGTTGTCATCGAATTGAATAGTGGCGGAACCATCGAGATCGCCGAGGAGTACAGCCGGGACGATGTTCCTGAAGGCATTAATCTGTGGGGCGGACGAGAACCCTCCCCTTCACTCTCTTTCGAGGAAATCAAAGCCAGAACAGAAGGCCTGGGCGTTTATCCCATCGCAGCCAACGCTCTGCATGTATTTCCGTACAAACTTTCAGCAAAAGAATAATTGCACGCACCGGGTGCGCACGCGTAAATGGGCTGTGCGCAATTGCTCTCATGGCTTTGCTGTCCGCACCAAGAAGTCAGACCAGATTGAAGTGATAAAACCGTTCGTGCACACTATACGCTCTCATGACTAACAATAGGTTATAACCCTGATGGATCAGGTTGATGTTCTTGAAAAGATGTTTGAGCAAGTGAGAAAGGAACATAACTTTCCGTGGTTTTACTCTGAACTAAAACGCCAGAATATTGCTTATTATATTTACTACCTGGCTACTGATAACATCAGAGTTGTGACAGAAAATGATGAAGTAATATTAATAAGAGGGAAAAGAGACTTATTGAAAGTCAGTACAAACAAGAACCCGGAACAAGTAAAAAAAGCAGCCCAGATTCATTATTCCGGGAAATCCACATTTCGTGAATATACTGCAACACTTGTCAATGCTGGCGTTTTCCGATGGGTTACGGATGTCAATGATAACAAACGGCATTACTACTCTGTTGACGATACGCTTTTATACATGGAAGATGTTGAGAACAATAATCCATTAATATAATGATAGTTGAACTAGTAGTCCGATTTCTTCCACTCAGCACCGTAGAAGCTGGCTTAAGGGACAAACCCGCGTGAAGGATCACCACATCGGGCTACAGTCATAGTTAATGCGGAACACTGCGGCGACATAACGTATGATTATGTCATTGTACTGTGCTTAATTGATTGGACACCCAGGTATATGAAATCCGCAATTAAGCTGGCTCAGTTAATTCAGGCATTGCGTCCTGATGTACTCCTGCAGGTAGTTATCTTCGCCGTTTTCTTACCTACCATGTCGACGTAGTAACCTCTGCACCAGAACTCCCTGTTCCTGTATTTAAACTTCATATCACCAAACTGCTCATACAACATCAGACTGCTTTTCCCTTTCAGATACCCCATAAAGCCGGATACGCTCATTTTGGGCAGGATTTCCATAAGCATATGGATACGATCTGCACAGCACTCCTATTCCAGGATCCGCACGTTTTTCACTCACACAGCTTCTTAAGATGCTGCCTATCGCCCTACCTTTCTCCCCGTAGAATGCTTGTCTTCGGTATTTGGGCCCAAAAACTATGTGATATTTACAGTTCCATCGGGTGTGCACTAAGTTCTTTTCGTCTCCCATTGGGACCCTCTTTTGATTTCTTGTTTAACCCTTGCTGTTGCCAGACCGCAAGGTGTTTTAACAAATCAAAAGGGGTTTTAATAACTGGCCCAAAGCTGAAAGCTTTCCGGACCCCCAGCCTAGCTGGGGGGTGTCTGTGCACAAAAAAACGGGAACCTCTCGGCTCCCGTTCTCATACAACCCAGTATCTGGATTACATGTTTTCGATGATTGCGTCACCAAACTCTGAACATTTCAGCAGTTTAGCGCCGTCCATCAGACGTTCGAAATCGTAAGTTACGGTCTTGGCGTTGATTGCGCCTTCCATACCTTTAACGATCAGGTCAGCCGCTTCTACCCAACCCATGTGGCGCAGCATCATTTCAGCAGACAGAATGATGGAACCTGGGTTCACTTTATCCTGACCTGCATACTTCGGTGCAGTACCGTGGGTTGCTTCGAACAGAGCGCATTCGTCACCGATGTTTGCACCCGGCGCGATACCAATACCACCAACCTGTGCGGCCAGCGCATCGGAGATGTAGTCACCGTTCAGGTTCATACATGCAATCACGTCATACTCAGCCGGGCGCAGCAGGATCTGTTGCAGGAACGCATCGGCGATAACATCCTTAACCACGATCTCTTTACCGGTTTTCGGGTTCTTGATTTTCACCCATGGACCGCCGTCGATCAGTTCACCACCGAATTCTTCACGTGCTAACTGGTAACCCCAGTCTTTGAACGCGCCTTCGGTGAACTTCATGATGTTGCCTTTGTGTACCAGGGTAACTGAATCACGATCGTTGGCGATGGCGTATTCAATCGCTGCACGCACCAGGCGTTTAGTCCCTTCTTCAGAACACGGTTTGATACCAATGCCGCAATGTTCCGGGAAGCGGATTTTCTTCACGCCCATCTCTTCGCGCAGGAATTTAATCACTTTCTCAGCATCGGCAGAGTCAGCTTTCCACTCGATACCCGCGTAGATGTCTTCGGAGTTTTCGCGGAAGATGACCATGTCGGTCAGTTCAGGGTGTTTAACCGGGCTTGGTGTGCCCTGATAATAACGCACCGGACGCAGGCAGACATACAGGTCAAGTTCCTGACGCAGAGCTACGTTCAGAGAGCGAATACCGCCGCCAACAGGGGTGGTCAGAGGGCCTTTAATGGCAACACGATATTCACGAATCAGATCTAAGGTTTCAGCAGGCAGCCAGACGTCCTGGCCATAAACCTGAGTGGATTTCTCGCCGGTGTAGATTTCCATCCAGGAGATTTTACGCTCGCCTTTATAGGCTTTCTCGACAGCAGCATCGACAACTTTGATCATCGGTGGGGTTACATCAACGCCGATACCGTCGCCTTCAATGAACGGGATAATCGGATTTTCAGGAACGTTGAGTTTGCCGTTTTGCAGGGTGATCTTCTTACCTTCCGCCGGAACAACTACTTTGCTTTCCATTCACCTCTCCTTCGAGCGCTTCTGGTTCTGCTCGTCTGTCATCACGCTGCATGTGCGTTTGCGTCCTGCTACACGGATGCGTTAGAGCAACTTTTTGTTAATGATTTGTAATGAGCGTGTCAATACTACCCTATTGTTCGCCGCCATGAAAGACACTCGTTCTTAGGCTATAATGCGGCAATTGATATAATCTGAAAATACCATGCAAAAAACTTCTTTTAGAAATCACCGGGTTGAGCGATTCAGCTCACGACAAGTCACTAAGCAGCGTAAAGAAAACCAGCCAAAACGCGTGGTTTTGTTCAATAAACCCTACGATGTTTTGCCACAATTTACTGACGAGGCTGGCAGAAGCACGTTAAAAGATTTTATTCCCGTGCCGGGAATTTATGCGGCGGGCCGACTCGACCGGGACAGCGAAGGGCTTTTGGTGCTGACCAATGACGGCGCGCTGCAGGCGCGGTTAACGCAACCTGGTAAGCGTACCGGGAAAATTTATTACGTCCAGGTTGAAGGCGAGCCGACAGCAGAAGCGCTGGACGCCCTGCGTAACGGAGTAACGCTCAATGATGGCCCCACGCTACCCGCAGGCATTGAAGTAGTAGAGGAGCCCGTATGGCTGTGGCCGAGAAATCCGCCGATTCGGGAACGGAAAAACATTCCCACCAGCTGGTTGAAAGTTACCTTATATGAAGGTCGCAACCGTCAGGTACGTCGTATGACAGCGAATGTTGGATTTCCTACGCTGCGCCTCATCCGCTATGCCATGGGGGATTACACGCTGGAAAATCTTGCTAACGGCGAGTGGCGGGAACTGAAATCGTAGCCGTAAGGTTTAACGTGAGTGTTAACAGGGAAGCATGAAAAATATGGATAAGCAGCTTTTTGCAGCATTCATCCTGCTCGGCGTGTCACCGTTTTGTTCAGCAAAACTGGACTGTGAGACAATTGCCGGAACAGCAGCCGGAGAGGCAAACTACCTTTATGAGTCTGCCAAAGTAAAAACCGACTCACGCCTGCATTTCTATTCTGCACCAGCAACAGAGTGTCAACTCCCCGCGTTCATGGTCAATGGCGACACCGTCGAGGTGCTCAGGAGTTCACAGCGCTACAAAAGCACGGGCATGCTTTCCAAAGATGAGCCTTATCGTTACGTACGTTATCGGGACGCTAAAGGAACCTTCGCCACCGGCTGGGTCTCGGTTAATGGATTAACGCCGTTATCCAGTCCGCTTGCAGTAAGCGCGTCTTGCCAGACATGGGCAAATAAAGCGATGTCGCAGCGCGGGTTCTTACCCTCCTCCTCCACAAACCACTATCAGGTAACAGGAGACACCCGCGCATGGTTCTATGCGATGCCAACCGAACAGTGTCGCAGCCCGTCCGTATTTTTAGTGCCCGGCGACCTCGTCTCTGTACAAGAACAATCCAACGATGATTTTATGGAAGCGGTCTATTACACCACCGATCGCCAAATTATACGCGGTTGGTTAAAAAAGTCGCAGTTACAGGCTATAAACAGCGGTGACCACTATCGCGACGACATCAACCCGCTGTCGACAGAAAAGGCAACGAGAGTCGCCACCCTTGGGCTACGTCACGACCACCAATGTATCTTTTATGAAAGCTGGAATGCTAAAAAGGCCATTGAGATTATCGTGCGCGAGGATCATCAAACCGCATTGTGCCGTGGAGGGGCCGACCCACAAACGTCACCTCCCGTGGCTTATATCAGTATCGACAAGGCCAGCGGTGAAATTAGCTGGCCAGATGTTACCGAAGGTTTTGCTGAGGAATAAGGGGAAAACATGTTCAAACCGCACGTCACGGTCGCCTGCATTGTGCATGCAGAAGATAAATTCTTAGTCGTTGAAGAAACGATCAATGGCAAATCCTTGTGGAATCAACCTGCAGGACACCTGGAAGCCGATGAAACGCTGGTGCAAGCCGCAGCACGCGAACTGTGGGAAGAAACGGGCATTAAAGCGCAGCCACAGCATTTCATTCGTATGCATCAATGGATTGCGCCAGACAGAACGCCCTTTTTGCGTTTTCTTTTCTCTATCGAGCTTGCCAATATGTGCGCTACAGAACCCCATGACAGCGATATAGATTGCTGTCGTTGGGTCAGCGCAGAAGAGATTTTCTCTGCGCCAAACCTGCGTTCGCCGTTGGTTGCGGAGAGTATTCGCTGTTATCAGAGCGGACAGCGCTACCCACTGGCCATGATCGGCGAATTTAACTGGCCGTTTACAGAGGGTGTCAAGTAAAGGGCTGCGTGCTAGAATATGCCGCCTTGAAGTTCAATGTCGTGAGTATTCCTATGTCTGAAAGCCCAAAAAAAGTGATCGTCGGCATGTCCGGCGGTGTCGATTCCTCCGTTTCTGCCTGGCTGTTACAACAACAGGGCTATCAGGTAGAAGGCCTGTTCATGAAGAACTGGGAAGAGGACGATGGCGAGGAATACTGCACAGCGGCCGCCGACCTTGCGGATGCGCAGGCTGTCTGTGACAAACTCGGCATTGAACTGCATACCGTCAACTTTGCCGCAGAATACTGGGACAACGTCTTTGAACTGTTCCTTGAAGAGTACAAAGCGGGCCGTACGCCGAACCCGGATATTCTGTGCAATAAAGAAATTAAGTTTAAAGCCTTCCTTGAGTTTGCCGCCGAAGATTTAGGTGCCGATTACATCGCCACCGGTCACTACGTGCGTCGCGCGGATGTCGACGGCAAAAGCCGCCTGCTGCGTGGGCTCGATGGCAATAAAGACCAGAGTTATTTCCTCTATACGCTCGGCCATGAGCAAATCGCGCAAAGCCTGTTCCCGGTCGGTGAACTGGAAAAACCGCAGGTGCGTAAAATTGCCGAAGATCTTGGTCTGATTACGGCCAAGAAAAAAGACTCCACCGGCATCTGCTTCATTGGCGAACGTAAGTTCCGCGAGTTTCTTGGTCGTTACCTGCCGGCTCAGCCAGGCAAAATCATCACCGTTGACGGCGAAGAGATTGGCCAGCATCAGGGGCTGATGTACCACACTCTGGGTCAGCGTAAAGGTCTGGGTATTGGCGGAACGAAAGAAGGGACAGAAGATCCATGGTATGTGGTGGATAAAGACGTTGAGAACAACATTCTGGTTGTCGCTCAGGGTCATGAACATCCACGTCTGATGTCCGTTGGCCTGGTGGCGCAACAGCTGCATTGGGTCGATCGCGAACCGTTCACCGGCACCATGCGCTGCACGGTGAAAACCCGCTATCGTCAGACCGACATTCCGTGCACCGTTAAGG
>NZ_SZWU01000076.1:210275-218535 GCF_005280935.1 Citrobacter sp. wls757 | reverse complement strand
GAGCCAGTCGCGGCGGTCACGCCGGGTCAGTCGGCTGTCTTTTACAATGGCGAAGTGTGCCTCGGCGGCGGCATTATCGAACAACGATTGCCTCTGCCGGTATAATTACTTACACATTTGATACAAGGAAGCAGTGAACGTGGCAAAGAATTATTATGACATCACCCTCGCCCTGGCAGGCATTTGTCAGTCGGCACGCCTGGTGCAGGAACTGGCGCACCAGGGGCATTGTGATGCCGATGCATTACACGTTTCACTGAACAGTGTCATCGACATGAATCCCAGCTCTACGCTGGGCGTGTTTGGCGGCAGCGAAGCCAACCTGCGTCTTGGCCTTGAAACGCTGCTTGGCGTGCTGAACGCCAGCAGTCGTCAGGGACTGAATGCGGAACTCACCCGCTATACGCTAAGCCTGATGGTGCTGGAGCGTAAGCTGTCAGCGGCCAAAGGCGCTATGGACACGCTGGGAGACCGTATTAGCGGCTTGCAGCGCCAGCTGGACCATTTTGATTTGCAGTCAGAAACGTTGATGAGTGCGATGGCTGGCATTTATGTTGACGTCATCAGCCCACTCGGCCCGCGTATTCAGGTCACGGGTTCCCCGGCCATCCTTCAGAGCCCACAAGTACAGGCTAAAGTACGCGCTTCGCTGCTGGCTGGCATCCGTGCTGCCGTGCTCTGGCATCAGGTTGGTGGAGGCCGTCTGCAACTCATGTTTTCTCGTAATCGCCTGACGACTCAGGCAAAACAAATTCTTGCTCATTTAACCCCGGAGTTGTGATCTATGGAATTATCCTCACTGACCGCCGTTTCCCCTGTCGATGGACGCTACGGCGATAAAGTCAGCGCGCTGCGCGGGATTTTCAGCGAATACGGTTTGCTGAAATTCCGTGTACAGGTTGAAGTACGCTGGCTGCAAAAACTGGCCGCGCACGCAGCGATCAAGGAAGTTCCTGCTTTTGCTGCCGACGCAATCGGTTTCCTTGATGCGATCGTCGCTAACTTCAATGAAGAAGATGCTGCGCGCATCAAAACCATTGAGCGTACGACCAACCATGATGTGAAGGCAGTTGAGTATTTCCTGAAAGAGAAAGTGGCGGATATCCCGGAACTGCATGCTGTTTCCGAATTTATCCACTTTGCGTGTACCTCAGAAGACATCAACAACCTGTCTCACGCGCTGATGCTGAAAACCGCACGCGACGAAGTGGTTCTGCCGTACTGGCGTAAGCTTATCGACGCGGTGAAAGATCTGTCTGTACAGTATCGCGATATTCCTCTGCTCTCCCGTACCCACGGTCAGCCAGCCACCCCGTCTACGCTAGGCAAAGAAATGGCTAACGTGGCTTACCGTATGGAGCGTCAGTATCGTCAGCTCAACCAGGTTGAAATTCTTGGTAAGATCAATGGTGCAGTCGGTAACTATAATGCCCACATCGCTGCTTACCCGGAAGTTGACTGGCATCAGTTCAGCGAAGAGTTTGTCACCTCGCTGGGCATCCAGTGGAACCCGTACACCACGCAGATTGAGCCGCACGACTACATTGCCGAGCTGTTTGACTGCATCACCCGTTTCAACACCATCCTGATCGACTTTGACCGCGATGTCTGGGGTTACGTGGCGCTGAACCATTTCAAACAGAAAACCATCGCGGGTGAAATCGGCTCTTCCACCATGCCGCACAAAGTTAACCCCATCGATTTCGAAAACTCCGAGGGTAACCTGGGTCTGTCTAACGCGGTTCTGCAGCACCTGGCGAGCAAACTGCCGGTCTCCCGCTGGCAGCGTGACCTGACTGACTCTACCGTTCTGCGTAACCTGGGCGTAGGTATTGGCTATGCGCTGATCGCCTATCAGTCCACGCTGAAAGGCGTGAGCAAACTGGAAGTGAACCGCGATCATCTGCTGGATGAACTGGACCATAACTGGGAAGTTCTGGCAGAGCCGATTCAGACCGTGATGCGTCGCTACGGTATTGAGAAGCCGTACGAAAAGCTGAAAGAGCTGACCCGCGGTAAGCGCGTTGACGCCGAAGGTATGAAGCAGTTTATCGACGGTCTGGCGCTGCCGGAAGAAGAGAAAACTCGCCTGAAAGCAATGACGCCTGCCAATTATATTGGTCGCGCCATCACCATGGTTGATGAACTGAAGTAATCTGTTTGATGCTGGAGCTTGCTTACGCCTGTTCCGGCCTTCCGTTCATATCGTAGTAAGCCGGAAAGCATCAGCGTTTCCGGCTTTTTTATTGCCTGCGAGATTATCCCTTCCCCCCCGGTTTATTAAATGTTTATCCCCACAGCCACATAATCAGCGTTAGACTATAAAATTGATTTTGTAAATTCAGCAAATACAGTTAATTATCATAAAATCAACCAGTTAATAAAAAACCGTCTTGGACAATTGCGGGCAATGTAAGCCATTTCATCGCCCCAAATCATGCCCCAAACTGATTTTTGCCCCCAAATTTGCCCCCAAAAAAGTAAAAATGGGTAGTGGTCTATCGGCCATTTAGCAACTTCGAGAAGCTATAAGCCATAATGGAATATTAGTGGTATGGAGGTTCAAATCCTCTCGTGTCAGCCAATATCCTATACTTTCAGTCTGACAGTTGGCTGGAGGTTTCTATGTGTGGACGATTTTCACAGTCAATGACACGCGAGGACTATCTCGCCCTGCTCGCTGAAGCAGTCGAACTCAACATCCCATACGATCCAGAACCAATAGGTCGATTCAACGTTGCGCCAGGCACAAAAGTTCTGCTGCTTAGCGAACGTGATGAACAGTTGCACCTTGACCCGGTTCTATGGGGATATGCTCCAGGATGGTGGGATAAGCCGCCGCTAATTAATGCACGATCTGAAACTGCGGCCACCAGCAGAATGTTTAAACTACTCTGGCAGCATGGCCGCGCAATTTGCTTTGCTGATGGCTGGTTTGAGTGGAAAAAGGAAGGTGACAAGAAGCAGCCCTACTTCATTCATAAAGCCGATGGTCAACCAATATTCATGGCGGCAATTGGCAGCACACCATTTGAACGTGGAGATGAAGCAGAAGGGTTTCTGATAGTGACGGCTGCTGCCGATAAAGGACTGGTAGATATTCACGAAAGGCGGCCACTGGTACTGTCACCAGATGCTGCTCGCGAATGGATGAGGCAGAATGTTGGAGGGAAAGAAGCGGAGGAGATTGTAGCTGACGGTTCCGTGTCCGCTGATAAATTTTTATGGCACGCCGTGACGCGTGCCGTCGGGAATGTTAAGAACCAAGGACCAGAGTTAATCCAAACTATGCGTTAATGTACGATGCGACAGGGGAAAACGTCTGCTTTGAGCGAGGTGCGGACGCCCGCATAGCGTTAACAGGCGTCCGATATTTTGAAGTGGGCAGATTACTTAACCCGTTTACCCGCTTCGTCAATGACCTTCTCGCCATCCTCTTTGGTAAACACTCCTTTCTGATCTTCCGGTAGAATATCCAGCACTATTTCTGAAGGGCGGCAAAGACGAGTGCCAAGCGGCGTAATTACTACCGGCCGGTTAATCAGGATCGGGTGTTGAAGCATAAAATCAATCAACTGCTCATCACTAAATTTCCCTTCATCAAGACCCAACTGTTCATAAGGCTCAACATTCTTACGCAGTAATGCACGCACCGTAATTCCCATATCTGAAATAAGTTTGATCAGCTCATCACGGGTCGGTGGCGTATCAAGATAATAAATTATCGTCGGTTCGTTGCCGCTATTGCGGATCATCTCCAGCGTGTTGCGAGAAGTACCGCAGGCAGGGTTGTGATAGATGGTAATGTTGCTCATATCTGTATCTCATTACAAAGTGATGGAGAGCCGCAACGCCAGCGCGGCCAGAGTGACAAACAGCACGGGCAGAGTCATGATAATGCCGGTGCGGAAGTAATATCCCCAGGTAATCGTTATATTTTTCTGGGCAAGCACATGCAGCCAAAGCAGGGTTGCCAGACTGCCAATCGGGGTGATTTTCGGGCCTAAATCGCAGCCAATCACGTTGGCATAAATCATTGCCTCTTTGACGACGCCAGTCGCCGTACTCCCATCAATCGACAGCGCGCCAATCAGCACTGTTGGCATATTGTTCATCACCGACGACAGGAACGCGGTCAGGAAGCCGGTGCCAAACGTTGCTGCCCATAACCCCTTTTCTGCCAGCAGGTTTAGCACTCCAGACAGATACTCCGTTAGCCCTGCATTGCGGAGGCCATAGACCACCAGGTACATGCCCAGCGAAAAAATAACGATCTGCCATGGTGCACCACGCAGGACTTTTCCTGTGTTGATGGCATGACCTCTTTTCGCCACTATTAACAGTACTGCTGCGCCAGTAGCCGCTATTGCGCTGACCGGGATTCCCATAGGCTCCAGAACAAAGAAACCTGCAAGCAGCAATAACAGAACAATCCAGCCCATCCTGAACGTTGCCGGATCTTTTATCACACTGGCAGGCGTCTTCAGCAGCGAAACGTTATACGTCGCCGGAATGTCCCTGCGGAAGAAGAGATGCAGCATGACTAGTGTGGCCGCAATCGCTGCCACATCTACAGGGATCATAACGGAGGCATACTGTGTAAAGCCCAGACCGAAAAAGTCCGCCGAGACGATATTCACCAGGTTAGAAACAATGAGTGGTAGGCTGGCCGTATCTGCTATAAATCCTGCGGCCATCACAAAGGCCAGTGTTGTGCCCTTGCTGAATCCCATTGCAAGCAGCATCGCAATCACAATTGGTGTCAGGATCAGCGCGGCGCCGTCATTGGCGAACAAAGCAGCGACAGCGGCACCGAGCAACACTATCCAGGTAAACAGCAGGCGACCACGCCCGTTACCCCAGCGGGAGACGTGCAGTGCGGTCCACTCAAAGAAGCCGGCCTCATCGAGCAGCAGGCTGATGATAATGACCGCAATAAATGCCGCTGTCGCGTTCCAGACGATATTCCAGACAACGGGAATATCAGTGATATGGATGACACCGGTTACCAGCGCCAGCACAGCCCCGATACTCGCACTCCAGCCAATGCCCAAGCCTCTGGGTTGCCCGATCACCAGTATCAGCGTCAGTAAAAATATACTCCCTGCCAAAAACATCTCAGACTCCGTTATATATGATTTTGTAAATGTGTTTTCTTTTTTCAGCAGGAGGTGCAGGCTGATTTATTCAGCCATTCACGCACATCCTCCCGCATACACTGCCAGGACGTCGTGATTGTCTCAGCTGCCCATGCCGGTATGTGGGGTGACAAACGATAGTGGATCCATTTGCCTTCACGACGATCAAGAACCAGCCCAGCCTCGCGAAGGATAGCCATATGTCGCGAGACTTTGGGCTGCGATTCTGAAATGGTTGCGCAGATATCACAGACGCACAGTTCTCCTGACTCCCGGAGAATCATGACGATGGCGAGCCGGGTTTCATCCGACAGGATTTTAAAAAGCTGAACAGGTTGTAGCATTTTTCACTCCGTTCCCTTTAGAATATACATATGGTAAATCATATATGTTAAATTTGAAATCATCTGATCTCTCCGGAGTAGAAAAATGGAACAATTTCCAGCCTTGAATCATGAATATTTTGCTCAACACATCGCCGAACGCCTGCACATGCACGAGCCGCCACGGATTCTGATCCTATATGGTTCAGTTAGAGAGCGTTCCTACAGCCGCTTTGCAGCGGAAGAAGCTGGTCGCCTGCTGACGGCGATGGGCGCGGAGGTAAAACTATTTAACCCCTCAGGTTTACCCCTGCCGGATGATGCGCCAGATACGCATCCTAAAGTCACCGAGCTGCGCAGTCTGGTCAGATGGTGTGACGGGATGGTGTGGAGTTCTCCGGAACGGCACGGAGCTATGAGCGCAGTTATGAAGGCGCAGATTGACTGGATACCACTAAGTGAAGGCGCAGTTCGTCCTTCGCAGGGCAAAACACTTGCGGTAATGCAGGTTTGCGGAGGTTCACAGTCCTTCAATGCAGTGAACCAGATGCGTATTCTTGGCCGGTGGATGCGGATGTTTACGATCCCCAACCAGTCTTCCGTAGCCAAGGCATGGCAAGAGTTCGACGAAAACGGACGAATGAAACCTTCGTCTTGGTATGACCGCATTGTCGATGTAGCCGAAGAGCTGTTTAAAATCACTCTGCTGCTTAAGGGGCAAACCAGTTATCTTGCGGATCGTTACAGCGAGCGAAAAGAGAGCCATCAGGAGCTTTCATCCCGTGTCAATCAGGACAAAATATAACGTTGTTCTTTGTATAAGCTTAACAACATCCACTATTGGCACGAAGCGGACTAGGTAACAGGGCTAAAGGTCCGCTGAGAGCGAAGAGCGGAAGTTGCACGTGGTCATCAATAGTTAAGGGGCAGAGTAGCCAATTTAAAGGATAACTTCCAAAGTGGCGACTGAAACTATTTATATCATGAGCAAGGTTTTTTCGCCTTTCATACCCTTAGGGCATAAAAGTATCAACTATTTCTGAACTATGCCGATACTATCAGAACGACCACCATAAAATATAATGATGAAAACGTTAAGGATTTGTATGAAAAGCTACTTAAAAGGTGTCTGGGAATATTTCGCGAGTCACATGTTGTTTATGTATCTCGGCTCAGTTTCTTTTGCATGGATTGATATCTGGTTTTTTAAAAAAATTGAACCATCAACGATTACTGCAACAGTTTCAACGATAACACTTGGACTGGCGATTTATGCATTAACAAAGGTAAATGAATGGATTAAAATAAAAAAATCAGAAAAGGCTTTCGAGAGAACTACATTGTTCATCGACAGTGTATTTCGATCAAAGGACTTAAATCATCAATGTTATCAGGCGCTTCTTCCTATACGACCAAGAATAAAAAGCGAGGATCCCATACTCTACATGCATCTCATCACAAGTGGGAGGGAGTTTCTTTCTAAGTCAAAAGAGCTACAATTTGAATTATTTGCAATCCGGAATAGTTTTGGCTTGTGGAACATTGAACCTAATCATTCAGATCTTCTAACTAATCTCATTACCACCCATTCAGATCTTGTTGCACGATTCAATATCGTTTATATTTTAATTGATAAATTAGAGCGTGGGGAAAGGGGGGTTCCTGAGTCATCATGGGATAGTTATATCGAAATGATGGCTAGCGCTTATTCAGATTACCATGATCAGTTCGAAATATTTAAAGGCCGTAGCTACAATGAACTTTTTAAAATCATTAAATAATAATTGCCGTGTGTTGAGATCATATCACCAGCGATACCCATGACATTATGATGACCTGCTCCCCATTGATTAACACATTGTGATATCAGCAACGTCCGCTCTTGGCACAGACCTGCCTGTCAGATTAGGTTCAGGTCTGTGCCATAACTGTGTCATGTCAAATCTGAGCTAATACAATTTAGATGTTTAGAAAGGTAAACCAGCACATTACTTCCTCTCACTCCAGCCAACTGGATATTCAGCAATTGCATTAATATCTGTAAGTAACGCTACCTCCGATTTCATCTGCCTCTGCCGTTCGTGAATTCTGAAGCCATGCATCACCATTGACTGCATCATCGCCGCCTCAAGCTGTTGCAGGAACGCAAAATTCACCGGAACATCGTGGTTATCCGCATCCGTCCAGAAGAACCCTTCCGGTAACTGTCCTGAGCTGCCAGCCATAACCACGGGCGCAAGGCGCTCCTGCGACGCTTTGCCTCCATCCCACCGGCGATTGTCCAGTTCAAAAATAATGTTGGCGCTTTCCTGAACGTCACGCCAGTTGCTGATTTCAGTCAGTTTCTGATTTCGTAAATCCTCCACCATCTTGTCAGTCACAATAAAAGGGGCGACAGGTCCATACTTTCCTGATTCAAGCTCGCTGTAGATACGGCGCCCATGCTCCTCAAAATCATTCGGGCATGCAGTGAACGGCAGAAACTCATCAAACTCTGCAAATTTAACACTACAATTACTCGCTGTATGTTCTTTATTCGCCCACTCAGGAGCCTGAATGACCTCAATGTTCATACAATCTCCTTTTATGAGATTCGCTGAAAAATGCCTGCATAGTAACCCAAATTAGTCCCAGCCAGACCTTCAGAAGAACTCGATGCAATTCCACACGAACGCCATGTACCCGGCAAAGTATATTTGCCACTACTACCCGTAATACAAAACGACGCTTTAGCGTCGCTGTTGCTGATAATTCCACACGCTATTAAACTTCCCCCCGAATAACTTGTACCTGGATTAG
>NZ_SZWU01000076.1:210050-210256 GCF_005280935.1 Citrobacter sp. wls757 | reverse complement strand
CAGGCGCTGGCATATATGCCAGCGCAAACGTACCTACAGCATGAAGAGCACCTGCTGGTACGCCTGCTGGTCCCTGAGGCCCTACAGGGCCAGTTGGTCCTGTTGCTCCCGTTAACCCGATATCACCCTTGTCACCTTTTGCACCCGCCGGCCCCTGTGGACCTACAGGTCCAGTTGGTCCTGTTGCCCCCGTTAATCCGATATCT
>NZ_SZWU01000076.1:207958-210004 GCF_005280935.1 Citrobacter sp. wls757 | reverse complement strand
GTCCTGTTGCCCCCGTTAATCCGGTATCACCCTTGTCACCTTTTGCCCCTGCCGGCCCCTGCGGACCTACAGGGCCAGTTGGTCCTGTTGCCCCCGTTAACCCGGAATCACCCTTGTCCCCTTTTTCGCCTTTTGCGCCTGCCAGTCCCTGCGGACCCACAGGGCCAGTTGGTCCTGTTGCCCCCGTTAATCCGGTATCACCCTTTTCACCTTTTGCACCTTCTGGCCCCTGCGGGCCTGGCGGACCACTGAGGTCTTCACTTTCCTGTATCTCTTTAATGGTCTCAGCGGCGGCTTTTGAGGCTGCACTCCTTGCCTGTTCAGCAAGGAGCTGTGCTTCATCCCTTGCCTGTCCACTTTCTTTCTCACTGGCAGCAGCAGCCTGTGCGCTGTTCCGGGCATTCAGGGCGTCTTCCTGAGCTTCATCGCGCAGCGTCAGGGCCTCATCTCTGGCCTGCTCTGCGCGAGTGGCACTATCAGTGGCTGCATTTTGTTGATTCTCAGCAGTTTTCGCAGCCTGCAATGCTGATGCTTCACTTAAGGAAGCCGATTGTGCACTGCCTGCTGCCTCAGTCTCTGATTTAGCAGCCTTTTCACTGAACTCCCTAGCATGCAGTTCACTTAGTGCTGCAGATGCAGCGCTGTTATCCCCCTGTTCTGTAGCCTGTGTAGCCGTGAGGGCGCTTTCACGTGCTGAGGTTTCAGATGCGGCTGCATTACCGGCATGCTCACCCGCTGTTTGTGCTGACGCAGATGCACTTCCGGCACTCCCCGCTGCAGACTGTGCCGAAGCGCCTGCCTCCTGCTGCGCTTTCTGTGCCGCATCAGCGGCGATCTTTGCCTTTCCGGTCTGTTCCGTCGCTGTCTGTGCCGACTTTGCCGCACTGTCAGCATCTACACTGCTGGCCAGAACGTTCTGCGCTGTCTGTCGGGCATTATCTGCAGCAGACCGGGCAGAATCATCAGCAGCATCCGCAGAGAGTGCCGCCTGGCGCTGTGACTCTGTTGCAGCCGTTGCAGACAATGCTGCCGCATCATTGCTCTGCGCTGCTGACTGTGCGGCCTGTTCAGCGAGTTTCCGATCCTTCTCTGTTGCACCGCTCAAATCCACAACGCGGTTTACCATTTCCTCAAAACGTTTCATCACCTCCGGACGCAGGTCTGCATCCTTTGGAGCATCGAGAAACGCATTCAGGGTATCCGGCGCATCGGTCGGGGCCACATAAATATCGCCGGCCACTGAGGGAGGAAAACCTTCCCGCAACAGTGACACACTGTAATAACCCGGCTCAGCCTCAATGCTGTAGTGACCGTCCGCTCCTGTAATAGAGTATGAAGTCACCTCAACAACAACGGTCGAGCTGGTTTTCTTAGCGCTCAGCTGAATAGTGCAGCTCTGAACCGGTTTGCCGGCCCCGTCTCTGAGCACTCCAGAGATAAGTACTGCCATAATTCCTCCATAAAAAAACCGCCCGAAGGCGGTTTCTGTCATTAACTGATTGTTATCCCGGCTGATGACTTTTTCGTCACAATAACCAGCAGGTCACTGATTCGGGAATATGGCCAGCCACTGCTGTTACCGTGTGTATTGACGCTGAAACTCAGCGTCATCCGTCCGCTCCCGGCAGGCATATCCAGTGTCCGCGTAAAAACGGCCGGTACACCTCTGCTTGTCTGGTTGTATATCTCCACCCCGTTTTTCCTGACAGTCAGCGTACAGGCATCCCATAAGTCATTACTGGTCTGGCTGTCATACGCTGCCCCCTGAAAGGTAATCGCAGGAATGGAAACCTGTCGGTCAAAAGACTGGTCATCTTCAATCACGACTGTCAGCGTCCCGTTGGCGTACCGTTTTTCACCAGTATTGGGAACAACGAAGTAAGGAAATTCCTTACCAGTAGCCTTAACAATATCTCCCAGGATACGCTCGGCCCGGAGCGTCCCCTTTATAGTGCAGTTTTCCTCAATCGTCACATTATTGAGGGTGCCGGAATTCGCGCTGATATTACCGCTGATATCCGCATTACGGGCAGTCAGTCTGCCATC
>NZ_SZWU01000076.1:196444-207905 GCF_005280935.1 Citrobacter sp. wls757 | reverse complement strand
CCCGCCACTGGTGATAGTGGGAGCCGTCAGATACTTGAGGAATACCTCGTTCATAAATATCTGGTCACCCTGCATCACGAAGGCGGGAGTTTCATTGCCATTCGCCGGATTGATAAACGCGATACGGTTTGCTGCCACCAGGAACTGGCTTATCTTCCCTTCTTCCGTGTCTTCCATGCTCAGCCCAAGACCAGCCACATAGTGCTTCCCGTCTTCGGTCTGCTCTATCTTCACGCCCCACATGGCATTCCATTTTCCGTTCGCGTCCTGCCATTCTTTCGAAAACTCATCCAGCCGGCTGGCGTTGTCCTCCGTCAGCTCCACCTTCTCCAGCAGCTCTTTCCCCAGATGGCTTTCGGTGATTTCCCCTTTGAAGAAATCCAGGTAACCCGCCGCATCGTTGCTGGCCTGCCCTTTAGCCTCCACGAACGCCGATTTCCCGACCTGGTTCACGGCCCGGATATAGAAGTAATAATCCTTGCCGGGTTTTATATTCGCGTTTGCTGCAATCCAGTACAGCGCGGTGCCGAGATAACGCGCATCGGTTTCCACCTGGCGGGTATCGGCAATCTGCGTATCTGTAAACCAGAATTCATACTGCACCGTGGGGTCATATACCGCCTGGCGCGGGGTGGCGGTTATCTGAAAATAGCCGGGAGTCAGCTCAACATAAGACGGTACTGCCGGCGCAGCGATGCTGAAATCCGTGCTGCCCGGATCGCCCTGCTGGCCCTGGCTGTTCACCGCCCGCACCGTCAGGGTGTAGCGCCCCGGCGTCAGGTTACGGAAAGTATGCTCCGTTTCGCTCAGGGTCAGGCTGCTGGCCAGGCGGTCGCTGTTATCTTCCGCTTTCACCGTCAGACGCAGGGAAAAACTCACCCCCTTCACCACACGCGGGGTATCCCATCGTGCCCGCGCCTGATACTGTCCCTCCTCTGCCAGAATATCTATGGTCAGGTGCTGCACGGCAGGCGGCGTATTCGTGATACCGGTGTCCGGTAACGGATCAAACGTCGCCCCGTTATCCACGATGACTTCTTTCTCCGGAACATGCTGCACGGCGGTAATGGCATACGTGCCATCATCGTTTTCCCGTATGGCCACACAGCGAAACAGGCGCTGGCGCAGGTCCGGCAGTTTCAGTCCCCACACGCTGTACGCCGCCACGCCATCGGGTAACTGGCTGACGGTCACGCGGTCCGGAGCCGGATGTGCGGTAACTGCCACGGTAACAGGCTGGCCATCGCTGCCCACCAGGTTCAGCACCACATTGCCGCCTGCCAGTATCTCCACCTCACGGTCCAGCGTGAGCGTGCGCGTAAGGCTGTCGACCGACAGGACGCGTCCGCCCACGGTCACACCGGCATAATCACTGTCGCAGACCTCAATGATATCGCCGGGAACGTGGCGTAATCCCTCAGCCCCTACGGAAAAATCCACCGTCTGCGTTTCCAGCAATTCGGTGGTGATGGCCCACAGTCCGGCGCGGTGCGCCTGCCCACGGCTGGTACAGGCGAATGCATCCATCTTCAGAACGTTGCGACCGTAGCGCCGGATGGCAGCGTCGTTTTCCACCAGTTCGGTGGACGTTTCCCAGCCGTTGTTCGGGTCGGTGTAACGGACCTCGGCGGCATTGTGTCGCTCTTTCAGTGCGCTGAAGCTGTAGATGAACGGCGCACCGTCAGCGGGTATCACCACATTACTCTGCGTATAGGTCCAGACTTTATCGGCGGGCCGGTCCTGCACAAACGTCAGGGTACTGCCGTTCCAGACCGGCATGCAGCGCATCAGGGAACAGAAGTCCCCCAGTACGTCCCACGCTTTACGCTGGTCCGTCAGATACGCATTGCAGGTGATACGCGGCTCTGTCCCGCCAAAACCGTCAGGAACAGGCTGATCGCAGTACTGTGCAATGGCATACAGCGCCCACTTATCGACATCGGCAACAGCAATGCGGCTTCCCATGCCATAGCGCGGGTGAGTCAGCATATCCAGCACACACCAGGCCGGATTATCTGTCCAGGCAGGTTTAAACGTCCCGTCCCAGAGTCCCGTATAAGTCCGCGTTAACGGGTCGTAATTTGACGGCACCGGCACAATGCGCCCACGCAAGTGGTAGTTACGAGACACCTGCTGGCTGCCAAACTGCTCCGCGTCCACTTTTACGCCAATAGCAGCGGTATTCGGGTAACGTTGTTTCACATCGATGATTTCGGTATAGCCCGACCACACCGATTTGTTCTGCAGCAGGTCTGTCGTGCTGTCATCAGTGAGGCGCAGCATGCGGACTTCAAACGGTCGGGGCGGTAAATCATCAATCACCACGGATGCCAGAAACTGCGTAGTCGTTTTCCCCGTAATGGTGATATCCCGCTCCACCTGCCACTGGCCATCTCGGCGAAACTGGATCAGCATCTGTACACTGGTCGGGTTGCGGTCGCCTTTGGTACTGGTGCTGACCAGCGACTGCACACCAAAGGTAAAGCGCAGACGGTCCAGCGTTTTAGTGGTAATGGTGCGGGTCACCGGCTCTGACTTCTTCACCTCCACGCCCAGCAGGGTTTCAGCACCGGAGTCTTCGAACCCCTCCATCTCAGTCTGCTCATCCTCCCCCACGCGGTAAACCACAGTGACACCGTGAACCATCGCGTTACCGTCGCTGTCGAGGACCGGCGTTTTGTTAATTCTGACACTCTTCAGCCCGTCCACAGGACCTTCAATCGGCCCCTCGCAGATGGCATCAACTACCGTCAGCATCTGACTGGATTTCAGGTCGTCAGGAGCCTCATGCGGTGTTTTACTGCTGCCACCACCCTTACCCATAATCTGTTCCCTCTGAAACGACAGAACCGCCCGGAGGCGGTTTTGTGTAAATACAAATATGCTGCTGTAAGTCAGCGACCGATGATCACCACCTGCCCCCCGCCGCCTTCATCCCGTGTGCTGATTTCCTGGGAGATCGTGCGGGATCCGACCAGCATTTCACCGTATAACACCGGCAGGGCATTACCCTGCGCCATCATGTTGTCCAGCGACGAAAAATAGGTGTTCTGTTTGCCGTTATCGGTCTGCCGGGACGAGGGGATTTTTGCCTGCGGCGTCAGCATCTGCGCCACACCACCCAGCATCATGGCCGCCCCCATAGAAAACAGAACCGAGGATGCCGAAATAGCACCGGCAGATAACGCTGCTCCCCAGGCTGCCAGTGAAGCCCCTGCTGTAAAAAAGGACGCGGCTATTGCTACTGCTCCCAGCACCACCTGGAACAGACCACCGGATTTAGCCCCAGCCATGCGTGGGACAATATGAATAATGGCACCGTCTGGCAGCGGCTCGTGCAGACGGGCTGACAGGCTGGTTTCATTCACATCCAGGCCTGCAATGCGTATCTGATACCAGCCATCATTCATTTTCTGCCGGAACCCCGGAACCTGCATGGCCAGCGCGTAAATGGCCTCGGCCCCCGTTTTTATACTGAGGCTGAAGCGGCGGCCAAATCGTTGTAAATCCCCGTGAAGGCAGACTCGTGCCATGCCCGGTGTCGCCATATGGAGTGTGTGCGGCGTTGCCATTTGTCGGTATACCTCTCGCGTTTACTGAGCTGGTCAGGAATATGGTGCAACAGTTCGCCGTCGCCGCAGTAAATCGCAGCAGGGTTGGCAACCGATGAACCAAAACAACAAATCAGAATGTCTCCGGGCTGGGCCTCTGTGGCATTCACCCGGTAAAAACCGGTCGCCTCCAGATTATCCAGATACAGATTATCCCCCTGCTTCCACCAGTCCTCCTTCCGCGCAAAATCCGGCATCTCAATACCGGCCAGATGGTACGCATCACGGAACAGGGTGTAACAGTCAGCCACGCCATGCTCAAAAGCCCGCCCTGTGAGGAACGGCACGCAGCGAAATTTGTATATCCGGTCATCGCAGACCAGCCACCACGGCAGGCCACTTTGCACCTGCAGGCGGCGATCAACATCGCTGAGAAACGGCAGGCCATCGGGATGGCTGTGTACCAGGGCCACCACATCTCCCACCGCCTGCGCCTGAAGGTAATCTGCCGGATCCATGCGGAAATACATTGTCGGTTCAGCGGAAAGATTCTGGCAGGGAAAATACCGCTCCCCGGCAGGCGTCTTCACCACCCAGCCGCACGATTCAGCCGGTGCACACGCAGCGGCATGCGCCAGGATAGTTTTTTTCATGGGTGTATCCATCAGGAAAGACGGTTAATCGAGAGGAAGCAGCCGATGCGCGGCAGGTTATCACGCAGCTCGCAGCCAGTACGGCATTTGCTGCAGGCATCTTTTGCCGGGTCTGCCGTGGGTTTGTCAAATTCATCCGCCACAGGCGACCCGGCATACCCACACTCCTCAGAACGGTAGGTCCAGTTGCAGACATCAGCCAGCATGATCCGCGCCGGAAACACGCTGCCGTCCGTTTCGGTCGGCGTGGCCAGCACAAAGGTCGCCGTGGTGGCTTTCAGCTCTGACAGTTGTTCAATCACCCAGCGGCTGACTACTTCCTGTTCCGGATCGGCCTCCGGGTTGCCGCCTGTAAAGTTCACCGCATCGAGAAAACGGGCGTACACAACATGCCTTACCACCGTGGCCCCGACGAGGCTCTGCATATCTGCCGCAAGTCCCGTAACCATGCCAAACAGGTTCGACACCGCCAGCGTCGGGCGGGCGGTAGTCCCTTTCCCTACCAGGTCGAACCCGGTTCCCTGTATCGGATATACGTCATACTTCCGGCCCTGCCAGGTGACCGGCTCGCCCTTCTCGTTCAGTTCATTTGAAAAATAGTAACGCTGGCCACCAAAGTCCGTCAGGTCGATTTCCCACAAATCAATGCGGGCCGACTGTTCGGTTTTCGTGGTTTCGTTGAGGGTGCTCTGAGGAATATCTTGCATAAGGATCCTTAAGCAATGACCTGCTCAAATTTACAGCTGAAATCGGAATACGTGACGTTGTCCGTAACAAACCACTCCCGGCAGACAACTTTTAGCGTGCGGTTGTATTTTGGCGGTCGCCACAGAAAGGCTTTATATCCTCCGTGCTCGGCCAGAAACGCTTCAAGTGCGGTGCGGGAATTGTCCGACGTTATACGGAAAACAGGCTGGAAGTTAATTAACTGATGGTTGAGTCCGGTCGGGCGACGTTGCTCATAGCCATCCCCAAATTTTATGGTTGTCACCGAAGGGGAAACAGAAGACTGCATCCCCTCCCTGGGTGCCCAATGAAAGGTTTTCACTTATCCTCCCGCCAGCATGCCACCATCACGTCCCTGAGTTCTCAGGATACTCATGACACGCGTATCGATCATTTTGACCAGCATCTGCGATGCCTGCGGCCCTATCTCCCCGTTTTGCCCGTCATTCTGAATGGCAATGTGATACACAGGTGAATAAGCAATCCCCCCATTCATACCACCACCAGAGGAACCCGGGTCACCCAGCGCCCTGACACCCAGCGTACCGTCAGTCGTTTTCGCCAGAGGCATAATGGCTTCCGGACCAGCCTCACCAAACACGCCAGCCCCCTTTGCAAAAGCAAACAGGGTCGGGCTGTCATAGATGCCGTTGCTGTAGGCACTTAATGAAGGTGAGTCATAAACACCGCCCTTCGCATTAAAACTAAAACTGCTACCAAAACTGCTGATGGCCGTGCCGGTGCTCGCGGTGGCTGCGCCGCCAAAAAGACTGCCGCCGATACCCATGATGGATTTCAGGATGGTGTTGGTAATCAGCGCCTGCGCTGCCATATCGACAAGGTTTTTAATCACCGACTGTGTCAGGGAGGAAAATAACCCAATCATCCCGTCCCGGAGTGTCTGTGTACCATTCAGCATGCCGGTCAGCATGTTGGAGGTTCGCTCCTGGGTGGTTTCCATCAGGCCAATGGCGAGGCTGCTCAGGTTTCCCTGCGACTTATAAAGCTCCACCGCCGTCTGGTACTGCGCATCAGCGGAATCTTTATCCGCCTTTTGCTTCAACAGTTCGTACTGCTCTTTGTTGATCGCATCATTCTGGTAAAACGCCTGCAGCAGTGACTGACGCTCGGCCAGTTGATTGCGCAGTTCTGCCAGCGGATCAACCGTCCCGGCGATATCAATCAGAGGGGCAGACATTGCAGCTGCCTGTGCCTGTAACAGTTCGCGGGCCGTACTTTGTGCCAGCGTGATTCTGGCCGTCTGGTATTCCTTTTCATCCAGAATACGGGCATTCAGGAGCGACTTCAGCTCCTGGCTCGTTTCACGCTCTTTCGTAAGAGTTGCTCTGGCTGGCGCATACTGTTCTGCCAGTTCGAGGCGCTGTTTGTGATAGTTTTCAGCATTCAGCAGCAAAGTCTTCTGAATATCAGCCTCGCTGGCTCCGTCAGCGCGGGCGGCTTCAAGAAGTTTTCTGGCGCTTTCTTGCTCCTGCAGGTTGATACGTCCGAGACTGGAGGCATGCGCCGCTTCGATTTCACGCCGCAGTTGCTCATACTGGTTAACCTTCGACTTTTGCCCCTTACCAGTATCCCCGCCTTCCCCGGTCCAGGGGGTATCAGGTTTATCACTCCCTGTTTCATTCCCTGGTTTATCCGGCTTCGGTGTGGGATCGGTTTTCCCTGATTTAGCTTGTTCTATGGCCTCTTTGACAATTTTTTGCCGTTCTTTGAGGAGTTTTAACCCCTGCTCAACGGCATCCAGATCCCCTTTGTAGCGGGTTTTATCGTTCTGTACGCCTTTAAGTTGTCCGAACGGATCGAAGCCACTCAATCCATCAATACGGCTTTCCGCATCCTGAATTTCTTTAATCAGTTTATTTCGCTGAATAACCTGATTCTCAAACTGTTCATCAATGTCCAACTGCTTCACGTTGAGCTGGTTAAGCGACAGTTTTTTTAGCTCTTCATTCGTTTCAACAACAGCATTTTTCAGGTCAATCGCTGACTGACGGGCATTTTTCGCCTGATTATGGAAATAGAGCAACGCCGAAGCGGCCAGCATCGCTGCGCCCACTGGACCGCCCACCAGTGCCAGCGCCCCTCTGGCCATACCTACTGCTGCAGAGGCCGCGCGGGCTGAAACTGAAAGCTGTTTATTGGCAGCATTCAGCTGGCTCTTTGCCTGGGTGGAAAGCAGTGTCTGCTCGGTTTCCTGGCGGATTAAGCGGTTAAACTCGCTCTGGTAACTCACGTTAAGGCCAAATTGTCTGGCGCTTTTCTCCATTTCCCGATAACGCCCGAATTCTGCGTTATTCTGTGCCAGCGTAGCGGCGGTACTTTCCAGCGTTTTTCGCGCCATATCGGCCTGCGCCATCGCGCTGGCCCTGACTGCCTGCTGCTGCTCAACCCAGGCACCGATGTTCCCCCTGATACCTGCCGTCAGTTTTGTCGCCAGAACAGGAATCAGTGTATACAGAGCAACGTTGGCGACCGTATTAAAATTATCCGTCAGGCCATTAATGGCATCGGTAACGGTCTGAACACCACTGCGCAGCGGGCCGTTTCCGCTCTGTCCTACCTTAATAATCAGACCTTCAAAAGCAGAAGTCAGGCTGAGAAGATCGCCGTTCAGGTTATTTACCCTGATTTCGGCCTGCTCATGCGCGGTCTGCGTACCGGTCAGGGCGGCAGTCAGCGACTCCACCTTCTCGCGGTTCTGAACCAGGATAGATGCCGCGCTGAGGTTTTCCACCCCGAACAGCTTCACGGCCTGCCTGGTTGACAGGTTTTTTCCCGCCAGGTTCTCCAGCGCCTGGCTCAGCCCGACAACAGAAGGCTTCAGGGTCTTATCGGTTCCCTTCTCCAGATTCAGGATCACGTTACGCAGCGCGGTCCCGGCTTCGCCACCTTTCACTTCGCGCTCTGCCAGTACCTGTATGGCGGCATTGAGGGTTTCAAAACCCACGCCAGCCTGTGCCGCTGCCACCCCGCCATTTTTAATCGCGGCAGCAGTATCGGCTATCTCCGATGAGCCAAATTTCGCGCCAGCAGCCAGCACGTTGATATACCGGTCCGCTTCACTGGCTCCCGCCCCAAACTGGTTTAATGACAGGGCCAGCGTTCGGGTGGCATCCGGAAGCGTCGTCCCTGCCGCCTGGGCCAGCGTTAACGCGCTTTTGGTCGCCGCTGTCAGCCCCGCAGAGGTACTCAGCAGTTCAGGCTTTGCCGAAGCCATCAGTTTAATGGCCTCGGCGGCCTGTGATGCGCTGTATTCCGTTGAGCGGCCCATTTCCTGCGCCGCCTGATCGTACAGTTTCATCTGCGCACTGGTGGCACCGGTGATAGCCTGCAAATCCGACAACGACTGGCTGTACTGCCGCGTGGTGCTGATAATGGTGCCCAGCGATAACCCCGCCCCGGCAAAACCTGCCAGCCTGCCAGCCAGCCCTGATACCGAAGCAGAAACACGCTTATAGGCATCCTCCGTCTTTTTCGCATCAGCCCGGGCATTGCGGTTAAACTGGCGTGACTGACTCTCAGCGCTGCCGTAGGCGCTCATCAGCTGCGATTTAAAGTTCGCTGCATTCAGATGCAGCCCAACGGCAAGAGAGGCAACGTCACCCATTACATTAATACCTTCATGACTGCCGCACACTGCGCATCCAGACTCGGATTCACAGCGGCGGTGGTGGATTTAACAGGAGGCGGGTTATTGTCAGAACCTTCTGGCGAAGGCTTTTTGAAAATGCCCTGTTTGAGGAAGAAAGCACGCCAGTGGAAAAGCGTGTCAGCCGGAAGCGCCGCAATTTTTGACGGGTCAGGCTCGCCCCAGCGGTCGGCCAGCCAGAAAATCAGCTCCAGCCAGGGCGAGTCACTCAGTTTTTTTCGGCGATTTCCAGCTTACCGATGGCGTGCTTTTTCACTTTGTCGATGGCATCCAGAAGCACAACGTTATCGTGTGCCGCCAGCAGCTCCTTCGCCGTGGGTTTGTCTTTGGCTTTAATCGGCGAGCCGTCAGGTTGAACCAGACTGTCGATAACAATCTGTACGCTCAGCTCAGACGCCATGCGGGCATTGCCAGAGGCCTGCGCCTCGATGAGTGCATCTTCATGATCAATAAGCTCAGCCGCCGTCAGCCGACGCAGGTAAACCTTTGTGCCTAAAATTTCAGTTTCAGTAGGCGTGGATTTCGTTTTGAGCAGTGCATTTTTCAGTGCGGAGAGGCTAAATTCAGACATGGTGTATCCTGTTTTTCAGACGAAAAAAAACCGCCCGGAGGCGGTGTGTAACGGGAAACGGATTACGCTCCGGCATCTGGCGCCGGGGCGGCAATCCCCCATTTAATGTTATTTTGCTTACCCTGCACCGTAATCTGGATAACCTCACTGGCAGGCGCTGTGATTTCGTTCATCTGCCAGCCTGAAAGCGCAAGGATCATTGAAGCCGTTCGTTTGTTCGGCAGCTCAATATAAAACTGAACGGTCTTACGCTGTTCCGCAGCATTGAGGAATGCAGTGAAATCTTCGTTTTCCGGGTCGTCAATGAAGCCCAGCGATTTCTCCGGCCCTTCGGGCAGGTCTGACACCGACTGCTTACTCTTGTCCAGCAGGGTGGTACAGTCGACAAATCCTCCCGTCTGACCTGTCGCGCCCAGCGCCTTGCAGTTAATCAGCGGTTTCAACGCCGCTACAGCGGCTCCAACCTCCCCAAACTTCACCACCGTCCCGGCAGGAAGCATTGCGTACTCAGGGGATGATTTTGGCGTGTTATTTTCATCAGCCATAATGATTCTCTCTTAAATAGTGGGCAGCGGTTGCTACCTGTTCTGAATGCCATTGCGGATTTCTACGGTCAGAATGCGCAGAACCTGCCGGACGTTGTAATCCAGCGCCGGACGGATGAACGGATCGGCAACCTGTTTCACCGTACCGAACTCCTGGGCCAGCGCTTTCATGTAATGCTTTTTGCTGGGGCCAACCCGAAGGATGACCACCGTATTTCCGCGACCTTTCCGGGTGGATGAACGAATTTTGATGGAATCACGCATATGCTCTGCAGAGGACGCATCGTCGAAGCCGGCATGTTGTTTCATGTCTTCTTCCACCACTTTCAGCGCCTCACGCCCTGCATCACATAACACCTTCGTGCCGACCTTTTCACCGAGCGCAGTAAGCTGCCGCTCCAGCTCGTCCAGCCCTTTTACGTCCATAGTGATCATGGTGAGGCGTCCCGGTAGTGAAAGGTAAAATCCCGCACGAGCCGGTACTGAATATTGCCGCTGGTCAGTACCGTTTTACTCTGCTGTATTCCACCCCGGACCACATTCTGCACGGGAAAACCCTCCAGCTGGCCATGCACGATAGCGGTCCATTCCGCGCTGATCTTCTTATCCAGCTGTAACAGGCGGGTGTAGTCATTAAGCAGATGAATCGCTATCTGGAAGCGGCCCGCAATCAGACCTGTGCGCAACAGTCCGGCGTACAGCTCCGGATCGGAAATACACTGGTAAGTAATCCCCTCCTGCAGCTCATCAGGCAGGAGCAGAGGATAAACATCCAGCCCGGTCAGGCGTTCAAGTGCTGTCTTTAATGCCAGCTCGATCATGACGTGCGTTTGCCTCCCCTGTGATGATGATGCGGTCCGCAAGACGTTCGACGTTACGAACGATATAAACCCGGTCAGACGTCGTTATTTTCCAGTCGATATCAATATTCAGGTTCGGATGAGTGGTAAAAAGACACGTTTCAACAACCTGCTGTTGATCCAGTGTGCGGACCTTTCTGCCCGATACCAGCTCGCGCTTCGCCCAGGCTTTCCCGGTCGCGACCAGTTGTTCCGGCAGATGTTCACCCAGCGGCCCCCGGCCGGATTGCATATACCCAATCGAAAGACGGCAGGTCATTTCTTCCGGCTTCAGGCTCATACCGTGTTCTCCTGCAACGGGAAAAGAAGGTGCCGGACCGCAGCCGTCTCCAGCCACTGACCAGTGAAACCATTCAGATACGCATCCCCGACCAGATACTGCATGGCCAGCTGGATATCTTCATCCGCCACAAAACCGCGTACCCCTTCCGGCAGCGCCTGCAGTTCGTCATCGCTTCCCACCAGTTTGCAGTAGTAGTCACGCTCAATACTCTTCTGCGCTGCCGCCACCATTTTAGTGAGCATGTCGTCATGCTCCGTGAAATCCGGCTCCAGACGGAGCTGGGTTTTCACATCATCCAATGTCAGTATCATGGTCATCGGCTCCCTTGCGGGGACTCAGCGCCTTTTCCGCATCTTCTGGCCATACCGCAATATGGCGTTCAACCAGTTTCTCTGCGTACTCAGCATCAAAACAGGCCGTATCACCGCGTGAATAACGATGATAGGGTCCCAGGAAAAAAACCGCTTTCCGCGCCACTTCTGCTCCCGTCTGGCCCGTGGCCCCGTTTGTTTCACTTCCGGTCAGATCAACACCTGTATCACCTGAACCCGCTGCAGTATTCTGACCGCCATCCCCGTCCACTGTATTTTCCGGCGTCAGTTCAT